>NZ_BAAAZU010000031.1:26003-120412 GCF_039537065.1 Luteimonas lutimaris | reverse complement strand
TTGATCCTGCTTTTGATCTTGCCCTTCGCTTCTGAAGGCCCCACCGCACCTCGGCATGCCTGCAGACCCGGAGGGCGCTGCACACGGATGTGCAGCGTTTTTCTATGGGACAGGATGTCCCGTAGAAAAATCCCTTCACCAGTGAATAGCCGGGTTTGCTGTGGACGCAAAGCGTTTTTCTTTGCTTCCGTTTCTTTTGACGCTCATCAAAAGAAATGAAGTCGCCGAAGGCGAAAGCTTCTGACGTTTGCACTTATGGCTTTTGGGTGTTTGCGCCCGCCAGGCATGTCAGCCAAGGCAAGATCAAAGGCGTTTCGCCCGCTACGCGGCCGAAGCCAAGGCCGGGCTACTGCACCGACTGGATCCGCAGGTCGATCTCGTCCTTGCCGTTCTTGCGCTGCAGGATGCGCGCCGGGACCGGGATGCCTTCGACCACCCAGGCGATGGTTTCCTTGTCGCCGTTCCTGTTCGACACCTTGGTCGCGGTGTGGGTCTTGCCGCCGACGGTGATTTCGTCCTTGCCGACGACCTTGTAGGCCAGCGTCTTGACCCGGCCGTCCTCGACCATGCGGTACTGCAGCGGCTTGCCGGCGGGCACGTCGCGCGCGAGTTCCAGGTTGAGCAGGAGCGCGTCGACGTCGCCGGCCTGCAGCTTCACCGGGCCGGCGCGGTCGGCCTTGACGTCGCCGCTCCAGGTGGCCACGCCCTTGTCCCAGTCGTAGGTCGCTTTCTTGTCGGTCTTCTTGATCAGCAGCATCGACGAGTCGGTGCCCGACAGCGGGCGCCACTTGCCGTCACGGTCCTCGAACACGGTGCTCTGGTTGAGCTGGATGCCGTTGCTGCCGATGCTCAGGGTGTACTTCCAGCGGTCGTTGCCCTGCGACTCGAGCGTCATCCTGCCGTTGCCCTGCAGGCCCATGTAGCTGGCCTGGTAGCTGGCGGAGAACGGCTCGACCGCCAGCGCGGACGTGCTGGCCAGCGCGAACAGCGCCGCGCCGAGGAGGAGAGGCTTCTTGATGCCGGTGGTTTTCATCATCATTGGGTTCCCTGGTATTCGATCAGGCGCAGGTCGATGCCGTCCCTGCCGTTTTCGCGCTGGAGCATGCGCACCGGCGTCGGCACGCCGTTGACGACCCAGAAGATCGTCTCATCGTTGCCGCCGTTGACGCGTGAAACGCGCATCGCGGTATAGCTCAGCCCGGCGACCTCGACCGTCTCGGTCTCGTCGGCGACCTGGTAGATATGGTCGCGCACGCGGCCGCCGTCGACGAAGTGGTACTGCAGCCGCGCGCCGGGGCGGGCGTCGCGGATCACCGCGAGGTTGATCAGCAGGCCGCTCATGTCGCCTTCGTGCAGGACGATCGGCTTGCTGCGTTCGTCCTTGATGCTGCCCTGCCACTGCGCGGTGTGCGTGTCCCAGTCGTAGACGCCGTTGATCTTCTTGCCCAGGAACAGGCCCTTGCGGACCGTGCTCTGGGTGAGCGGGCGGAACTGGCCGCCGATGTCGTCGAACACCGTGCTCTGCTGGATGTTGAGCCCGAGGATGCCGGCGAAGCCGCGGTTGCCCTTGATGCCCAGGTCGACGCGCCACTGCTGGCCGCCGTTGTGCACGACCTGCATGGTGGCGTTGCCGGCCAGGTCGCCCTTGTTGTACGCCTCGTAGGTGGCGACGAAGGGTTCCAGCGCGGGCCGCGGCGTTTCTTCCGCGGTTTGCGCGGCCGGCTGCGCCGGCTGTGGCGCGGCTGCCTCCTGCGCATGGGCCGTCGGCCAGGCCAGCGCGGTGAGCAGGGCGAGGGTGGGGAGGGTTTTCATCGGGGCGCCATCATGCAAAGCGCTGGTTGGCTGCCAGCTGAAGCGGCGGCCCGGCAACGCCGTCCACCTGAACGGCATCTTCAGCCAGCGCGATGCGGCCGGCGGCGAGCCAGCGCACCGTTTCCACCAGCAGCGGGTGTTCGCGCTCGAGCACGCGCGCGGCAAGGGTGTCGGCGTCGTCGCCCGGCAGCACCGGCACCCGCGCCTGCGCGATCACCGGGCCGCCGTCGAGATCGGGGGTGACGAAGTGGACGCTGGCGCCATGCTCGGCCACGCCGGCATCGAGCGCCTGCTGGTGGGTGTGCAGGCCCTTGAACGCCGGCAGCAGCGACGGATGGATATTGATGATGCGGCCGCGGCGGGCGTCGACGGCTCCGCCGCTGATCAGGCGCATGTAGCCGGCGCAGACAATCAGGTCCGGCTGCACCTCGTCGATCGCGTCGAACAGCGCGGCGTCGAATGCGGCGCGGCTGGCGAACGCCTTCGGCGACAGCGACCGTGCCGGGATGCCGGCGTCGCGCGCGCGCTGCAGGGCGGCGGCTTTCGAACGGTCCGAGAACACCCCGACGACCTGCGCCGCCAGCGATCCGCCGTCGATCGCGTCCAGCAGTGCCTGCAGGTTGCTGCCGCGTCCGGAGGCGAGGGCGGCGATGCGGCAGGGAGGCCGGGAATCGGGAATCGGGAATCGGGAATCGGGAGAGCGGTCAGCCGATGCGGACACGTTCGCCACCGTTGGACTTGACGACTTCGCCGATCCGCCGGTGCGACAGCGCGAGGCGGTCGAGATCGGCTTCCACCGCCGCGAGGGCCGCCGCGGGCACCACCAGCACGAAGCCGATGCCGCAGTTGAAAGTGCGCCACATCTCCGCGTCGGCGACCGCGCCTTCGCGCTGCAGCCATTCGAACACCGGCGGCAGAACGATCGCCGAGGCTTCGATCTCCAGCCCCAGGCCCTCGGGGACGACGCGGATGATGTTCTCGGTCAGGCCGCCGCCGGTGACGTGGGCCATGGCGTGGATCGCCGCGCCGCTGTCGCCGCGCAGCAGCGCCAGCACCGGCTTGACGTACAGCGCGGTCGGCGCCATCAGCGCGTCCTCCAGCGTCACGCCGCCGAGGTCGAGCCCGCCCGGTCGGCCGGCGCGGTCGAAGATGCGGCGGACCAGCGAGTAGCCGTTCGAATGCGGGCCGCTGGAGGCGATGCCAATGAGCACGTCGCCGGCCTCGACGCGGCCGCCGTCGCGCAGTTCGGACTTCTCGACCGCGCCGACGGTGAAGCCGGCCAGGTCGTATTCGCCCGCCGCGTACATGTCCGGCATTTCCGCGGTCTCGCCGCCGATCAGCGCGCAGCCGGCCAGTTCGCAGCCCCGGGCGATGCCGCCGACCACGGCGGCGGCGGTGTCGATGTCGAGCTTGCCGGTGGCGAAGTAGTCGAGGAAGAACAGCGGCTCGGCGCCCTGCACCAGCACGTCGTTGACGCACATGCCGACCAGGTCGATGCCGATCGTGTCGTGGCGGCCCAGCTGCTGGGCGAGCTTGAGCTTGGTGCCCACGCCGTCGGTGCCGGAGACCAGTACCGGCTCGCGGTACTTGCCGGACAGGTCGAACAGGGCGCCGAAGCCGCCCAGCCCGCCCATCACCTCGGGGCGGAAACTGCGCTTGACCAGCGGCTTGATGCGTTCGACCAGTTCGTTGCCCGCGTCGATGTCGACGCCGGCTTCGCGATAGGTCATCGGAGCGGGTGCGGAAGGGGTCTGGCCGGTCACGACGACTCGCCTGGGCAGGGAAACGGCGATTTTAACAGCCGCGGGCGCCGCGGCCGTGCCCGCGGGACGCCTGGTGTCCAGGGCGTGGTGTTCAGGGAATGGCACCGCTGCGGAGCACCGACGCGAAATCAGGCGGACGCCTTTGTGGCACCATTTCCGCTGGCGTGCAGGCAGGATGGAACAATGCAGCGAACAATCCGGAACCGGTGGGCCTGGGCAACCGGCCTCTTGCTGGCGACGATGCTGGCGGCGACCGGTGCCCAGGCGCAGCGCATGGAGGGCGATCGCGCGGTCGCGCAAGGCGTCTATGCCGCCGAGGTGACGGTCAACAGCCAGGGCGAGGCCGAGCGCAAGGCGGCGTTCTCGCGTGCGCTGGCCGAAGTGCTGGGCAAGCTGTCCGGCGACCGCGGCGTGGCCCGCATGCCGGGCGTCAGCCGCGAACTGCGCCGCGCCGGCGACTACGTCGACGGCTACGACTACCGGCAGGACGAGGGCGTGTCGGCGAGCGGCGCGCCGAGCTTCAGCACCAAGCTGGTCGTGCGCTTCCGCGAGGATGATGTGGATGCGCTGGCGTCGGCGCTGGGCGTGCCGGTATGGCCGACCCCGCGGCCCAAGCCGGTGCTGTGGCTGGCGATCGACGATGGCTCCGGCCCGCGCCTGGTGGCGCTGGGGCAGAACAACGTCGCCCGCTCGGTGCTGCAGCGGGCCAAGCAGCGTGGCTTCAGCCTCGGCCTGCCGTCGGGCAGCGCCGCCGAACAGGCGGCCGTGGGCGCGATCTGGCGCGGCGAGACCGCGACGATCGCGCGCCTGTCGTCGCGCTACAGCCCGCCGATGCAGCTGATCGGCAAGCTCTACCGCAGCAAGGGCGGCTGGACGGCGGACTGGATCTTCGTCGACAACGGCCGCGTGCTGTCGAAGTGGAGCGACAGCGAGGGCGACGCGCGCCGCGCGATGGCCGGCGGCGCCGACGGCGCGGCCAACGCGCTGACCAAGCGCTATGCCAAGCGCAGCCCGTCGGGACCGGCGGGCAAGTACCGCGTGACCTTCACCGGCATCGACAGCGGCGCCGACTACGCGCGCCTGTCGGGACTGCTGCAGGGCATGTCGGTGGTGCGCGGGATCACGCCGCTGCGGGCGACCCAGGACACGCTGGAAGTCGACCTCGACCTGCTCACCGGCCTGCCAGGCTTCCGGCGCATGGTCGACAAGGACGTGCTGCTGGAGGTGGGTGCGCCCGCCGACGGGGAGGAGCCTGCACAGGACGTGGTCGTCGCGCCCGCGGTGTTCCGCCTGCTCTGATTGCGCCTGCCTGACGGACGCCACTGATGAACGACACCAAAGCATTGGGCGACATCGCCCGTTTCGTCAGGCGCCTGCAGTGGGCGCTGGTGGCGCTGGCCACCGGCTGGCTGGTGTGGCTGATGGGCCCGATCCTGACGCCGTTCGTCGTCGCCGCGCTGCTTGGCTGGCTGGGTGACCCGCTGGTCGACCGGCTGGAGCGGGCGGGGCGGTCGCGCAACCTTTCGGTGATCCTGGTGTTCGCGCTGATGGCGCTGCTGCTGGCGCTGTCGCTGCTGATCCTGATGCCGATGCTGCAGCGGCAGGTCGCCACCCTGGTGCAGTCGCTGCCGCACTACCGCGACTGGTTCGCCGAAACGGCGGTGCCGTGGCTGGAGCAGCGCACGCGGCTGGAGCTGTCGACCTGGCTCGACCCCGAATACCTGATCGAACAATTGCGCGTGCACTGGGAGCGCGCCGGCGGCTTTGCCACCACCGCGCTGGGCTACCTGTCGCGCTCGGGGTTCGCGGTGTTCGCGATGGTGGCCAACGTCGTGCTGATCCCGGTGCTGACGTTCTTCTTCCTGCGTGACTGGGACGTGTTCGTCGAACGCGCCGCGTCGCTGGTGCCGCGCGACCACCTGCCGGTGGTGTCGCGGCTGGCGGAGGAGTCGAGCGAGATGCTCGGCGGATTCCTGCGCGGGCAGTTCACGGTGATGCTGGTGCTCGGCGCGATGTACGGCATCGGCCTGTGGGCGATCGGCCTGGACCTGGGCCTGTTGATCGGTATCGTCGCCGGCCTGCTGACCTTCGTGCCCTACCTGGGGCCGGCCAGCGGCCTGATCTTCGGCGTCATCGCCGCGCTGGTGCAGTACGGCGACTGGAAGCACGTGGCCGGCGTGCTGGCCGTGTTCGGCATCGGCCAGGTCATCGAGAGCTATTGGCTCACGCCCAAGCTGGTCGGCGACCGCATCGGCCTGCATCCGGTGGCGGTGATCTTCGCGGTGCTGGCCGGCGGCCAGCTGTTCGGCTTCCTCGGCATGCTGCTGGCGCTGCCGGTGGCGGCGGTGGCCAACGTGCTGCTGCGCTACGCGCATGAGCGCTACACGCAGAGCCGCCTGTATGCGGGCAGGGCGCCGGCGATCGTGGTCCCGGCCGAGCGCGCCACGGAAAGCGGTATTGTCATCGTCGGCGACGACGTCGAAGACGACGGCGAAGGCGAAGACAAGGCATGAGCGGCACGCGCGAGCCAGCGGCCGCGCAGCTGCCGTTGGCGCTGCGCTATCCGCCCGACCAGCGACTCGATGGTTTTGTCGGCGCACCGACCGGTGCGCTGGCGCAGGTCGAGGCGCTGGCCACCGGCCAGGGCGGCGACTGGCTGTACCTGGCCGGCGCGCCGGCGTCGGGCAAGACCCACCTCGCGCTGGCCGCGTGCGCGGCGGCCGAGGCCGCGGGACGCCGCGTCGCCTACCTGCCGCTGCCGGCGGCTGCGGGCCGGATGCGCGAGGCGCTCGACGCGCTGCAGGACAACGACTTCATCGCGCTCGACGGGCTGGATGCCGTCGCCGGCCTGCGCGACGACGAGGTCGCGCTGTTCGCCTTCCACAACCGCGCCCGCGATGCCGGCACCGCGGTGCTCTATACCGCGCGCGTCGCGCCCGACGCGCTGCCGCTGGCACTGCCCGACCTGCGCTCGCGGCTGTCGCAGTGCACCCGCATCGTGCTGGCGCCGCTCGACGACGACGGCCGTCGCGAAGTGCTGCGGCTGCGCGCCCGGCGCCGAGGGCTGTCGATCGACGAAGCGGCCATCGACTGGCTGCTGCGGCGCGTCGACCGCGACCTGTCGAGCCTGGCCGCGCTGTTCGACCGCCTCGACCGGGCATCGCTGGCAGCGCAGCGGCGGATCACGGTGCCATTCCTGCGCGAGGTGCTGGAGGGCGCGGCGCGCAGTTGAAGGTGCGGCGGCCCGTTCGTTGCCGCGGAAGAGCTCCGGCGATCAGCGACCAGCGCGGGAAATCGTCGCAGTGCTTTACCGCGCCGCAGCGAGCGCCGCATCCAGCCGGGCCAGCCGCTGCGGGGTGCCGACGTCGGTCCACGCGCCTGCGTGGTGTTCGCCGGTGGCGGCGCCGTCCCGGATCGCGGCCCGCAGGAGCGGGGCGAGGGGGAATCGCGGCGGCGTATCGCCGCTGCCCGGTGCGTCGCCGATGATGCTGCGCCAGTCGTGCAGCAGCGCGGGCCGGTAGACGCCGATGCCGGAGAAGGTCAGGCGCTGCGTGTCCCCGCCGTGCAGGCGGCCATCCGGCAGCAGGACGAAATCGCCCCCGGGGTGGTGCGGTGGATTGTCGACCATCACCAGGTGGGCGTTGCCTGCGGGCTCGCGCGGCAGGCGGGAGAAGTCGTAGTCGGTCCAGATGTCCCCGTTGACGGCGATGAACGGCGCGTCGCCGTCGCTGCACAGCAGCGGCAGCGCGTGGTGCATGCCGCCTCCTGTTTCCAGGGGTGTTCCACCCTCGTACGAGTAGTGGATGTGCAGGCCCCAGCGGCTGCCGTCGCCCAGCGCCTCCGGGAACTGAGCGGCCAGCCAGCTGGTATTGATGACCACCTCGCGCACGCCGATCGCCGCGAGTTTCTCCAAATGCCAGGCGATCAGCGGCTTGCCGCCGGCTTCCAGCAGGGGCTTGGGCGTGGTGTCGGTGAGCGGACGCATGCGCTCGCCGAGGCCCGCGGCGAAGACGAGCGCCTTCACTTCGTGGCCGCGCGGCGTTGCCCGCCGCGTTCGCTGGAGTTGGGCATTCCGCCCCCGGTCATCGGAAAAATTCGGGGTACAGGGTAAACTCCAACGGCCCACTACGACGAGACGACAGATGCCCGATCAAGCCATTCCGCTGCAACCGGTCCTGCTTTCCGGCGGCTCCGGCACGCGCCTGTGGCCGCTGTCGCGCGAGGCCTATCCCAAGCAGTTCCTGCCGCTGGCCGGCGAACGCACGATGCTGCAGGACACCTGGCTGCGGGTGGCAGGCCTGGCCGGCGATGCCGCGCCGCTCGTAGTGGCGAACGAGGAACACCGGTTCCTTGCAGCCGAACAGCTGCGGCAGGTTGGCGTGGAGCACGCGGCCATCGTGCTCGAACCCGTCGGCCGCAACACCGCGCCGGCGATCGCCGCGGCCGCGCTGCAGGCCATGGCGGGCGGCGACGACCCGCTGCTGCTGGTGCTGCCGTCCGACCACGTGGTGCGCGACGCGGACGCGTTCCGCGACGCGGTGCGCGCCGCCAGCCCGGCGGCCGCGGAGGGCGCGCTGGTGACCTTCGGCATCGTGCCCGAGTCGCCGGAAACCGGCTTCGGCTACATCCAGGCCGAGCCGGGCGAGGGTGTGCGCCGCGTCCTGCGCTTCGTCGAAAAGCCCGACGCCGACACCGCGCGCCAGTACCTCGAGGCCGGCGGCTACTACTGGAACAGCGGCATGTTCCTGCTGCGCGCCTCGCGCTACCTCGAGGAACTCGGCCGCTTCCGCCCCGACATCCTTGCCGCCGTGCGCGCCGCCTTCGATGCCGCCAAGCGCGACGGCGACTTCGTGCGCCTGGACAAGGACGCGTTTGCCGCCAGCCCTTCGGATTCGATCGACTACGCGGTGATGGAAAAGACCGACCGCGCGATGGTGCTGCCCGTTGACATCGGCTGGAACGACGTCGGCTCGTGGTCCGCGCTGTGGGACGTCAGCGAGCAGGACGGCGACGGCAACGCCCGCCACGGCGACGTGATCGCGGTCGACAGCCGCAACAGCTACGCGTATGCGCGGCGGCTGGTGGCGCTGGTCGGCGTCGAGGACCTGGTGGTGGTGGAGACCGACGACGCAGTGCTGGTCGCGCGCAAGGACAAGGTGCAGCAGGTCAAGGACGTGGTTGCCAGGTTGAAGGCCGACCAGCGCAGCCACGCCGTCCTGCACCGCGAGGTGCACCGGCCGTGGGGCAGTTACGACTCGGTGGACCAGGACGATGGCTTCCAGGTCAAGCGGATCAAGGTCAAGCCCGGCGCGCGGCTGTCGCTGCAATCGCACAAGCACCGTGCCGAGCACTGGATCGTGGTCCGCGGCACGGCCCGCGTGACCCGCGACAACGACGTGTTCGACCTGCACGCCAACCAGTCGGCCTATATCCCGCTGGGCGCCAGGCATCGGCTTGAGAACCCGGGCACCGGGATGCTGGAGCTGATCGAGGTGCAGTCGGGCGACTACCTGGGCGAGGACGACATCGTGCGCTACGAGGACGTGTACGGGCGGGCCTGATTCCAGCCCCGATCCCCGGCCCTCAACCTCCGTGCTGGCTACAATGCCAGCCGATGACCGCCCCCGACGACCGCGACCTCGACCAGCTCGAGGCCGAAAGCCTGTACATCCTGCGCGAGGTCGCTGCCCAGTGCCGCAACCCGGTGCTGCTGTATTCGATCGGCAAGGACAGCTCGGTGCTGCTGCACCTGCTGCTCAAGGCCTTTGCGCCGGCCAGGCCGGCGATTCCGCTGCTACACGTCGATACCACCTGGAAGTTCCGCGAGATGATCGCCTTCCGCGACCGCCGCGCCGCGGAAACCGGGGTCGAGCTTCGCGTGCACGTCAACGCCGACGGCGTGCGTGACGGCGTCGGGCCGCAGACCCACGGTGCCAGCGTCCACACCGACATCATGAAGACCCAGGCGCTGAAGCAGGCGCTGGAGGCGGGCGGGTACGACGCCGCCATCGGCGGTGCCCGCCGCGACGAGGAGAAGTCGCGCGCCAAGGAGCGCGTGTTTTCCTTCCGCGATGCGCGCCACCGCTGGGATCCACGCCGGCAGCGCCCGGAGCTGTGGGACCAGTACAACGCGCAGGTCGGCCCCGGCGAAAGCGTGCGCGTGTTCCCGCTGTCGAACTGGACCGAGCTGGACGTGTGGCGCTACATCCGCCGCGAGGGGATTCCCGTGGTGTCGCTGTACTTCGCCGCGCCGCGGCCGGTGGTCGAGCGCGGCGGCGCGCTGATCATGGTCGACGACGACCGCTTCCGGCTCGAACCCGGCGAATCTCCGGCGATGCGCCGCGTGCGGTTCCGCACCCTGGGCTGTTATCCGCTGACCGGGGCGGTGGAATCGGATGCGACCGACCTCGATGCGCTCATCGCCGAGATGGAGGCGGGCACGCAGTCGGAGCGTTCCGGGCGGCTGATCGACCATGCCGAGGGCGATTCGATGGAGAAGAAGAAGCGCGAGGGTTACTTCTGAAGGCTCGGGACTCGGGACTCGGGGCTCGCGGTCGAGCGATCCATCCAACTGGACAATGTGTTTGCCATGAATGAACCGGCCTCATCCTCCCCGCATGCGCAGGCTGCTGCGGGCTCCACCGGGACCCGCGCCCCGGGGCCCGGCTCCCGGCTCCTGCGTGTCGTCGCCTGCGGCAGCGTCGACGACGGCAAGAGCACGCTGATCGGGCGATTGCTGTTCGAAGCCGGGCGCGTGCCGGAGGACGAGAAGGCCGCGCTCGTGCGCGCCAGCGCCGCGCACGGGACGCGCGGCACCGACATCGATTACGCACTGCTGCTCGACGGCCTCGAGGCCGAACGCGAGCAGGGCATCACCATCGACGTGGCCTGGCGCCACCTGCAGACGCCGCGACGCCGGTTCCTGATCGCCGACTGCCCCGGGCACGCGCAGTACACGCGCAACATGGCCACGGGTGCGTCGCTCGCCGACCTTGCCATCGTGCTGGTGGACGCGACGCGCGGGCTGCTGCCGCAGACCTTCCGGCATACCGCGATCGCGGGACTGTTCGGCGTGCGCCACGTGCTGCTGGCGGTGAACAAGATGGACCGCACCGGCTACGACCAGGCGGTGTTCGACGCCATCGCCGCCGCCTATCGCGCCCACGCCGCGCGGCTGGGTATCGACGACGTCGTCGCGATCCCGCTGGCCGCGGCCACGGGCGAGAACGTGACGCAACCGTCGTCGAACTTCGCCTGGTACGACGGCCCGGACGTGCTTGGCCATCTCGAAAGCGTGCAGGTCGAACCGCGCGCCGCGGGACTGCCCGCGCGCCTGCCGGTGCAGGGCGTGCTGCGCGACGCGGACGGCGCGCGCTGGCTGTCGGGCACGCTGCGCTCCGGCGCGCTCGCGCCCGGCGACCAGGTGCGGGTGGAGCCTGCGGGCGTCGCCGCCCGCGTTGCCGCGATCACCGTTGCCGGCGCGCGCGGTGGACATGCCGGTGCGGGTGACGCGGTGACCGTGCGCCTGGCCGACGACGTCGACGCCGGCCGCGGCGACGTGCTCGCCGCGGCGCAGGCGCCACTGGCCGCCAGCGACCAGTTCTCCGCCGACCTGCTGTGGTTCGACGAGGCGGCCCTGCTGCCCGGGCGCCGCTACCGGTTCCGGCTCGGCCCGCGTGACGTCGGTGTGCGCATCAGCGAACTGCGCCACAGGCTCGACCCCGCGACCCTGCAGCCGCTGGCCGCGCGCCACCTGGAGGCCAACGAGATCGGCGAGGTGACCCTGTCGCTGGATGCGGAGGTGGCCTTCGCGCCGTACCGCGAGGAGCCGGCGCTGGGTGGCTTCATCCTGGTCGACCCGCTGACCCGCGCCACCGTGGCGGCGGGCATGATCCGCCACGGCCTGCGCCGCGCCGACAACATCCACTGGCAGGCGCTGGATATCGACCGCGCCATACGCGCCGCGCAGAAGGGCCAGCGACCGCGCTGCGTGTGGTTCACCGGCCTGTCCGGCGCGGGCAAGTCGACGATCGCCAACCTGGTCGAGCGCGGCCTGGTCGCACGCGGCTGCCACACCTACCTGCTCGACGGCGACAACGTGCGCCACGGCCTCAACCGCGACCTGGGCTTCACCGACGAGGACCGCGTCGAGAACCAGCGCCGCGTCGCCGAGGTGGCCAGGCTGATGACCGACGCCGGCCTGATCGTGCTGGTCAGCTTCATCTCGCCGTTCCGCGCCGAACGGGACGCGGCGCGTGCGTTGTTCGCCGAGGGGGATTTCCTGGAAGTGTTCGTCGACACCCCGCTGGCCGAGGCCGAGCGCCGCGACGCCAAGGGCCTGTACGCGAAGGCGCGGCGTGGCGAACTGCCGAACTTCACCGGCATCGATTCGCCGTACGAGCCGCCGGAGCGGGCGGAGCTGGTGCTCGACACGATGGCGGCGGCACCGGAGGTGCTGGCGGACCAGGTGGTCGCCCGCCTGCTCGACTGACGCCGGGAGGCCGGGGGCGGCTCGGCTCCGTTTGCGACACAACAAAAAGCCGGGCATTGCCCGGCTTCTTGCGTTCCGCCGTCACGTCAGCGCGGCGGCAGCGTGGTGCGCTTGCGCCGGAACAGGCCGACGACGACCAGGATCACGATCGCGCCAAGCAGGGCGCCGATGAAGCCTGCCGGTTCGCCGGGCTGGTAATAGCCGGTGGCCTGGCCGATCCAGCCGGCCAGCAGCGCGCCCGCGATGCCCAGCAGGATCGTCAGGATGATGCCCATGCTGTCCTTGCCGGGCTTGAGCAGGCGCGCCAGCACGCCGACGATGAAGCCGATCAGGATGATGTAGAGCCAGTTGCTGCTGCCGAACAATTCCATTCCAATCCCCTTGTATCTGGTGGAAGATCGCGCCGAAGCTTAACAGCCCCCGGCGCGCTCGCCGGACCGGCTGTCAGCAGCAGCCGTGGTCGCCGTGGCGGTCGCCGCTGTCGGCGGCCACCGCGCTGCCGCTGGTCTCGCCGCGCAGGCTGGCCGCGTGGTGGTCGGCGATCACGCGTGCCACGCAGGCAGTCACGCGCTTGCCCATCGGGATGTGCAGGAACTCGTTGGGCCCGTGCGCGTTGGAATGCGGTCCCAGCACGCCGGTGATCATGAACTGCGCGCCCGGGAACTTCTCGCCGAGCATGCCCATGAACGGGATCGAGCCGCCTTCGCCCATGTACATCGCCGGGCGGCCATAGAACGCCTGACTGGCGTCGTCGATGGACGTCTCCAGCCACGGCGACATCGCCGGGGCATTCCAGCCGGTGGAGGCCTTTTCCAGTTCCAGGGTGACGTCGGCGCCGTTGGGCGGGTCGCTCAGCAGTGCGTCCTTGAGCACGTCGCCGGCGGCCTTGCCGTCCAGCGTCGGCGGCAGCCGCAGCGAGAGTTTGACCGCGGTGTGCGGGCGCAGCACGTTGCCGGCCGAGGCCAGCGACGGCATGCCGTCGACGCCAGTCACGGACAGCGCCGGACGCCAGGTGCGGTTGAGCACCAGTTCGGTGAGATCGTCGGCCATCGGCGTCATGCCCGGCAGGAACGGGAACTTGTCGTAGACGGCGGTATCGAGCACTTCGGCGCACTTGCGCGCCTGCGCCATGCGGTCGGCCGGCACTTCGGCCTGCAGGCCCTCGGGCAGGATGCGGCCGGTGTCGGCGTCCTCAACGCGCGAGAGCAGCTGGCGCAGCAGGCGGAAGCTCGACGGCACCACGCCCGAGGCGTCGCCGGAATGCACGCCTTCCTCCAGCACCTTCACGGTGAGGTTGCCGCCGGCCAGGCCGCGCAGCGAGGTCGTGCACCACAGCTGGTCGTAGTTGCCGCAGCCCGAGTCCAGGCACACCACCAGCGACGGCTTGCCGATGCGGTCGGCGAGGTGGTCGACGTAGGCCGGCAGGTCGTAGCTGCCCGACTCCTCGCAGGCCTCGATCAGCACCACGCAGCGCGCATGTGGTGCGCCCTGGTCCTGCAGCGCCTGGACCGCGGTCAGCGAGCCGTAGATCGCGTAGCCGTCGTCGGCGCCGCCGCGGCCGTAGAGCTTGTCGCCGCGCAGCACCGGCTTCCACGGGCCGAGGTCGTCGTCCCAGCCGGTCATCTCCGGCTGCTTGTCCAGGTGGCCGTAGAGCAGCACGCAGTCGTCGCCGGTTTCCGGGCCGGAGGCGGGGATGTCGATGAAGATCAGCGGCGTGCGGCCTTCCAGGCGCACCACCTCGAGCGTCATGCCCGGGATCGACTGCGCGCGGGCCCAGCCTTCCATCAGCTTGACGGCGTCGTCCATGTAGCCGTTCTTGACCCAGTCGGCGTCGAACATCGGCGATTTGTTGGGGATCCGGATGTACTCGACGAGCTGGGGGACGATTTCGTCGTCCCATTTGCCGGCGACGAAGCTTTCGATCTTGCTGGCATCCATGGAGCGGGGCCTCGCAGTCTTTGAAACCCCTGATTCTACGCTCCCGGCCGTGTAGGAATTTCCCTACGCCGTGGCGCGGGAAATCCCTGCGCCAGCGCGCGGCTTGCGCCGATGGGCCGGGCCCGCGGGAGCGGGGACACTGTCTCCACCGGCGCAACGGACGCCGGCGAACGGAATCCACCACTGAATCGAAGGAACCAGACATGACTTCCATCAAGACGCTTCTCGCCTCGCTGTTCCTGTCCCTGCTGCTGGCCGGCGCTGCGCTGGCGGGCGAACGGATCAACATCAACACCGCCGACGTGGACACCATCGACCGCGTGCTGGTCAACATTGGCCCGTCCAAGGCGCAGGCCATCGTCGACTACCGCAAGACGCACGGAGCATTCAAGAGCGTCGAGCAGCTGGCGCTGGTCAAGGGCATCGGCCTGAAGACGATCGAGAAGAACCGCGACCGAATCTCGTTCGGCAGCGATGTCGCCCGGCAGCCGAAGGCGCTGACCGCCAAGCCGCGCGCCGCGACGCCGGCGACGCGTACCGCCAACCGCTGAGCAACAGGTCGTCACCGGTGCCGCCACGGAAAGGCGGGGCCGGCGGTCGGGAGCCGGAGGCTCCGCTGGAACGGGCAAGACGCCCCACAGGGAAGTGGCCACCCCGGGTTGCGAGGGATCGCAATCCGGGGTGGCGCTGTTTTGGGGGGGGGGCAGCCGTCGGGCGCCGGCATCCGGAACCTGGTGTCCGTCCCCTGCCCAGCGGCTAGACTTCCGGCATGACTGGCCGCTCCCGCGTCATCTCTGCCAACGAGTACCGCCGCGAGCACTGGCGCAACGGCCTTGGCTGGACGCGCGAAATCCATGCGCAGCGGGCTGCACCGGACGCGGACTGGGACTGGCGGCTGTCGATTGCCGAGATCGAGCGCGATGCGCCGTTCTCCGCGTTCCCCGGCGTCGACCGCGAGCTCGTGCTGCTGCGCGGCAACGGCCTGCGGCTGCGCTTCGAGGACGGCGAATGCCGTCTGCTGGAACCGCCGCACGGGCGGATGCGGTTCGCCGGGGAGCGGTCGCTGGTCGGCGAGCTGGTCGACGGACCCACGCACGACTTCAACCTGATGTGGCGGCGCGACGCGGTCGCGGCCGAGTTGCTCTACCGCCCGCTGGTAGGGCCGATGGTGTTCTTCGCAGAACCGGGGACAACGTGGGCGCTGCACCTGCTGGCGGGCCAGGCGCGGTTCGACGGGGCCGCCAGCCCGGGCGGGATGCAGGCGGGAGACACGGCGCTGCTGGTCGCGCCGGAGCGGACGCGGTACCTGCTCGATGGCGGAGGGGAGCTGCTGGTGATCCGGATCGACCGTCCGGCTTCCGCGCGCACCTAGGTCCGCGCCACCGCGCCTGACAGCTTCGAATCCGTCATCCCGCGCAGGCGGGTGCCGGGGACATTCGCATCCCCGGAAGCAGGCAAGCCATTCAATACACGTCGCGGCGATAGCGGCCTTCGAGCAGGAGCTGCTCGACCCGCGCGTCCCCCAGCACTTCGCGTAGCGCCGCGTCGACGCCCGGCGCCATGCCCTGCAGGCTGCCGCAGACGTAGATCGCGGCATCCGCGTCGATCCAGTCACGCAGGGCGTCGGCGGCGTCGCGCAGGGCGTGCTGGACGTAGCGGCGCCTGTCGCCGTCGCGGGAGAAGGCGAGTTCGAGGCGTTCGATGAAGCCGTCGGCCTGCCAGCGCTCGATGTCGCCGCGATAGTGGAAGTCGCGCTCGCGGTTGCGTTCGCCGAACAGCAGCCAGTTGCGGTGCGCGCCTGCGGCCACGCGTGCGGCCAGGTGCGCGCGCAGGCCGGCGATGCCGGTGCCGTTGCCGATGAGCACCAGGGGCCGCTCGGGCGCGGGCGGATGGAAGTTGGCGTTGCCGCGGATGCGCAGGTCGATACGGTCGCCCACGGCGGCGTGCCCGCACAGCCAGCCGCTGCCCAGGCCGCTGCGGCCGTCGGGACGGCGCATGTGGCGGACCAGCAACTGCAGGCTGCCTTCGCCCGGCATCGAGGCGATCGAGTATTCGCGGTGCGGCAGCGGCTTGAGCGCAGCGGCAAGCGCCTGCGCGTCGAGGCCGGCGACGTCCGCGGGTTCCGGCAGGTGGGCGCGTGCGAGTGCCTCCGACAACGGCCGCATCCCGTGGCCGGACGCGACCGGTGTGTCGCCCGCCAGGCCCAGCGTGCCCAGCAGCGCGTCGACCGCAGCGGCGGCGTTGCGCGGGCCGATTTCGGCGATGTCGCCGGCCTGCCATTGCGGCTGCGCACCGGGCGGTGCCGCCAGCGCAAGGTGGAACACCGGACCACCGGCGCTGCCGGGATTGAGCTCGACTCGCTCGCGCAGCTGCCAGGGCTCGTAGCTGACCGGCGACCAGTCCGGCAGCTCCGGCGCCTGCGCCAGCAGGCCCAGGTGGTGCTGCCAGTGGCGCAGTGCGCCGGCATCACCGTTGTCGACCTCGACCAGGTCGAACAGCGGCGTCGCCCCGGACCGACGCAGCCACTGGTCGAGGCTGTGGCCGAAGCCGCAGAAGTGCTCGTACTCGCGGTCGCCCAGCGCCAGTACCGCGAACTGCAGCGAACCCAGCGCGGCCGGCGCGGCGAGCACGTCGCGGACGAACGCCAGCGCGGGGTCGGGCGGGTCGCCTTCGCCGGTCGTGCTGACCACGAACAACGCGCGCGGCGTGGCGGCCAGCGTGGCCGCATCGACCTGCGACAGTTCGCGCAGCCGCACCGGCGTGCCGGCGCCCGCGAGCGTAGCCGCGGTGCGTTCGGCCAGCTCCTGCGCGAAGCCCGTCTGGCTGGCCCAGGCCACCAGCAGCTGCGAGCCGTTGCCGGCCGTTGCGTCGTGTTCGCGGCGCGGACGCGAACGCCACAGCAGCCACCCGCATGCCGCGGTGTAGGCCGCGACCGCGGCCGCTGCCCACGCCCAGCGCGCGCGCTGCGGCATCGCCGGCCACCAGGCGTCGTCGTGCAGGGGCAGGAAGGCCAGTGCCAGCGCGACCACGCCGGCCACGGCGAGGGCGTTGCCGATGGTCGCGTACGACGGGCGGCGGGGCGCGGGGGAGGTCGAGGTCATGCGGCCGGACTCACGATGCAAGCCGCTCCCGGAACGGGGCAGTCATCCGGATTGCGTCGTCGCCGCCTTCCGCGGCGACGAAGCGCGCCGCCAGTCCGTGCGCGGTGGCGAAGGCGAAGCCTTCCCCGAATCCCATCACCGTCAGCGCGGTTGCCCAGGCGTCGGCGTGCATGGCGTCGCCGGCGATCACGGTGACGGCGGCGGGCGCGCGTTCGACCGGTGTGCCGGTGCGCGGGTCGAGCGTGTGCGCGTAGGTCCTGCCGTCGCGTTCGAAGCGGTGCCAGTGCACGCCGGAGGTAGCGACGGCGATGCCGTCCAGCGGCAGCACGCAGGGCACGTCGTCCGCCTGGTCGGGCGCGGCCTCGACCAGCACGCGCCAGGGCATGCCGTCGGGCTTGCGACCGAAGCCGGACAGCTCGCCTCCGACGTCGACCAGGACATTGTCGATGCCGTGCGCGCGCAGGCACGCGGCGACCGCGTCCACGCCGTGACCCTTGGCGATCGCCGACAGGTCGAGCGCGGCGTCGCCCGGCTGCAGGACTTCCGGTGGATCGCCGCGCAGCGCGATCCGCTGCCAGCCGATGCGCGCGCGCACCGCTTCGATCTCGTCGGCTTCGGGCACGCGCGGGCCGCGGCCACCGGCGCCGAATCCCCACAGATCGACCAGCGGGCCGATGGTGGGGTCGTAGGCGCCGCCGCTGGCTTCGGCGATCTCCAGCGCGCAGCGCAGTACGTCGAAGAACGGGCACGGCAGCGGTTGCCAGCTTCCCGCGCCGGAGCGGTTGTAGCGACTGATGTCCGAGTCGGCTTCCCACGTGCTCATCTGCGCGACGATGCCGTCGAGTGTGGCCTGCACGGCATCGTGCAGCGGCGGCAGCGACACGCGCGCGCCGGCGACCAGGCACACGCGCCAGCGGGTGCCCATGGTTTCGCCGTAGAGGGTGTGGGCGACGCGGTCGCCGGTGGCGGTTACGGTGTTCAAGTTCGGAACCGGTCGCGCCAGCGGAACACGATGGCGCGGCCGGAAAGCCTTACTGCGGCAGCACTTCCAGCGTGGCGACGTAGCTCAGGCGGCGTGCGTTGGCTTCCTTGACGCTGGTGTTCTTGTCCTGCGCGCGCGCCTGCAGCCAGTACATGCCCGGCTCGGGCCAGGTCACGCTGAACTCGCCGTTGGCATCGCTGGTGACCCGGATCTCGTCCTGCGCGTTGCGGTAACGGGTGGCGCCACGCACGATCAAGACATCCAGATCCGCCGCCGGCTTGCCGTCGAGCTGTAGCTGGAACCTGGCCTCCTCGCCCGCGAACAGGTCGTTGGGGTGGGTCGAAGGCACCAGTTCCAGGCCCTTGCCGGTCGGCTTGACCGGGGTCGGTTCGCCGTTGGTGATGAACGTCTCGATCCGCGACAGGGTCTCGGTGATTTCGACGTTCTTCGCACCCGTCGGGATCTTCGTGGGCAGTTCCTCGACCGTCACGCTGCGCAGGGAGCCGGATGCCTTGGGATCGGCAGGCGGCTTGCTGCCGGGCGCCGGGCGCTCGCCCCAGCGCGCCGAAAGGCCCTCGTTGACGTTGGCGATGCGGTAGGTGCCCTGCTGGGCGAGGTTGACGTCGAACACGCTGCGGGTCTTCAGCGTGGCGCCGTTCTCGGGCTTGCCGACGCTGCCGTCCGGGGCGATGACGCTGATGTTGTCCAGCTTCACCGGCACGAAATCCGGATAGAACAGGTCGTTGGACACCGCGGCATCGACCGTCACCCAGCGTTCGCCTTCGCCGGCGACCACGGTGACGGAAGGCACCAGCCACTGCTTGTGCGCCGAGGCGGTGATGGGGAGCGCGGCGGCCAGGGCGAGCGCGAGGACGAGGGAACGCTTCATGGTGTTCTCCGGAACGTGGATGGAAAGGTGTGCGGCGCTCAGGGCGTGATCGTCAGCGCGACGGCGCCGAGTTCGGTCTTGCCCTGCGCCTTGCCCGACTGCGGTGCGGTCGCCGGCCAGGTGAAGGGGATCTTGAGCAGTTCGCGGCCGCCGACTTCGCGGACCGCCTCGACCACCAGCGTGTAGCTGCCGGGAGCGAGCCTGGCCAGCCGCGGGTCGGAGGTATCGAAGTTCAGCGCGTGCTCGCCGGCCGGGCGGGTGGGGCCGGTGACGCCGTCCACCGGCAGGTCCAGCGTGCGGCCCGAGCGGCGCCACCACTGGCGCAGGTCGGGCAGCCACTTGGTGCCGTGGCCTTCCTTGGTGTCCTTGTCCTGGTACCAGACGGCGAGGTTGGCGGCTGCCTTGTTGTCCGCGCCCTCGATCCAGACCGCGACGTAGGGCCGGTGGTACTCGGCGACCCGCATCTGCGGGATCTGGACGTCGACGTCGAATTCCGCGGCATAGGCCGGCACGGCCAGCAGGCCGCTGAGAGCGATGGTGAGCGTGACGCGCATGGGGACCTCGTCGGTATTGGATGGGTTTCAGTGGATGAAGATCAGGGCGAGCAGGACCGGCACCAGCAGCCCGAGTCCCACGTAGGGCCAGGTCATGCGGCGCTGGCGCGCGTGCATCTGCAGCAGGAACAGGCCGGTGACGGTGAACACCACGCAGGCGATGGCGAACACGTCGATGAACCAGCCCCAGGCCGGGCCGGCGTTGCGGCCCTTGTGCAGGTCATTGAGATACGAGACCCAGCCGCGGTCGGTGCGCTCGAATTCGACCGCGCCGTCCTCGCGCTGGATGCTCAGCCAGGCGTCGGCGCCGGGACCGGGCATCGACAGGTAGACCTCGTCCCCGGACCACTCGGCCTCGCGGCTGCCGATCGAAGTGCCCAGCGTGTCGTCGAGCCAGCCGGACACGCCGGCGGGCAGGGGCGCCTTGCCTTCCTCCGGCCCTGCCAGTCCCTGCAGCAGCGGTGCCGGCAGGGTGGCGGTCTGGTTGGCCACCTGCGGATTGCCTTCGATCTTCGCCGCGTGGTTGAGGGTGATGCCGGTCACCGCGAACAGCAGCATCCCGACCAGGCAGACGGCCGAGCTGATCCAGTGCCACTGGTGCAGGGTGCGCAGCCAGAAGCCGCGGCGCTGCTGGCCGGTGCCGGGGTCCGTGGCTGTGGAGGCGGAGGATGGCAAGGAGGCGGTTCCGGGGGCAAAGAGCGGCATTATAGGGTATGGATGAGAATCATTCTCAAAATTGCGCCGGTCTCTTACGGGGCGGGTGTACGAGCGCCCCTGGCTGTTAAGGGTGGGGGAGCGAACGGCCGCAAGCGGCCGTGGTTGACGCGCCACCTCCGGAAGCAGCGTCGTCCCGGCCGGGGCATGCTCCCCGGCTCGGTCAGACATCCATGCCCGACTCGCCGCCGCAGGCCGCCATAACCTGCTTTACGCATGCCCCGACCGGGACGCCTCACCGGCGGTTCGCCGTCGCCGTGTTTTCGCGCTGGAAGCTACCAGGAGAAGAGGTTTTCGCCGGACCTGCGCGCAGTCGTGGCGGACTGCCTTTCCTCAGGTCTCGGCCCACTGCCGCAGCAGGTTGTGGTACACGCCGGTCAGCTGCAGCAGCACCGCGCGGTCGGCGCCGGACCGGGTCAGGCTCTGGATCGATGCGTCGAGTTCGAACAGCATCCTTCGCCGGGCGTCGTCGCGGACCAGGCTCTGGACCCAGAAGAACGACGCCAGTCGCGCGCCGCGGGTCACCGGCTCCACCCGGTGCAGGCTGCTGGACGGATAGAGGATCACGTCGCCGGCCGGCAGCTTGACTTCGTGCTCGCCGTAGGTGTCGTGGATGACCAGTTCGCCGCCGTCGTATTCGTCCGGCTCGCACAGGAACAGCGTGCAGGAGATGTCGGTACGCATCGTGTCCGGCGGCTGGCCGGGCCGGGCGACGTGCATTACCGAGCCGTCCACGTGCATGCCGTACGTGCCGCCGCCCTGGTAGCGGTTGAAGCGCGGCGGCAGCGTGCGCAGCGGCAGCGCCGCGGCGTGGTAGAGCGGGCTGGCGGCCAGTGCCGCGAGTACCGCGGCGCCGAGTTCGCGCGCCAGCGGCGAGCCGTCGGCCAGCTGCTGGTTGCGCTTGACCTGCGCGCCCTGCGCGCCGACCGTTGCCTTGCCGTCGATCCATTCGCCGCCGTCGAGCGCCTTGCGGAAGCGGGCGACCTGCGCGGCGTCGAGGATGGCGGGGACGTGCAGCAGCATGGCGGGTGTTCCCTCGGCCGCGGCCGGGGCACGGATGCCCCGGCGCGCAGTGGATCAGAAGCGGAAGTCGGCGCTGAGCAGGAACGTGCGCGGCGCCCCCGGAGTGTAGCGGTAGCCGCTCTTGTTGATCGCGGTGACGTACTGCTTGTCGAACAGGTTGTACCCGTTCAGGCGCAGGCTGACGTTGTCGTTGATGGCGTACGAGACCACCGCGTCGTACACCGTCCACGACTTGGTGTACTCCGGCGTGCCGACCGCGCCATCGGTGCCCCTGTGCAGGCGCGAGGTGTAGCGCACGCCGCCGCCGATGGTCAGGCCGAACGGGAACTGGTACGTCGTCCAGCTGGTGACCGCCTCGTCCGGCGTGTAGGTCAGGTTATTGGTGCCGTCCGCGGCCAGGTTGGAGCCTTCCTTGACCTTGGCGTTCTGGTGCAGGTAACCCAGCGAAAGATTCCAGTTGTCGGTGATGTTGCCGACCGCGGAGATCTCGACGCCCTGCACGCGCTTCTCGCCGGTCTGCGAATAGCCGCCCGGTGCATCGGCGTCCGGGGCGATCTCGTTGGTCACGTTGGTCTGGAACAGGGCCAGGTTCAGCGCCAGGCCGCTCTCGGCCAGCATCCACTTGGTGCCGACCTCGTAGGTCCTGGCCTTCTGCGGATCGTTGTTGATGTTGTCGGCGCTGTTGGCGGCGGTGCTGAGGCTGAAGTTGGCGCCGCCGGGAGGCTGTTGCGAGAGCGCGGCGTTGGCGTAGAGGCTCACCGCTTCCACCGGCTTGTACACCGCCCCGATCTTATAGTTGAGCAGGGTGTCGGAGGACTTCAGGTCGGCGGTGGACACAAGGCTGCCGACGGGCGCGGCGTCGCAGTACACGATGCCGCGGCCACTGCCGCCGCTGGTGCCCGGCGTGTTGCACACGGCGGTGGCGTCGTAATCGGTGGTGTAGTGGTCGGCGCGGACGCCGGCGGTGAGCAGGAAGTTCTCGCCGAACTTCAGCGTGTCGAACACGTACAGCGCCGCGGTGTCGGTGCGGCCGTTGGCGACCGCGCCGCTGCGGTCGTAGGCCACGTCGCCGACGTCGTTCCAGCTGGGGTGGTAGAGGCTGGTCGGAGCGAGGCTGCCGGTGGTGGCAATGCCGTGGGCGGTCTGCTCCTCGCGGGTCAGTTCCAGGCCGGTGCTGAGGAAGTGGTCCACGGCGCCGGTGCTGAAGTCCGCGCGCAGGTTCAGCTGGTCGGTGAGGATCTTGTTCTGCTGGTCGCGGGTGTTGAGGTTGCCGCGCAGCAGGGTGTAGGTGGACAGGTCGTCCTTGTCGGTCCAGCGGATGTTGCCGGCCTGCTCGTTGTCGGCGTTGCCGCCGGTGGTCATGAACGCGGTCAGCAGGTAGTCCTGCTCGGTTTTGCCCCAGCGCAGGGTATTGCTGAGCTTCACCGTGTCGGAGAAGTCATGTTCGAAACGCACGGTGGCCATTTGCGCGGTCACGTCATCGTGGTCGAGGCGGCTGCCGTAGAAGTTCTCCGGGTCGACCGGGTGCCCGGCGAGCTGCTCCAGGCCCGGCTGCGGCACCCAGCTCGGCAGGCCGATGGTCGGCACGAAGCCGTCGGGCACGTTGTCCTGCTTCACGTACAGCAGGTTGAGGAACACGCGGGTGTCGGTGCCCAGGCCGAAGCCCAGCGACGGCGCGATGCCCCAGCGCGAGTTGTTGACGTGGTCGCGGCCGGCGACGTCGCTGTCCTGCCACATCGCGTTCAGGCGCAGCGCGCTGGTGTCGCCCAGCCGGGTGTTCCAGTCGGCGGTGGCGCGCTGCTGGCCGTCGCTGCCGGCCGAAACGCTGGCGGAGGTCGCGCCGAGCAGGTTGGCCTGCTTGGACACCATGTTGATCGCGCCGGTCGGCGCCGAACGGCCGGTGTCGGTGCCGGCCGGGCCCTTCACCACTTCCACCTGCTCGATGTTGAACAGGTCGCGCGACACCGCGCCGAGGTCGCGTGCGCCGTCGACGAAGATGCTGCTGGAAGTGTCGAAGCCGCGCATGTACAGCGCGTCGCCGGTGGTGGTGTTGCCGTTCTCGCCGGCATAGAAGGTGCCCACGCCGGGGCTGTTGCGCAGCGCCTCGGTCAGCGTGGTGGCCCCCTGCTGCTGCAGCAGTTCCTTGCCGAGCACCTCGATGGTCTGCGGCGTGTCCTGCAGGGTCTGGGTGAACTTGGGCGAGACCACGAAGCTGTTCAGGCCGTGCACTTCGACCTTGTCGAGGGTCGTGGCCTGCAGCTCCGGCTCGGGACCGGCGGCGGCATCGGCTGCCGCGGCGCTGGCCGGCAGCCCCAGCGCCAGCCCGGTCAGCAGGGTGGCGGCGGTGACGGATTGCGACGACTTCGTGGACGGAACGGCGTGCTTGCGACTCTTGATGTGGGCCATGGTGTCTTTCGTTGCGATGTGGGGGAGCCGGCCGGACGCGCACGCGCGAACGGGCGGGAGGTGGCGGGCATCCGGAACCTCGTAGCGGGCCTGTGGCGGGCTGGGGGCGGCTTGGATTTCGACGCGGACTGCGGAGCCGGCCCGGGTCTTTCGCGGGTGCCGGCGGCCGGAGAGGGCGGCGGGGTGCGCGTATTCAACCGCAAACGATAATGATTCGCAATGCTTTTCTCATCGGCAACGCATACAGGGTGCGCCCTGTCGCATTACGCGGGCTGTTGCAGGGGCGCCTTCAGCCGCGAGTTTTTCCCGATGGTCCGTGAGGGACGTCGTGCGCCGGCGCCAGTCTCCCGAGCTTGCGGCTGAAGCCGCTCCTGCAGTGGACAACAGCATTGCGGGGAGGGGACCGCAGGCCCTAGCGGTCGTCGCGCGTCCAGACCGCGCCGTCCTCGACCTTCACCGGGAACTTCGCCACCGGCGCGTATGCCGGCGCGCACAGCGCACGGCCGTCGCGGACGTCGAACCTGGCGCCGTGCAGGGTGCATTCGATCGTGCCGTCGCCGCCGTTGAACTCGCCCGCCGAGAGTTCGAAGTCCTCGTGGCTGCAGCGGTCCTCCAGCGCGTAGAAGTCGCCGTCGACGTTGAACACGATGATCGGCGTGTCGCCGTCCCAGGCCACGGCGGTTTCGCCGGGAAGCAGTTCGGAGGTGGCGCAGACGCGGATCCAGTCGGACATGGCAGCAGCTCGTGTCGGGTATGGCGATTGTAGGAGCGGTTCGTGCCGCGAGCCTTTGAGGCCCGCATGGCAGCCAGGATCGCGACTGGAGCCGGCCCTACAGTGTCTTCTCCAGGACCTCGAAGCGCAGGTCGTCGCGCCTGGGGATGCCGAAGCGTTCGTCGCCGTGCGGGAACGGCCTGTACACGCCGGTACGGCGGTAGCCGCGGCGCGCATAGAAGGCGATCAGTTCGTCGCGGATGTCGATCACGGTCATGCGCATGTCCGGCAGCCGCCATTCCTCGCGCGCGATGCGCTCGCATTCGGCCAGCAGCGCCTTGCCGATGCCGACGCCCTGCAGCCCCGGCACCACGGCGAACATGCCGAAATAGCCGTGGCCGCCCTCGTCGGCGACATGCGCGCAGGCCAGCAGCCTCTGCCCCGGCCCGGGACCGGGACCGGGGGCGTCATCGCGTTCGGCGAGTACGACGCGGCTGCGCGGACGCTCGATGTCGGCGCGCAGCACCTCGGCGTCGATGCGATTGCCGTCGAGGAAGTCGGCCTCGGTGGTCCAGCCGGCGCGGCTGGACTCGCCGCGGTAGGCGGAGGTGACCAGCGCGACGAGGGCGTCGACGTCGGCGGCGGTGGCGTTGCGGAAGGTGAGTTCGGTCATGGCAGCCCTGATTTTTCCACAGCCACTTGCAGGAGCGGCTTCAGCCGCGAGCTTTTGTTCACGCTGCGAAGAACAGAGAGGGGGCAAAGGCAAGAGCTCGCGGCTGAAGCGGCTCCTACAACGGTGGCCGGCTTCAGCCCAGCAGCCCGCGCACCTTGCGCAGCGCGGCGACGAAGGCCTCGATCTCCCCGTGCGTGTTGTAGAACGCCAGCGACGCGCGGCAGGTGGTGCCGATCCCGAACCACTGCAGCAGCGGATGCGCGCAGTGCTGGCCGGAGCGGATCGCCACGCCTTCGATGTCGAGCAGGGTGGCCAGGTCGTGCGCGTGCGCGCCTTCCACCAGGAACGAGACGACCGCCGCCTTTCCGGGCGCGGTGCCGTAGACGCGCAGGCCGTCGATCTTCGCCAGCTCCTCCTCCAGGTGCGCCAGCAGCGCCTGTTCGCGCGCTTCCACGTTGGCCATGCCCAGCGCGTCGAGATAGTCGACCGCCGCGCCCAGCCCGGCGAAGCCGGCGATGTTGGGCGTGCCGGCCTCGAACTTCTGCGGCGCGTCGTTGAACACGGTGCCGTCGAAGCGCACCTCCTTGATCATTTCGCCGCCGCCGATGAACGGCGGCATCGCCTCCAGGTGCTGGCGGCGCGCCCACAGCGCGCCGGTGCCGGTGGGGCCGCACATCTTGTGGCCGGTCAGCGCGTAGAAGTCGCAGCCGATCGCGGCGATGTCGACCGGGCGGTGCGGCATCGCCTGCGAGCCGTCCACGACGGTGACGATGCCGTGGCGGTGCGCCTCGCGGCAGATCTCGCGCACGGGATTGACCGTGCCCAGCACGTTGCTGACGTGGGCGACGGCGAGCAGCTTCACGTCCGCGGTCATCTTCGCGCGCAGCATGTCGAGGTCGAGCGATCCGTCGGGCAGCAGTTCGACCACCTCGATCCGCGTGCCGGTGCGCTGTGCCACCAGCTGCCAGGGCACGATGTTGGCGTGGTGCTCCATGCGCGTGAGCAGGATCGTGTCGCCGGCCTTCAGCCGCGGCAGCGCCCACGAGTAGGCGACCAGATTGATCGCGAAGGTGGTGCCGCTGCACAGCACGACTTCCTCGGGGCGTACGTTGGTGAAGCGCGCCAGCTTGCGTCGCGCGCTCTCGTAGAGTTCCGTCGCCTCGCCGCCGAGGGTGTGCACGGCGCGGCTGACGTTGGCGTTGTGCTGGCGATAGAAATCGTTGACCGCCTCGATCACCGCCGCAGGCTTCTGCCCGGTGTTGGCGGAATCGAAATAGACCAGCGGCTTGCCGTTGACCTGCCGCTGCAGCAGCGGGAAATCGTCGCGCACCCGCGCCCAGTCGACCGGGCCGCCGTCCGCTGGTCGGGCGCCGGTGGCGGGCGTCATGCGTCGCCCACCAGCGACGCCAACGCCGCATCGAGCCGGACCTCCAGCGCGTCGCGCAGGGTGTCGGAGGCGATCACGCCCAGCGGCTCGCGCACGAAGGCTGCGGTCAGCAGGCGGCGCGCATCGGCTTCCGGCAGGCCGCGCGAGCGCAGGTAGAACATCGCGGTCGGGTCGAGCTGGCCGACGGTGGCGCCGTGCGCGGCCTTGACCTCGTCGGCATGGATCACCAGCACCGGCTGGGTGTCGATCTCCGCGCCCTCGGACAGCAGCAGGTTCTTGTTCGACAGGTTGGCGTCGCTGCCGTCCGCGCCCTCGTGGATGGTGATGCCGCCGTGGAACACCGCGCGGCCGCGGCCGGCGCCGATGCCGCGCCAGGTCAGCTCGCAGGCAGTGTCGCGGGCGACGTGCTCGATACCCAGGCGGGTGTCGAGGTGGCGCTTGCCGGTGGCCAGCAGCACGCCGTTGGCGACCACGCGCGCGCGGTCGCCGAGCAGGCGCACGTTGAACTCGTGGCGTGACAGCGCGGCGCCCAGTTCCAGGTCCAGGCGCCGGTATCCGGCGTCCCCGGCGAGTACGGCGTCGGTGCGCAGGAAGCTGGTCGCGCCGTCCGCGGCATCGTGGACGCGGGCATGGCGCAGGTGCGCGCGCGCTCCGAGCCGCAGCGAGAGCGTGGCGGTGTCGAGGTGGCGGTGCGTGCCTGCGGCCAGGTGGTGTTCGGCGAGCACCAGCGAGGCGCCTTCGCCGATCTCGATGGTGTGACGCAGGTGCCATGCGCGGTCGGCGTCCGAAGGGGCGCCGATGAAGACCAGGTGCAGCGGGGGTTCGACCTGCACGCCGGCCTCGACGCGGACTGCCGCGCCGGTTCGTGCCAGCGCGGCATTGAGGCGGGCGAACACGTCGTCGCTGCGGTTGCGCGCGCCATCGTCTGCGTCGGTTTCGCGCGTTGCGTCGCCGACGCCTTGCGGCGACAGCGTGACGCCCTCGGGCAGTGCGTCGAGGTCGGAGTGCGCGGGGTCATGGACGCCGTTGACGAACACCAGCCGCGGCGCCGGGATGCTGGCGATCAATGCCGGGTCGAATGCCGCGACACCCGCTTCGGCGGGCGCAAAGGCACGCCGCTCCAGCGCGCGCAGCGGAGTGTACTTCCACGCCTCGCTGCGCGGGCCCGGCAGGCCATCGCTGACGATCGCATCCAGCGCCGCCTTGCCGGCGTTGTCGCCTTCGAAGCCGGCGGCGAGCGAATCGAGCAGGGTAGCCATCAGGCCACCGCTTCCGGCGTGACGCGGTCCTTGATCCACGCGTAGCCGTGCGCTTCGAGCTCCAGCGCCAGCTCCGGCCCGCCGCTCTCGACGATGCGGCCATCGGCCAGCACGTGCACGACGTCCGGCTTGATGTAGTCCAGCAGGCGCTGGTAGTGGGTGATCAGCAGGAACGCGCGATCCGGCGAGCGCAGTGCGTTCACGCCTTCGGCGACGTTCTTCAGTGCGTCGATGTCCAGGCCGGAATCGGTTTCGTCAAGGATCGCCAGCTTCGGCTCCAGCACTGCCATCTGGAAGATCTCGTTGCGCTTCTTCTCGCCGCCGGAGAATCCCTCGTTGACGCCACGGTGCAGCAGCTGGTCGTCCAGGTGCAGGACCGCGAGCTTCTCGCGGACGATCTTGAGGAACTGCATCGAGTCCAGTTCCGGCTCGCCGCGCAGCTTGCGTTGTGCGTTGAGCGCGCTGCGCAGGAAGTAGGTGTTGTTCACGCCCGGGATCTCGACCGGATACTGGAAGGCGAGGAACACGCCGGCGGCGGCGCGTTCCTCTGGCTCCAGTTCCAGCAGGTCGCGGCCGTCGTACTGCACGCTGCCTTCGGTGATCTCGTAGCCGTCGCGGCCCGCGAGGATGTTGCCGAGCGTCGACTTTCCGGCGCCGTTGGGGCCCATGATGGCGTGGACTTCACCGGGCTTCACGTCGAGCGTGAGTCCCTTGAGGATTTCGCGGCCGGCGACGGTGGCGTGGAGGTTCTCGATCTTGAGCATGGCTTGGGCTTCAGGAAGACAGGGGGTGGGAGCGTAATCAGCGGCCGTCATCAGGCTGCGCGGAAAACTGCCCGCGCAGGTACGCGGTGCGTTGGCGCGTGAGCTCGGCTTTGGCGCTGGCGTATTCGAGCGGGTAGATCGAGCCGTACTCCAGCCGGGCGTCCTGGCCGTCGGCCAGAGGGAACTGCGCGGCAAGGTCGGCGTCGCGCAGCTGTATCCACAGCCGTTGTGCGGTTCTGAGGCGCTGGAGCGCCACCGGTTCGTTCTTCATCGTCGCCACGATCCGCGCATAAGCGGAATTGAGCTCCGCATCGGCCTGGTCGAGGTCATCCAGGGCGCACCGGTTCATTTCGGCCTGGCTGCCTTCCGGGTTGCATGCGGCCTCCTGCGCCATGGCGGCAGGGACGACAAGGGTGAGCAGGAGCAGGAAACGGATCATCCGACCGATCCCTCCAGCGACACTTCCAGCAGCTTCTTCGCCTCCACCGCGAACTCCATCGGCAGCTCGCGGAACACCTGCTTGCAGAAGCCGTCGACGATCAGGCTCACCGCGTCCTCCTGCGAGATCCCGCGCGAACGGCAATAGAACATCTGGTCGTCGGAGATCTTCGAGGTGGTGGCCTCGTGCTCGACGGTGGCGCCGGGGTTCTTCACCTCGATGTAGGGGAAGGTGTGCGCGCCGCAGCGCTTGCCGATCAGCAACGAGTCGCACTGGGTGTAATTGCGCGCGCCGTCCGCCGAGGCGGCGACCTTGACCAGGCCGCGGTAGGTGTTCTGGCCGCGGCCGGCGCTGATGCCCTTGCTGATGATCTTGCTCTTGGTGCGCTTGCCGACGTGGATCATCTTGGTGCCGGTGTCGGCCTGCTGGCGGTGGTGGGTGAGTGCGACCGAATGGAATTCGCCGGTCGAGTCGTCGCCCAGCAGCACGCAACTGGGGTACTTCCAGGTGATCGCCGAGCCGGTCTCGACCTGGGTCCAGGTGACCTTGCTGCGGTCGCCGCGGCATTCGGCGCGCTTGGTGACGAAGTTGTAGATGCCGCCGCGGCCTTCCTCGTCGCCCGGGTACCAGTTCTGCACGGTCGAGTACTTGATCTCCGCATCCTCGAGCGCCACCAGCTCCACCACCGCCGCGTGCAGCTGGTTCTCGTCGCGCATCGGCGCGGTGCAGCCTTCCAGGTAGGAGACGTGGCCGCGGTCCTCGCAGATGATCAGGGTGCGCTCGAACTGGCCGGTATGGCCGGCGTTGATGCGGAAGTAGGTGCTCAGCTCCATCGGGCACTTCACGCCCGCCGGGATGAACACGAACGAGCCGTCGGAAAACACTGCGGAATTCAGCGCGGCGAAGTAGTTGTCGCCCGGCGGCACCACGCTGCCCAGGTACTGCTTCACCAGCTCCGGATGGTCCTTGATGGCCTCGGACATCGAGCAGAAGATGATGCCCTTGTCGGCCAGTTCCTTGCGGAAGGTGGTGCCGACCGAGACCGAGTCGAACACCGCGTCCACGGCCACGCCGGCGAGCTTCGCCCGCTCGTGCAGCGGCACGCCGAGCTTGTCGTAGGTGTCGAGCAGCTCCTTGGGCACGTCGTCGAGCGACTTGTACTTCGGGCCCTTGGGCGCGGAGTAGTAGCTGATGGCCTGGAAGTCGATCGGCGCGATCTTCAGCTTCGCCCAGTGCGGTACCGGCATGGTCAGCCAGTGGCGGTAGGCGGCCACGCGCCAGTCGGCCATCCACTCGGGCTCTTCCTTCTTCGCCGACAGCGCACGCACGACATCCTCGGACAGGCCGGGCGCGAAGCTGTCCGACTCGATGTCGGTGATGAAGCCGGCCGAGTAGCGGCGGCCGAGCTGTTCGATGATTTCTGCGTTTTCGACGGACATGTGGGGTCCTGCGTCAGCTGGCGGTCAGGCGTGCGGGGATTGCGCGCTTGCCGGAGGGCTTGCCGGAAGGGGAAATGGGGAGTGGGGACAGCATCTGCGCGAGGGTCACGCCGCGCAGCGCATCGGCGACGACGTCGTTGATGCGGCGCCAGTTGGCGCGCACGTGGCAGGAGTCCTCGATGCCGCAGCTGCCGCTGTGGACGCTGCATTCGGTCATGCCGAGCGGGCCTTCCATCGCCTCGACGACCTCGAACAGCGAGATGTCTTCCGCCGGCCGCGACAGCCGGTAGCCGCCGTTGGCGCCGCGGAAGGCCTCGACCAGCCCGGCCTGGGCCAGCGGCTTGAGCAGCTTGGCGACCGTGGGCGCTTCCAGGCCGGCGCGCTCGGCCAGGCCGGCGGCGCTGGCGACCACGTCGGGATCGCTCGCCAGGACGGTGAGGACGACGGTTGCGTAGTCGGTGAGTTTGGTGACCCGGAGCATGGCGTGGCTCGAAGCGCGCGGCTTCTGGCTGTCTTCAATCAGGACCGAAATTGTACTCTTTCGCCTGCGGCCGGTTCAAGCCTCCGCGCACGCGTGGCCGGGCCGTCCGAAGGCCAGCAATGACGGCTGTCATCCCCGATGGCTGACGATCGCGCCTGGCGCGGGCCGGGGCGGTGCGGACAATGGGTTGTGTTCCCTCCCTGGAACACACAGGAGCCCGCCATGCACACCCGGACCCGCAGTGCCTTCGAAACCACCCTGCAGGGCGTCGCCGGCCAGCTGGTCGAACGCGCCACCGCGCTGCCCGGCAATGCCGGCCGCGGACAGCTGTTGCGCTGGCTGCTGGCGATCGCTGCGATTTTCGTCGCATGGCGGATGTGGCGCGGGCTCAAGTCGATGGCGTGGATCGCGCTGGGCCTGGGCATGGCGCTGTACTGGACCGGGGCCTGGCACGCCATCTTCTGACGCGGCGGTGGCGCGCACGTCCACGCAAGGGGGCGGCGCGGCGGCGGGATGGGCCATAATCCGTGGCTTCCCGCCGTCGTCCGGAACCACGCAATGCCCAAGAAGAAAATCGCCGCACGCCTTTCTCCCATCCACGGCAACGGCGTGTTCGCCACCGAGGCCATCGAGAAGGGCGAGCGCATCGTCCGCTACAAGGGCCTGCTGCGCACCCATGACGAGGTCGACGAGGAATACGGCGACCAGGACGAGGACGGCCACACCTTCCTGTTCACCCTCAACGACGACTACGTCATCGACGCCAACAGCGGGGGCAACATCGCGCGCTGGATCAACCACAGCTGCAAGCCCAACTGCGAGGCGGTGATCGAGGAAAATCCGAAGGGCAAGCGCCACAAGGACAAGGTGTTCATCGAGGCGATCCGCAAGATCAAGCCCGGCGAGGAGCTGACCTACAACTACGGCATCACCCTCGACGAGCCGCACACCGCCAAGCTGAAGAAGCTGTGGGGTTGCAAGTGCGGGTCGAAGAACTGCACCGGCACGATGCTCCAGCCCAAGCGCTGAGGCATCGCCCGGGCCCGCGCGATGCGGGCCTGCGAAGCCAGTCGCATTCATCGATCTGGAAGCCCGCCTCGGCGGGCTTCCGCGTTGCGGATGCCGTCGGTGGGTGAAAGGTTTGCATGACTTGTGCCAGTAGGTTGCGCCGCACCGCGCCGATACCGTGCGTGCAACCGGGGAGAACGCCCCGCACGAGACGGAAATCCCGATGCGCGTTGCCCGCCTTGCCCTTGCGTTGCCGACGTTGCTGTCCGTGCCTGCGTTCGCGGTGGACATCGACGGCCGTATCGACCCGGCCGAGTGGGAGGGCGCGCACCACGTCACCGACTTCCGCAAGGTGCAGCCGCTGTCGGGCCAGCCGGCCTCGCTGCCGACCGAGGCCTGGATCCTGGCCACGCCCGAGGGGCTGGCGGTCGCCTTCCGCAATACCCAGCCGGCATCGGTGCCGCGCACCAACCAGCGGGTGAGGCGCGACTTCGAGGAGCAGGTCGACCGGGTCAACCTGATGGTCGACTTCGACGGCGACGGCCGCACCGGCTACAACTTCACCGTCAGCTCCACCGACGGCGTGTTCGACGCCGTGGTCACCAACGAGACGCAGTTCAACAAGGACTGGGACGGCAACTGGAAGCACGCCACCAGCAACGATGCCGAAGGCTGGTCGGCGGAGATCCTGATCCCCTGGTACATCGCGCCGATGCGCGAGGGCAGCAACGGCGAGCGCAGGATCAGGGTCTACGTCGACCGTGTCGTCGGCTCCACCGGCGAGCGGGTGGCGTGGCCGGCGGTGAGCTTCAAACAGTCGCGTTTCCTGTCCGGGTTCGAGCCGCTGGAGGTGCCGCTGTACAGCCAGTCGCTGCTGGCGGTCACGCCGTACGTGTCGGGGTTGTACGACAACGTCGGCGGCCGCAGCGACTTTGACGGCGGCGCCGACATCTTCTGGAAGCCGAATGGCCAGTTCCAGCTCACCGCCACGATCAACCCGGATTTCGGCCAGGTCGAGAGCGACGACCTGGTGGTCAACTTCGACGCCACCGAGACCTTCATCAGCGACAAGCGCCCGTTCTTCACCGAAAACCAGGGCATCTTCGAATACACCACGCCGTCGGACTACAGCCAGCTGCTGTACACCCGCCGCGTCGGCGGCCCGGCCGACGATGGCGAAGGCTCCGGCGACATCACCGCGGCGGTCAAGCTCAACGGCAGTTTCGGCGACACCAAGTACGGTGTGTTCGCCGCCGATGAATCCGGCGAGGCGGGGCGCACGTTCGGCGCGCTGCGGCTGGTGCGCGGCTTCGATACCCAGAACCTGGGGCTGATGCTCACCCAGGTGGACCGCCCGTATCTGGACCGCGAGGCGACCGTGCTGGGCATCGACCACAACTGGCGCCCGACGCCGCGCTGGAACATCCGCAGCCGTCTGTTCGGCAGCCGGATCCGCCAGGCGGGTGGGGAATCGGACGATCTCGGCGCCTCGATCTGGGCCGACTACGAAATGGATGGCGGCTGGCGCCAGCAGTGGATCGCGATGCATTTCGGCGACGAACTCCAGATCAACGACCTCGGCTACCTGTCGCAGAACGACCTGAATTACGGCCATTGGGAAGTCGCGCGCCGCTTCACCGGGCTGCCGGAGGATTCGCGCTATGCCTCCAAGGACTGGCGCTGGCGCGTCAGCCGGATCACCAACGACCACGGCCAGCTGCTGCGCGACCAGCTGCGGCTCAGCCGCAACAGCGAGCTGCGCAACGGCAGCAGCGAGTACATCACGACCAATATCAACAGCTCGGGCGTGGACGACCTGCTCACGCGCGGCCATGGCGTCGTGGAGCTGCCGGCGAACTTCAACGCGGTCTTCGAGTACAACCGTCCGCGCAAGGGCAACTGGGCGTACGACCTTTCGCTGGTCGCGATGAGCGGCGGCCTGGCCGGCAACGACAAGATCGGCTACGAGGCCGAATTCGAACCCACCTACTTCGTCACCGACGCGTTCAGCATCAACGCTGGCGTCTACATGAACCACACGCCGGACTGGCTGGTATGGCAGCACGACAACCTGATCGGCAGCTTCGAAGGCCGCGAGTGGCACTTCAACGCGGGTCTGGACTGGAGCATCGGCAGCCGCCAGGAGCTGCGCGTGAAGCTGCAGACGCTGGCCATCGACGCCCGCGCGCGGCAGGGCTGGCGCGTGGATGGGTCGGGCAACGCGATGCCCAGCGATGATCCGGTCGAAGACTTCAGCGTGCGCAACCTCGGCTTCCAGATCCGCTACCGCTACGAACTGGCGCCGCTGTCCTACCTGTACGTGGTCTACGGCCGTGGCGGCTATCGCGAGAATCCGTTCTCCGAGGATCCCTTCGACGGCCTGCGCGACAGCTTCGACCTGCGCGACGACGAGCAGTTGCTGGTGAAGCTCAGTTACCGGTTCGAGATCTAGGGCAGGGCGGTGGCCGGGAACCAAGGATTAAAATCCCGCAGTCCCGAGTCCCGAGTCCCGAGTCCCGAGTCCCGAGTCCCGAGTCCCGCCTACTCCCGCACCTCACGCAGATCCGCCGAAGCAATCCGCCACGCGCGCTGCTCGTCGGTCGCGCCGTCGACCACGGTGCGATGCAGGGTGTAGGTGCCGGCGTAGCGGTGCACGCTGCCATCGGTACGGGTGGCGGTGATGCTGGCCGGGACCTGGATGTAGCGCTGGCCGGCGCCGGGATCCTCGCGGGTTGGTTCGCCCAGGGTGGCAACCACGTCCGCGGTGTCCGCGAAGCCGTCGGCGAACTGTTGCGGCGTCTGCTTGCTGGCGCGGCCGCCGTCAGACCACATCGCATAGGCGCGCGCGTAGCTGCCGGCGCCGATCGCGGCGTAGTAGTCGCGGACCACCGCGACCGCGTCCTGCGGCGTGGGTTCGGCGGGCATGCCGGTCTGCGCGTCGGCGTCGGCCGGCGCGCCGGGGAGCATGCCGGTTTCCGGGTTGAGCAGGTCCACCTCGTCGGCGGGCTCGGCGACCACGGGCGGCGGGGGTTCGCCGGACAGCGGTACGTTGCCCGGACCCGGGCGCGCGGACATGCCGGTGATCGAGCCGTCGAACTGTTCGGGTCCCGGCAGGGCTTCGGCCTGGTCCTGCGAGGTGGACGGCGCGGCATCTGCGGCGGGCCGTTCGCCGCATGCGGACAGCACGAGGGCGCCAGCCAGGGCGCACAGGGTCAGGAGCGGTTTCGACGTGGCGGGCATGGAAGCAACCTCGACGGATCGAATGGAGGGCGTGCCGTGGCACGCACGGTTCGCACCCTACGCATGCGACCTGAACGCGGCGTCAGGGCAGCTCCCGGAGCACCTTGCGCCGCGGCTGCAGCCACGCCACGAGCAGGCCGAGCAGGACGGTCGCGATCGTGCCCAGCACCAGCTGCCTGGCGACAAGCCCGCCCGGAAGCGGCTGCACCGCGTAGTAGATCAGGTAGCCGGGGATCGTCGAGAACAGCGCCATCGCGACGCCGAAGCGCAGGCCCTGCAGCAACGATGCGCGGCCTTCGGAAAAGCCCTGTGCGTAGATCCAGGTCATCGCGAAGCCGATCAGCACGTGCGCCAGCACCATCCAGTGCGCGTAGTGGCGGCCGTCATCGTCGCTGCGGAACATCGGGCCGAGCGCGGCGTAATCCGGGGCCAGCAGCAGGCCGTGGATGACGAAGCCGAGCAGCAGCGCCGCGACCGACATGACCAGTCCACAAACCCAGAAGCGCTTGTCCACGGCGTGCTCCCTCGCAGGTATTGCATCGTGCGGCGGCAACGATGTCGCGGCGATGCTACTCCGCGCGCCGGGTCGCGTCGATGGATGCGTCAGGGGCGTGCAACCCGTCCGGGTCAGCGCCGGATCGCCGCCAGCTGGTGCTTGCGCTCGTCCGTGTAGTGCCACCACGGATGCGGCGGCGCGCCTTCCATGAAGCGTACCGCGCTGATGAAGGTATCGATGACGCAGGGATCGTGGCGCACATCGGTGACCGCGCACAGGCGCTCGTACAGCGTGTAGGGATCCTTGCCGGCGAGCTGCGCGGGCTGTTCGATGCCGATGTTGCGGAAGTCCTCGACCATCGCCGGGCCGATGTTGGGGATGTCGGCCAGCTTCCTGGCCTCGCCTGCGGTGCGCGCCTTGGCCACGTCAGCCGCGCTGCTGCAGTGCCAGGCGCAGGCCGATGCCGAGGAAGACGGTGCCGATCGCGCGCTGTCGCCAGCGTGCCAGGCGCGGACTGCCCGCGCGCCGATGGCCGAAGCGGCCGACCAGGAATGCCAGGGTCGCGCTGTTGGCGAAGCCGATCGCCGACAGCAGGGCGCCCAGCACCAGGAACTGCAGCCAGGCCATGCCGCGCTCGGGGTGCACGAACTGCGGCAGGAACGCCAGGAAGAACAGCGCCACCTTCGGGTTGAGTACGCCCGTGACCACCGAGCGGCGAAAGACGTGCGCGGTCGCGCGCGGCGCCGCGGACGCCGCCTGCACGTCGCCGCCCTCGCGCCAGGCCTTGATGCCGAGCCAGACCAGATAGGCGGCGCCGGCGTACTTGAGCAGTTCGAAGGCCAGCGCCGACGTCGCCAGCAACGCCGACAGGCCGAGGCCTGCCGCAGTAGCGTGGATGAGGGTCGCGGTTTCGAGCCCGAGCCCCGCGTGCAATCCGCGACGCGTTCCACCGGCGACTGTCTGCGCGACGACCCAGGCGGTACCGGGCCCGGGGATCAGCACCAGGATCGTCGCCGCCGCGAGATAGGCGAGCAGGGTGGGGACATCGAACAGTGGGGTCATGGTGTGCTCCGGCGCCGGCTGTGGATGCCGACGCGGGTCGACGGCATGCCGGCATGCGCCGGGTCATCGGCCATCGGCGCTGGCGGCACCGGCGAGTCTACGTCCGGGGCGCGTCGCAGTGAATGGGCGTACCCGGATGCACCGTTCCAGTTTGTTGCCGACGGAATGAAAAAGGCCGGAGCATCCTGAAGGAATGCATCCGGCCTTTCGCAGGAGACGCGGCAAGCCGCGCCTCCGTCACGTGCTTGCCTGGATCAGGAGGCAGCGTCCTTGAGCTTCTTGAGCGGGCGCACCTTGACCTTGACCGAGGCGGGCTTGGCGGCGAACCACTGCTCTTCCTTGGTGAAGGGGTTGATGCCCTTGCGGCGCGGCTTGGCCGGCACGTTGACGGCGGTGATCTTCAGCAGGCCCGGCAGGGTGAACGCACCCACGCCCTTCTTGCTGACGGAGCCGTGCACGGCGCTTTCCAGCGAGGCCATCACGGCGCGAACGTCCTTGGCGGCAACGCCGGTAGCGTTGGCGATGTGGGCGACCAGGCCCGACTTGGTCAGGGCTTCCTTGATCGGCTTCGGCGCGGCCGGCTTGGCGGCGGCCTTCTTCGGTGCAGCCTTCTTGGCTGCCTTTTTCGCTTTCTTCGCCATGTGTGTGTGGTTCCGTATTCGTTGGTTGATTGATGGGCCGAACCCGTCGGCAAGCGCAATGTAGGGCAAGAAATACGTGGCGCCAAGTCCCTTGCGGCAAAAAAGACGCTTTTTTTCAGGGGTGCGCGGCGGTCGCGGCGGCCCGGAAGCGGGTGTCGCGGCGTGCGGGTCGGAGCGACCGGGCGGTCGGCCGGAGGCATCCGTCGATCCGGCGCGGGCCGCGCATCCTTTCCCGGCAGGGGCGAAGGCGACGATGTTGATGTAGTGCAGGAGGTCGTGACGCGGCCACCATCGGCAGCTCAATCGTCCTCGTGGCGTGGCCTGTATGCCTCCACGAGTTTCTGCTGCACCTGCGCAGGCACCGGTGCGTAATGGCTGAAATCCAGTGAATAGCGCCCGCGTCCGGCGGTCACGGACTTGAGCTCCGCCGCATAGCCCTCCAGCTCCGACAGCGGCACCTGCGCCTTGACCACGATCTCGCCGCCGCGCAGCGAGTCGGTGCCGTTGATGCGCGCGCGCTTGCTCGCCAGCCCGCCGCTGATGTCGCCCATGTGCTGCTCGGGCGCATTCACGTCCAGGTCGACGATCGGTTCGAGCACCTGCGGCCGGGCCTTGCCGATGGCGTCGAGGAAGGCCTTGCGGCCGGCCGCGACGAAGGCCACCTCCTTGCTGTCGACCGGGTGGTGCTTGCCGTCGTAGACCACCACGCGCACGTCCTGCATCGGATAGCCGGCGATGGCGCCGCCGTCGAGTACCTGGCGCACGCCCTTTTCCACGGCCGGCAGGAACTGGCCGGGGATGGTCCCGCCCTTGATCTCGTCGACGAACTCGAAGCCGGCGCCGCGCGGCAGCGGTTCGATGCGCAGGAACACCTCGCCGAACTGGCCGGCGCCGCCGGTCTGCTTCTTGTGGCGGTGGTGGCCTTCGGCCTTCGCCGACACGGTCTCGCGGAAGGCGATGCGCGGCGGGTGCGTGGCGACCTCGATGCCGTGGCGCTCCTTCAGCCGCTCCAGGTTGATGCGCAGGTGCAGGTCGGACAGGCCGCGGACCACGGTTTCGTTGGTGTCGGCCAGGTGCTCGACCTCGAAGCAGGGGTCCTCCTCGGCCAGCTTGTGCAGCGCGGCGCCGAGCTTCTGCTCCTGGCCCTTGCTGCCGGCCTCGATCGCCAGCCCGAACATCGGCCGCGGGAAGTCCGGCGGCGCCAGGCGGATGGCGTCCTCGTCGTGCGAGTCGTGCAGCACCGCGTCGAAGTGCACGTCCTCGATCTTGGCTACCGCGGCGATGTCACCGGGAATCGCCTGCTCGACCTCGACGTGGTCCTTGCCCTGGATCCGGAACAGGTGCGCGACCTTGAACGGCTTCCTCCCGTCGTCGATGAACAGCTGCGAGTCCTTGCGCACCGTGCCCTGGTAGACGCGGAAGATGCCGAGCTTGCCGACGAACGGGTCGTTGATGATGCGGAACACGTCGGCGATCACGTGCGCGCCGGGATCGGGGCGCGCTTCGACCGGCCGCGCGCCTGCGCCCGTGCCCTTCACGAAAGGCGGCGGATTGGCCTCGCCGGGATGCGGGAACAGGCGCTCGGCCGCGTCCAGCAGCTTGCGCACGCCGGTGCCGTCGCGCGCCGAGGTGAAGCACACCGGCACCAGGTGTCCCTCGCGCAGGCACTGTTCGAACGCGTCGTGCAGCTGGGCGCCGGAGAGGCCGCCTTCGCCCTGGTCGAGATAGCGGTCCATGACCGATTCGTCGACCTCGACCACCTGGTCGAGGATCCTGCGGTGCCAGTCGGCGACAGGGCCCAGGTCGCTTTCGCCGGCCTCCTGCCCGAAGCAGTCCACCACCGCCTTGCCGTTGTCGGCCGGCAGGTTGAGCGGCAGCAGCTCGGGGCCGAATTCCTCGCGCAGCTCTTCCAGCACGCGCGCGCAGTCGGCGGCCTCGTGGTCGATCTTGTTGACCACCACCACCCGGCACAGCCCGCGCTGGCGCGCGCGCTCCATCATCCGGCGGGTGCCGTGTTCGACGCCGCGGTCGGCGTCGACGACGATCGCCACGGTTTCCACCGCCGCCAGCGCGGACAGCGTGGGGCCGCGGAAATCGGGATAGCCGGGGGTGTCGACCAGGTTGACGTGGATCGACTGCTTCGACGCGGCGACGTGGTCGATGGCGGCGATCGCCGCGTCGATGGAGTGGCCGCGCGCCTTCTCCATCGGGTCGAAGTCGGAGACGGTATTGCCGCGTTCGACCGTGCCTGCCGACTGGATGGCGCCGCCGGCATGCAGCAGGGCTTCGAACAGGGTGGTCTTGCCGGCGCCTGGATGGCCCGCGAGGGCCACGTTGCGGATGTCTGCTGTCGAGTACGGCATGAGCCATTTCCTCCGTCGTGCGGGAGGGCCCGGCGCGGGGCCGATGCCCTCGGACGAATCCGCGGGCGCTTGCCGGCGCGGATCCGGGTGCGACGTCATGGCTGTCCGCTGGGGAAGCGCGTCGACCGAGCTGCGCGCTCGGCGGGCGGTCATGGCGGGACGGGGACGATAGCGCGGCGCCGGACGCAGCGTCCCGTTGCGGCGCAGCAAAGCGAACGCGCGCATCACGCGGCGCTGGCTAACCTGCCGTTCCCACGCGAATGCATCGGAGACGCACCCATGGCCACCACCCGCCACGCCACCGCCCACTGGTCCGGCGACCTCAAGACCGGAGGCGGCACCATCAGCACACCGCAAAGCGGACTGATGGCCGACACCGCGTACGGCTTCAACACCCGCTTCGGCGACAAGAAGGGCACCAATCCGGAGGAACTGATCGCCGCCGCGCACGCGGCCTGCTTCACCATGGCGCTGTCGAACGCGCTGGCGCAGGCCGGGCACGCCCCGGACGCGGTGGATACGCGCGCCGACGTCGAGCTGTCGATGGAAGGCGGCCCCACCATCAGCGGGATCCGCCTGCAGATGAAGGCCAAGGTGCCGGGGATCGACGAGGCGAAGTTCCGCGCCATCGCCGACGACGCGAAGCAGAACTGCCCGGTGTCCAAGGCGCTGTCGGCGGTGCCGATCACGCTCGAGGCGGAACTGCTCGCCTGACGCTTGCGCGGATGGCCTGCGCCGCGTGCGCAGGGCAGCGCATTGCCGCGTCCGCGATGTGGCGGCATAGTGGTCCGATTCCTTCCGGAGCCACCCGCATGCGCCGTATCACTTGCATCGCCACCCTGTGCTGCCTTGCCGCCACCGCGCAGGCCGCCGATGTCCACCTGCTGACCGCGGCGCATATCCACACGTCCAACCCCGACCAGCCGCAGGCGCAGGCGATGGCCTGGGACGAATCAGGACGCGTGCTGGCAGTGGGCGATGCAGACGATCTCCAGGCGCGCTATCCGGATGCCGAGCACATCGACGCCGGCGACGCGACCGTGGTGCCCGGCCTGATCGACGCCCACGGGCACCTGATGGGCCTGGGCTACGCGCTGATGCAGGCCGACCTGGTCGGCGCGAACGACAAGGCCGAGGTGATCGCGCGGCTGCGCGCGTACGAAAAGACCCTGCCGGACGACGCGTGGCTGCTCGGCAACGGCTGGGACCAGAACGACTGGCCGGAAAAAACCTTCCCCACCGCCGCCGACCTCGACGCCGCGTTCCCCGACCGCCCGGTCTGGCTCGACCGCGTCGACGGCCACGCCGGCTGGGCCAACAGCGCGGCGATGAAGGCGGTCGAGGCGGCGATGCCCGACGGCGAATCGCTGGCCGGCGACTGGCAGCCCGACGGCGGTCGCATCCTGCGCGCCGACGGCAAGGCCACCGGCGTGTTCGTCGACGGCGCCATGGACCTGGTCGGCAAGGTGCTGCCGGAACCGGACGCCGCCTACCGCACGCAGGCGCTGGAACGCGCACTCGCCGCCGCCGCGCGGGACGGACTGACGGGCGTGCACGACATGGGCGTGTCGGCCGACAACCTCGCGCTGTACCGACAGTTTGCCGATGCCGGCAAATTGACCCTGCGCATCGACGCCTACGCCAATGGCGACAGCAAGGCCCTGGACGACCTGTGCCAGCACGGCGCCTACCACCATCCGGACGGTCGCCTGGAAATGCGCGGCGTGAAGCTGTTCATCGACGGCGCGCTCGGCAGCCGCGGCGCCGCGCTGCTGGCCGACTACAGCGACGAGCCGGGCAACCGCGGCCTGCTGGTTACCGACCCCGAAACCTACGAAGGCATCGTGCGCAAGGCCAGGGGCTGCCACCTGCAGGTTGCCACGCACGCCATCGGCGACCGCGGCAACCGCATCGTGGTCGACACCTACGAGCGCGTGCTGGGCGACGATGCGAAGAGCGACCACCGCTGGCGCGTCGAGCATGCGCAGATCGTCTCGCCCGAGGACATCCCGCGCTTTGCACCGCTGGGCATCATCGCCTCGATGCAGCCGACCCACGCCACCTCCGACATGCCGTGGGCCGAGGAACGCCTCGGCAAGGAGCGTCTGTTCGGTGCCTACGCCTGGCAGCGCTTCCTGCACAGCGGCGCGCACCTGGCGCTGGGTTCGGACTTCCCGGTCGAATCGCCCGATCCGCGCCTGGGCCTGTACGCCGCGGTCACGCGCCAGGACCGCGACGGCCAGCCACCGGGCGGCTGGCTGCCCGACCAGCGCCTGAGCGCGGCCGAGGCGCTGCGCGGGTTCACCGCCGACGCCGCGTACGCCGGTTTCGACGAGAAGGAAGTCGGCAGGCTGGCACCGGGGCTGCGCGCGGACTTCGTGATCCTCGCCGCGGATCCGCTGGCCGTGCCCGCGTCGCAACTCGACGACCTGCAGATCGAATCGACCTGGCTCGACGGCAAGCCGGTGTACGAGGCCGACAAGGCCGCGAAGCTGTAATCGTGTAGGAGCGGCTTCAGCCGCGAGCTCTTCGGGGTTTTCCGGAAATCAAGAGCTCGCGGCTGAAGCCGCTCCTGCAAGTCATCGGTCACCAGTCGATCCGGCCGCTCACCACCGTCTGCACCCGCCCGCCCGACCACACCTCGCCGTCGCCGTCCACGAACAGCTCGATGATCGCGTCGTGGCCGACCTCGCGGCCCTGGCTGATGCGGTAGTGGCCCCTTCGACTGGGCTCGGGGCAGGCTCGACTGGGCAGCGCATCCTGCGAGGCCAGCCACGCGGCCAGGGTCGCGTTGGCCGCGCCCGAGGCGGCATCCTCGAACTGCGCCGGCGCGCCAACGAAGGCGCGCACGGCCAGGTAGTAGACCGGGTCGTCGCTGCGCGCGAACACGCACAGGCCCATGCTGGCGGTCGTCTCGGCAAGCTGGCCGATCGCTTCCCAGTCGGGCTGCGCCGCGCGCAAAGCCGCCTCGTCGCGCAGCTCCGCCAGCCACCAGCGGCGGCCACCGTCCATCAGCGCCGGCGGCAGCGCACCCTGCGGCAGGCCGGCCAGCGCGTCGCGCAGGCGCGGGTCGGAGGCGTCGGCGATTTCGACCTGCCGCGCCCGCGGCGTGCGCACGGCGATGGTGCGCGTGGATCCGCGGCCTTCCACCCGCAGCGGCAGGTTGCCGGCGGCGCCTTCCTGCACCAGCAGTCCGTCGCGCGGCGCGGCCAGCCCGGCTTCGAGTACTGCGTGCGCCGTACCGACGCTGGGGTGTCCGGCGAAGGGCACTTCGTGGCGCGGGCTGAAGATGCGCAGCCGGTAGTCGGCATCGGGCGTGGTGGCGGGCAGGACGAAGGTGGTTTCGGGCAGTCGCGTCCAGCGGGCGATGGCCTGCATCGCGTCGTCGTCCAGGCCCTGCGCGTCGAGCACGACGGCGAGCGGGTTGCCGGCGCCGGGGCGGTCGGCGAAGACATCGAGTTGCAGGTAGGGGCGAAGGGCCATTGACGATCCTTGGGGGAAGGGGCGAGCGGACCGGAAGTGTAGGCGGCCAGCGTCGCACGTGGACCAGGGGAACCCTTTGCAGGAGCGGCTTCAGCCGCGAGCTTTCATCCAGGCACGGGTGACCTGTCAAAAGCCCGCAGCCGAGGCCGCACCCGCAAGTCCGGCAGGGTGTGCGCCAACGACCGCAGGCCCTAGAATCGCGTGTTCATGCCCGGACCGCGGGCGCGCGCCCATTTCGATGCCTACACATTCTTCTTCCGATCGCTGGATCGTGCTCAAGTTCGGCGGCACCTCGGTGTCGCGTCGCCATCGCTGGGACACCATCGGCAGGCTGGCGAAACGGCGCGCCGACGAAGGCGACGCGCGCGTGCTGGTCGTGGTTTCGGCGCTGTCCGGCGTGACCAACGAGCTGCAGGCGATCGCCGAGGGCGCGCCCGATCGGGCTCCGCGCATTGCCGCGCTGGCCCTGCGCCACGAGACGTTCGCGCGAGAGCTGGACCTCGATCCGGCCGCTGTCCTTGGCGAACGCCTGTCCGCGCTGCGGGCGCTGGGCGACGATCCGCGCGCGGCGGCGCATCCGCTGGACTGGCAGGCCGAGCTGATGGGGCAGGGCGAACTGCTGTCCTCCACGCTGGGTGCAGCCTACCTGCGCGCGCAGGGCCTGGATTTCGGCTGGTGCGACGCACGCGACTGGCTCGATGCGGTCGCGCTGCCGAACCAGAACGCCTGGGCGACGCGGCTGTCGGTGTCCTGCCGGCGCGAGCCTGCGGACGGCTTCCACGAACGCTTCGGCGCGCAGCCGGCGCGGATGCTGCTGACGCAGGGCTTCATCGCCCGCCACGCCGACGGCGGCACCGCGACCCTCGGTCGCGGCGGATCGGACACGTCGGCTGCGTACTTCGGTGCGCTGCTCGGCGCACAGCGCGTCGAGATCTGGACCGACGTGCCCGGCCTGTTCAGCGCCAACCCGCGGATCGTGCCGGACGCGCGCCTGCTCACGCGCCTTGACTACGCAGAGGCGCAGGAAGTCGCCACCACCGGCGCCAAGGTGTTGCATCCACGCTCGATCAAGCCCTGCCGCGACGCCGGCGTCGCGCTGGCGATCCTCGACACCGAGCGCCCGGACTTGCCCGGCACCTGCATCGACGGCGAGGGCGAGACCGTGCCCGGGGTGAAGGCGGTCAGCCGACGCAACGGCATCGTGCTGGTGTCGATGGAGAGCGTCGGCATGTGGCAGCAGGTGGGCTTCCTGGCCGAAATCTTCGAGCTGTTCCGGCGCCACGGCCTGTCGGTGGACCTGATCGGTTCGTCGGAAACCAATGTCACCGTCTCGCTGGATCCCGGCGAGAACCTGGTCAGCACCGACGTGCTGGCCGAACTGTCGGCCGATCTCGCCAGGGTCTGCCGGGTCAAGGTGATCGCGCCGTGCGCGGCGATCACCCTGGTCGGACGCGGCATGCGTTCGTTGTTGCACAAGCTGTCGGACGTGTGGGCCACGTTCGGCCAGGAACGCGTGCACCTGATCTCGCAGTCGTCCAACGACCTCAACCTGACCTTCGTGATCGACGAGGCCGACGCCGATGGCCTGCTGCCGGTGCTGCACGCCGAGTTGATCGACAGCGGCGCGATGCCGGTGAACGATGCCGGCGTGTTCGGGCCGAGCTGGCAGGAGATCGAGCACGGCCGCCCGCAGCGCGCCGCGCCGTGGTGGCAGGGTGAACGCGGGCGCCTGCTCGAGCGCGCCGCCGCCGGCACGCCGGTCTACGTCTACCACCTGCCGACGGTGCGCGATCGCGCGCGCGCGCTGCTCGACATCGACGCGATCGACCGCCGCTACTTCGCGATCAAGGCCAATCCGCATCCGGCGATCCTGCGCACGCTGGCGGCGGAAGGCTTCGGGCTGGAGTGCGTGTCGCTGGGCGAGCTCGAGCACGTGTTCGCGACGCTGCCGGACTTCGACCCGGCGCGCGTGCTGTTCACCCCGAGCTTCGCGCCGCGCGCGGAATACGAGGCGGCGTTCGCACTGGGCGTGACGGTGACGCTCGACAACGTCGAGGCGCTGCGCAACTGGCCGGAGACCTTCCGCGGACGCACGCTGTGGCTGCGCATCGACCTGGGCCGCGGCGACGGCCACCACGCCAAGGTCGTCACCGGCGGCGCGGCGTCGAAGTTCGGCCTGCCGCTGGCGGCATTCGACGACTTCGTGGCGCAGGCGCGCGCGCTCGACGCGCGCATCAGCGGTATCCACGCGCATCTGGGCAGCGGCATCTCCACGCCCGCGCACTGGCGCGAGGTGTACGCCGAACTGGCCGGCTTCGCCGACAGTGTCGGCACGGTCGAGACGATCGACATCGGCGGCGGCCTGCCGATCCCGTACAAGCCCGAGTCGCGTGCGTTCGATCTCGCGGCGTGGGCGGCCGGGCTGGCGGAAATCAAGGCCGCGTACCCACGCTTCGCGCTGGCGGTGGAGCCGGGGCGTTACATGGTCGCCGAGTGCGGCGTGCTGCTCACGCACGTCACCCAGGTGGTCGAGAAGCAGGGCATCCGCCGCGTCGGCCTCGATGCGGGCATGAACGCGCTGATGCGCCCGACGCTGTACGACGCCTACCACGGCATCCACAACCTCAGCCGCACGGGCGGGGAAGGCGAGGCCGCGTTCGACGTGGTCGGGCCGATCTGCGAATCCGGCGACGTGTTCGGCGCCGGGCGGATGCTGCCCGCGGCAACGGCCGAGGGCGACGTGGTGCTGGTGGCGGACGCCGGCGCCTACGGGTTCGTCATGGCCAACCGCTACAACCTGCGCGAGCTGCCGCGCGAGGACGTGCTGGAATGAGCGCGCGCGCACGTCTGGCGTGGACAGGCGCGGTCATCGCGGCGGTGCTTGCCGTGCTGGCCTACCTCCTGGTCGGCGTCGCCAGCGGGGCCGGGCTCGCGTCGTGGCACGACACGGCCGGCGCGTCGCTTGCCGTCGTGCCCGCCGCCGCGATGGCGGCCGGGCTGGCGTCGTGGTGGATCACGGCGTGGTGGGAGAACGTGGACCGCGACGTGCGCAAGTGGACTGCGTTCGGCCTGGCGCTGCGCACGGTGGCGCTGGCGTTCCTGATGTTCGCGCCGCTGGCGACGCTGTGCCTGGGGCTGGTCGAAAGCCTGCGCCACCTGGCCTCCGGCGCTGGCGGCAGCCTGCGCGAGGCGCTGTCCTGGGTGCCGGCGGTCGCGGTCTACGCGGTGCTGTTCGGCCTGCTGCTGGGCGCGCTGCCGGCGCTGTGCATCGAATATTTCCTGTGCCGCCGCTTCCTGCGGCAGGCGCGCGGTTTCGGTTTGGAGGGGGCGCGATGACGCCGTTCGACAGGGACGCGGTGCGCAGCTTCCGCTTCGTGCGCTGTGAATTCGACGCCGGCAGCGGCGTCGCGCGGCTGGTGTACGCATTCGACGACGGTCCGGAGCTGGTCGAGACGATCACCGTCCCCGGCGCGCCGTTCGAACTCGACGCCTCGCGCGCGCATGCCGCTGAACAGGCGCTGCGGCTGCTGCACCTGATCGCCGGCGTGAGTTACTACAAGGCGGCGGTGCCGGCGGAGATCCGGATCGATTCCTACGCGATCGACGCGGACACGGCGGCGCTGCTGGAGGAGGTCTACCTCAACGGGCTGGGCGAGTTCGCCTACCGCAACGGACTGGACCTGCACGGAAGAATCCGGTTCCCCGCTCTGAAGCCCTCCCCTTCAAGGGGAGGGTTGGGTGGGGATGGGTTTCCTCCCGGCTCGGGCGAAACCCATCCCCACCCCGGCCCGTCCGGCCTGGCGCAGCGCGCCGGGCGTTCGTCTGGCCTGCGCGGCGGTGCCGCGCAAGCAGGCCATCCTCACCCCCTTGAAGGGGAGGGCGAATCGCTCGGCCTCCGCCAGCACGCCCTCGTCGCCATCGGCGGCGGCAAGGACTCCCTGGTCTCCATCGAGGCCCTGCGCAGGGCCGGCGTCGATCAGACCGTGACCTGGATCGGCGGTTCGCAGCTGATCCGCGCCTGCGCCGAGCGCACCGGGCTGCCGACGCTCAACATCGGCCGCCAGCTGGCGCCGGAACTGTTCGAGTACAACCGCCAGGGCGCGTGGAACGGCCATATCCCGGTGACCGCGATCAATTCGGCGATCATGGCCTTCGCCGCGGTGCTGCTGGATGCGGACCAGGTCGTGTTTTCCAACGAGCGTTCGGCCAGCTACGGCAGCCAGATCGAAGGCACCGGCGAGGTGAACCACCAGTGGTCGAAGGGCTGGACGTTCGAACGCGACTTCGGTGCGTACCTGCAGCGTGAAGTCGCCGCCGACCTGCATTACTACTCGCTGCTGCGCCCGCTGAGCGAGCTGGCGGTGGCGCGGCAGTTCGCGAAGAGCGACCGCTACGACGCGCATTTTTCCAGCTGCAACCGCAACTTCCACCTGCTGGGCGAACGCCCGGTGGGGCGGTGGTGCGGGGTGTGTCCGAAGTGCCATTTCGTGTTCCTCGCGCTGGCGCCGTTCATGCCCAAGCCGCGGCTGGTGGCGATCTTCGGCCGCAACCTGCTCGATGATCCGGAGCAGGTGCCCGGCTACGACGCGCTGCTCGAATACCAGGACCACAAGCCCTTCGAATGCGTCGGCGAGGGCCGCGAGTCGCGCGCGGCGATGGCAGCGTTGGCCGCGCGCCCGGAGTGGCGCGAGGACGCGGTGGTAAAGCGTTTCGCGCGCGAAATCCTGCCGCAGCTCGATGCCGCGGAACTCGATATCGCGCCGTTGCTGGTGCTCGACGACGAACACCGCGTCCCGCCCGCGCTCTGGGAGCAGCTGCGTGCGCATTTCTCAGCTTGAGGGCAGGCGCGTCGCGCTGTGGGGCTGGGGACGCGAGGGGCGGGCGGCGTATCGCGCGCTGCGGGACCCGGGACCCGGGACTCGGGACACGGGAACGTCGATAGCGCGGCTGGACGCGTCGATGCCGCTGACGTTGTTCTGCAATGACACGGAGGCGGCCGATGTGCGTGCGCTTGGCGACGCGGCGCTCACGATCGAGACGGAAGCGACGGCCGATCGGCTGGCTGCGTTCGACGTGGTGATCAAGTCGCCCGGCATCAGCCCGTATCGTCCGGAAGCCGTGGCGGCGCGCGAAAGCGGCACCGTCTTCATCGGTGGTACCGCGCTGTGGTTCGCCGGGCGCCCGGATGCGCGCGCGGTATGCGTCACCGGCACCAAGGGCAAGAGCACGACGACCGCGCTGTTGGCGCACCTGCTGCGCGCCGGCGGGCACCGCACGGCGCTGTGCGGCAACATCGGGATGCCGCTGCTGGAGCTGCTCGACGGCGACGCGGAGCTGTGGGCGATCGAGCTGTCGAGTTACCAGACCCGGGATGTCGCCGCCAGCGGCATTCGCCCGGAGGTCGCGGTGGTGACCAACGTGTTCCCCGAGCACCTGGACTGGCACGGCAGCGAGCAGCGCTACGTCGAGGACAAGCTGGCGCTGCTGGCCGATGCGAAGCCGCGAGTCGCGGTGCTCAACGCGAACGATCCGCGGCTGTCGGCGCTGTCGTTGCCCGACAGCGACGTGCGCTGGTTCGGCCGCGCGGATGGCTGGCACATGCGCGGCGACGCGCTGCATCGTGGCGACGACTTCATCCTCGACACTCGCGACGTTCCCGTGCCTGGCCGCCACAACCGCGGCAACCTGTGCGCCGTGCTCACCGCGGTCGATGCGCTCGGCTTCGATGGCGCCGCGCTGGCGTCGCATGCCGCCTCGTTCCGGCCGCTGCCGCATCGCCTGCAGACGCTCGGCACGCGCGACGGCATCACCTACGTCAACGATTCGATCAGCACCACGCCGCACGCGAGCCTGGCCGCGCTGGACGTGTTCCGCGACCGCCGCGTGGCGCTGCTGGCCGGGGGGCATGACCGTGGGTTGGACTGGTCGGCGTTCGCCGAGGCGATGAAGACGCACGCGCCGGTGGCGATAGTGACGATGGGGCAGAACGGACCGCGGATCCACGACCTGCTCGCGCCGTTGTCGCGTACGGCTGGCTTCGTGCTGTCGAGCGCGGCGGACATGGCCGAAGCGATCGCCCACGCACGCGACGCACTCGCCGGTGAAGGTGTCGTGCTGCTCTCGCCCGGCGCGCCGAGCTTCGGGCCCTATCGCGACTACACCTGGCGCGGGCGGCATTTCGCCGAACTGGCCGGATTCGATCCAGCGGCGATCAGCGGCATCCCGGGGCTCGGCATCGCCTGAGTGGCTTGAATGCAGGAAACCTCGCTCTTGTAGGAGCGGCTTCAGCCGCGAGCTTTTGCCCAATCACCAGTCGGCGCTTGAAAAGCTCGCGGCTGAAGCCGCTCCTACAAGGACGGGGATATCGGGGTACGCTTGCCGGCATCGCCTTGCACGGAGACTGCCATGAAGCCGATGCACCACCACACCTTGCGTCGCGCCGCCCTGCTGCTGGCGCTGTTGCCGCTGTCGGCATCCGCGTTCGCCGCGATGCAGGCCAGGCCCGTGGAATGGAACGTCGGCGACCAGGCCTTCAGCGGCGTGCTGGTGTACGACGACGCGTCTTCGGACAAGCGCCCCGGGCTGGTCATGGTGCCCGACTGGCTGGGCGTGACCGACGCCGCAGTCGCGCAGGCGAAGGAGGTGGCCGGTGACGACTATGTCATTCTCGTCGCCGACATGTACGGCAAGGACGTGCGACCGAAGAACAGCGAAGAGGCGCAGGCCCAGGTGAAGCCGCTCTACGCGGATGTGGATGCGATGCGCACGCGCGTGGCGAAGGCCGTGGAGGTGCTGGAGGCGCAAGCCGGTACGACGCCGCTGGATGCGTCGAAGATCGGCGCCTTCGGCTACTGCTTCGGCGGATCGTCGGTGCTGGAGCTGGCGCGCAGCGGCGCGCGGCTGGCCGGCATCGTCACCTTCCACGGCGGCCTGTCGACCACCACGCCGGCGAAGGCAGACTCGGTGAAGACGCCGCTGCTCGTGCTCAACGGCGCCGACGACCGTGGCACAGCACCGGACATCGACGGCTTCGAGAAGGAAATGGACGCGGCGGGCGCCGACTGGACCTTCGTCAACTTCAGCGGCGCGGTGCACTGCTTCGCACTGGAGGCCGCGAACAGCCCGCCGGGCTGCGTCTACAACCCGCGCGCGGCGAAGCGGGCGTACCGGATGATGGAAGACTTTTTCGACGAGCGCTTCGGGGTGGATTGAGGGCTTTTTGCCACGGATCAACGCGCATGAAGCAAATACGTTCGAAGAGGTGACGCGGCGCTTCTGCGCTCATCCGCAGGGGGCGCAGAATGCCGGGTTGATGCGGTCATGGAACGCGCTATCCGCGGTTATCCGCGTAATCCGTGCCCCATCAAGCCTTGCCCCGACGTCCGCGTCAGTGGTCGCGTTCGGTCGCGTAGCGCGCCAGCCCGCGCAGCGCGGCCACCGCTTCGTTGTCCTCGAGGCCGTCGAGCATGCGTTCGGCGGCCTGCGCATATTCGGCGGCGCGCGCGCGACTGTAGTCGAGGCTGCCCTGCGCGCGGATCGCGGCGATGGCTTCGGGCAGCGCGTCGACGTCGCCCTGTTCGACGATCGCGCGCAGCCGCTCGCGGACGGTGGCGTCCGAATGCGCCATCGCGTGGATCAGCGGCAGGGTTGCCTTGCCCTCGGCCAGGTCGTCGCCCAGGTGCTTGCCCAGCGCGGTCTCGTCGGCGCTGTAGTCGAGCACGTCGTCGGCGATCTGGAAGGCGTGGCCCAGCGCCACGCCGTAGTCGTGCAGGCGCTGTTGCGTGGCCCGGTCGGCGCCCGCCAGCAGTGCGCCCAGGCGCGTAGCCGCGGCGAACAGCACGGCGGTCTTGCGCTCGATCACGCGCAGGTAGGCGGCCTCGTCCACGTCCGGGTTGCGCACGTGCAGCAGCTGCAGCACCTCGCCCTCGGCGATGCGGTTGGTGGTGTCGGCGAGGATCCGCTGCACCTCCATTGAATCCAGTTCCACCATCAGCTGGAAGCTGCGCGAGTACAGGAAGTCGCCCACCAGCACGCTGGCCGCGTTGCCCCATACCGCGTTGGCGGTCTGGCGGCCGCGGCGCAGATCGGATTCATCCACCACGTCGTCGTGCAGCAGGGTGGAGGTGTGGATGAACTCGACCACCGCCGCCAGCTGGTGCGCGTCCGCGCCCTGGTGTCCGAGCGCCCGCGCGGCCAGCAGCAGCAGCATCGGCCGCAGGCGCTTGCCGCCGGCGGCGACGATGTGCTCGGCGACCTGGTTGATCAGCACCACGTCCGAGGCCAGGCGGCGGCGGATCAGGGCGTCGACCGCGGCCATGTCGGCGGCGGCGAAGGCCTGGATGGCGGGCAGGGCGGGGATGTGCAGGCTTGCGGGGACAGACATGCCGGGTCCGGCGGGGGAAAGGCGCGATTATAGGGAGCAATGCCGGCCGGGGCCGGGCGTGCCTGCTGCGCCCGGCCCCGGCGGCAGCGGCGCAGGGAGCTGGGCGTCAGGGTTTCCCCACCCGGATTTCGGGTTGCCCGTGCCCGGGTGGGGCCGTACCTTGGTCGAGGCACGGCGATCCGGTCGGCCCGGTATCATGCGCCGTCACCCCGGCATCGCCTGGTGGTCCCCGGACCGCGGACGGCGACGCGCCCGCCACCCACAGAACGCTCAAAGAGGTCATCCATGGCACGCGGCATCAACAAGGCCATCCTGGTCGGCAACCTCGGCAACGACCCGGAAACCAAATACACCCAAGGTGGCATGGCCATCACCAAAATCAGCCTGGCGACCACCAGCGTCCGCAAGGACCGCGACGGCAACCCGCAGGAAAACACGCAGTGGCACCGCGTGACCTTCTTCGGCAAGCTCGGCGAGATCGCCGGCGAATACCTGCGCAAGGGCTCGCAGGTCTACGTGGAAGGCGAGATCCGCTACGACAAGTACACCGGCCAGGACGGGGTCGAGAAGTTCTTCACCGAGATCGTGGCCAACGAGATGCAGATGCTCGGCGGCCGTGGCGAAGGCGGCGGTGGCGGTGGCGAACGCATGTCGCGCCCGCGCCAGGAGTCCGCGCCGCAGCGGCAGGCGCCACAGCGCCAGTCGGCGCCGCCGCCGGCGGATGACGGGTTCTCGGATGACGATATCCCGTTCTAAAGCCAATCAGGGCGCGCGCCCGGGCGGTGAACAGGAATGACCCCTGCGATCGGATTCACATGACACGCTTTCCCCGATCGCGGGTGTCTCCGATAACCGGAAGTGGGAATCGGCTCCATGTGCGGCTGGCTGAACCTGGAGGGGCCTGCGCGTGCCAACCTGGCTTGTAACCGGCGGTGCCGGCTTCATCGGCGGCAATTTCGTGCTCGAGGCGGTCGCCAGTGGCGTCCGCGTGGTCAATCTTGATGCGCTGACGTATGCGGGCAACCTCGATACGCTGGCATCGCTGCAGGACAACCCGGGCCACGTTTTCGTCCACGGCGACATCGGCGACCGCGACCTGGTCGCCCGCCTGCTTGCCGAGCACCGCCCGGACGCGGTGGTCAACTTCGCCGCCGAGAGCCACGTCGACCGCTCGATCGACGGCCCGGGCGCGTTCGTGCAGACCAACGTCGTCGGCACGCTGGCGCTGCTGGAGGCCACGCGCGACTACTGGAAGTCGCTGGAAGGCGCTTCCAGGGATGCGTTCCGGTTCCTGCACGTCTCCACCGACGAGGTCTACGGCTCGCTCGGCGACAGCGGCAAGTTCGTCGAAACCACGCCGTATGCGCCGAACTCGCCGTACTCGGCCTCGAAGGCCGCGTCCGACCACCTGGTGCGCGCCTTCCATCACACCTACGGGTTACCGGTGGTGACCACCAACTGCTCGAACAACTACGGCCCGTACCAGTTCCCCGAGAAGCTGATCCCGCTGGTGATCGCCAGGGCGATCGCCGGCGAGCCGCTGCCGATCTACGGCGACGGCATGAACGTGCGCGACTGGCTGTACGTCGGAGATCACTGTTCCGCGATCCGTGCGGTACTTGATGGCGGCCGGGTGGGCGAGACCTACAACGTCGGCGGCGACGCCGAGCGCCCGAATATCGATGTCGTCAACACGATCTGTGCGCTGCTCGACCAGCGTCGCCCGCGCGAGGACGGCCAGCCGCGCAACTCGCAGATCACCTACGTCAGGGATCGCCCCGGCCACGACCGTCGATACGCCATCGACGCGTCGAAGCTGAAATCGGAGCTGGGCTGGGCGCCGGCGCACAGCTTCGAGCAGGGCATCGCCGATACGGTCGACTGGTACCTGGACAACCAGCCGTGGGTGCAGCGCGTACTCGACGGCAGCTACCGGCTCGAGCGCATCGGTGCGACGGCTTGACACCACAAGTGCCAGGAAGGTTTCGCGAGGAATCGAAATGACAAACAGACGCGGCATCATCCTGGCAGGCGGCTCCGGCACGCGGCTGTATCCGATCACCCAGGCGATCAGCAAGCAGTTGCTGCCGGTCTACGACAAGCCGATGATCTATTACCCGCTCAGCGTACTGATGCTGGCGGGCATCCGCGAAGTGCTGATCATCAACACGCCGCACGAGCAGGCGCTGTTCAGGGCGCTTCTTGGCGATGGCTCGCAGTGGGGCATGCGGATCGAGTACGCGGTGCAGCCGAACCCGGACGGGCTGGCGCAGGCCTATCTGATCGGCCGCGAATTCGTCGAAGACAGGCCCAGCTGCCTGGTCCTGGGCGACAACATTTTCCACGGGCCCGGCCTGACGGCGCTGCTCAAGCGCGCCGACCTGCGCGAACATGGCGCCACTGTCTTCGGCTACTGGGTGCGCGATCCGGAGCGCTACGGCGTGGCCGAATTCGACAGCGACGGCAAGGTGGTCGGGTTCGAGGAAAAGCCGACGGAGCCACGCTCCAACTATGCGGTGACCGGGCTGTACTTCTACGATGGCCGAGCCAGCGACTTCGCGGCCGCGCTCAAGCCATCGCCGCGCGGTGAGCTCGAGATCACCGACCTCAACCGTTGCTATCTGGAAGAAGGCGACCTGCACCTGGAACAGCTCGGTCGCGGCTACGCTTGGCTCGATACCGGCACGCACAGTTCGCTGCTGCAGGCTTCGAACTATATCGAGACGATCGAAGCGCGCCAGGGTCTGCGCGTGTGCTGCCCGGAAGAAATCGCCTTCCACAACGGCTGGATCGATGCCGCGCAACTCGAGGCGCTGGCGAAGCCTCTGGTCAAGAACGGCTACGGGCAATACCTGCTGGACCTGGTCGGCCGCGGGTACGTGGCATGAGACTGGTCGAAACCGGACTGCCGGGCTGCGTGGTGATCGAGCCACGGGTGTTCGGTGACGCCCGCGGAGAGTTCTTCGAGTCGTTCAACAGTGACAAGCTTGCCGCGCACGGGCTTGTACCGAACTTCGTGCAGGGCAACGTGTCCACGTCGACGCGCGGCGTGCTGCGCGGACTGCATTACCAGTGGCCAAAGGCGCAGGGCAAGTACGTTTCGGTGCTCGATGGCGAAGTCTGGGACGTGGCCGTCGACATCCGCCGCGGATCGCCGACGTTCGGCAAGTGGGAAGCGGTGCTGCTGACTGCGGAGAACCGGCGTCATCTATGGATCCCCGAAGGCTTCGCCCACGGCTTTGCCGTGCTCAGCGAGAAGGCGACCTTCAACTATCTGTGCACGCAGACCTACGACCGCGAGGCCGATGCCGGCATCCGCTGGAACGATCCGGCGCTGGCGATCGACTGGCCCGTGGCCGAGCCGATCCTTTCGGACAAGGACACGCGCGCACCGCTCCTTGCCGAGGTGCCGGCCGACCGCCTGCCGGTCTACACGCCTTGAAGATCCTGCTGCTCGGTGCGAACGGGCAGGTCGGCACCGAGCTGCGGCGCAGCCTGGCACCGCTCGGCGAGCTCGTGCTGGCGACGCGCGATGGCCGCCTGAACGACGACGCCGCGTGCGAGGTAGCCGACTTCGATGATCCTGCCGGGCCGGCAGCGCTGGTTACGAGGCTCGCGCCGGACGTTGTCGTCAATGCCGCGGCCTACACCGCCGTCGACCGCGCGGAAAGTGAACCGGACGCAGCCTTCCGCGCCAACGCGCACGCACCCGGGGCAATCGCCGCGGCCTGCGCAGAGCGGAATTCCCTGCTTGTCCATTACTCGACCGACTACGTCTTCGACGGCAGCGCGTCACGCCCGTACCGCGAGGGTGATCCCGTCTCGCCGCTGGGCGTCTACGGCGCGAGCAAGCTCGCCGGCGAAACCGCCATCGCGGAAAGCGGCGCGCGTCACCTGGTCTTCCGCACCGCCTGGGTGTACGCCGCGCAGGGGCGCAACTTCCTGCTGACCATGCTGCGACTGGCGGGCGAGCGTGACGAACTGCGCGTGGTGGCCGACCAGGTCGGCAGCCCGACATCGGCCGCGCACATCGCCGACACCACCGCGGCCATCCTGGGGCAGCGCCCGGAACGGTCGGGGCTGTGGCACCTCACCTGCGACGGCAGCACCAGCTGGCATGGATTTGCCGAAGCCATCATGTCCGGCGCCGTCGCGCGCGGCCTGCTCCGGCGGGCGCCCCGCGTCGTGCCGATCGCCACGAGCGACTACCCGACGCCGGCCGCGCGACCCGTCTTCTCGGTGCTCGACAACGCGCGCCTGCAGCGTGACTTCGGCATGGCGCCAGTCGATTGGCGGGACGGGCTTTCCCGCGTGCTCGACATGCTGGCGGACGACCGCGCGGCCTGAGCAGCCCGTTTGGCTGGCGGAAGCGTCGATACGCCGCTTCGCCGCCATGCCGCGGCGACCAGTCCGTCACGCACGCTAGAATCCGAGCGTCGCCCGGACTGGCCGCATCCCGGACCGCCGCGGTTGCAATGGAAAGGCTGGCATCTCCACCAGCCATGCAAGGGGAAAACATGATTTCAAGACTCGCCATTCTGGCGTCGCTGTGCCTCGCGCTTGCAGCGGCCGCCGTCGGCACGGCGCACGCGCAGGCCGTCGACGTGGATGCCTATGTGCGCAACGACCGCTTCGAGACGATCAAGATCTCGCCGACGGGCGAATACCTGGCCGCGACCGTGCCGTTCGAGGACCGCACCGCGCTGGTGATCATGGGCAGGAAGGACAAGAAGCTGCTCGGAACCTTCCAGCTTGGCCGGAACTCGGCTGTCTACGGCTTCGAGTGGGTCAGCCCCGACCGGGTACTGATCTCGGCGGCCGAGAAGTTCGGCTCCCTGGACACGCCGCAACCCACGGGCGAACTGTTCGCCATGAATGCCGATGGCGGCCGCACCGAGATGCTGATCGGCCAGCGCGTCGCCGGCAACCTGGGGTCGCGCATCCGCACCAAGAAGGCCGAGCGCGTGGCCGCGTTCCTGGTCGACGGCCTGCGCGACGACGACAAGCATGTCCTCGTGTCCGTCAGCCCGTTCTCCAGCGACCCGTACACGCGGGTGGAGAAGATGGACATCTACAGCGGCACGCGGCACACGGTGACGCGGGCACCGGTCCGCAATGCCCGCTTCACGAGCGACAACGCCGGCGTCGTGCGCTTCGCGCTCGGTGCGGATACCGACATCGTGAGCAAGCTGTATTACCGCGCCGGCGAGGGCAGCGACTGGACGCTCGTCAACGACGAAGCCTCGAGCGGCAGGATCGAGGTTCCGGTCGGGTTCTCGGCCGATGACAAGACCGCATACCTGCTCACCGAGATGAAGAGCGGACCGGATGCGGTCTTTGCCTACGATGTTGCGAGCGGGAAGCGCACGGAGGTCCTGCGCGACGGGCAGAAGGATCCCTTCATGCTCTACCGGCCCGGGACATCGATCCCGATCGGCGCCATGTACGACGGTGACAAGCCGACGTTCCGGTTTTTCGACGAGGACTCGGACGACGCCCGGCTGTACAAGAGCCTGCAGGCGGCCTTCGGCGACAACGCCGCGCTGGTGACGTCGAGCACGCGCGACGGGCGGACCAGCCTCGTGCGGGCATGGAGCAGCCGCAATCCCGGCGATTTCTACCTGTTCGACGCACAGGCGAAGAAGGCCGACTACGTGATCAGCCGCGCCGAATGGTTCGACCCGGCGAAGCGGGCGAAGACCCGTGCCTTCGAGTTCGACGCGCGCGACGGGCTGAAGCTGCAGGGCTACCTCACGACCCCGCGCGACGGGTCGGGCAAAATGCCGATGGTGGTCATGCCGCACGGCGGTCCGTTCGGCATCGCCGATATCTGGGGCTTCGATGGCCAGGCGCAGATGCTGGCGGACGCGGGTTACGTGGTGCTGCAAGTGAACTTCCGCGGTTCGGGAGGGCGGGGGCGCGACTTCGAGCGCCTCGGCGCGCGGCAGTGGGGGCTGAAGATGCAGGACGACGTCACCGACGCCACCCGCTGGGCCATTGCCCAGGGCATCGCCGATCCGGCGCGCATCTGCATCTACGGCGCCAGCTACGGCGCATTCGCGGCGCTGATGGGCGTGGCCAGGGAACCGGACCTCTACAGGTGCGCGGTGGGCAACGTCGGCGTCTACGACCTGCCGCAACTGCACGCCGAAGAAACCCAGAAGCACGGCTCGATCGCGACCTGGGCGAACGAATGGATCGGCAGCGACAAGGACGTGCTCGCCGCAAGTTCGCCCACCCGCCATGCCGCAGCGATCAAGGTGCCGGTGCTGCTTGCCGCGGGCCGGGAGGACGAAACCGCGCCGGTCGAGCACACCGAGGCGATGGAGCGTGCGCTCAAGGCCGCCGGCGTGCAGGTGGAGGCCAGCTACTACAGGAACGAAGGGCACGGCTACTACAAGCCGGAAAACCGGAAGGACTTCCAGACCCGGCTGCTGGCCTTCCTGGCGCGGAGCCTTGGCGGCGGCACGGCCGCGCCGGAGGGCGCACCACGGTAACGCCCTGTTCCGGCGGCGCCTGGCGCGCCGCCGGAACAGGGCGGATCACTTCACCCCGTGCATCATCCGCCGCAGCAGCGGTGCGGCGATGAACGCGACCACCGCGCAGCCCAGGCCGATCCACATCATCAGCCAGAACAGGTGCGCGTATTTCGCCGAGGCCGTGGCGATGTCCATGACTTCGCCCTCGGGCACGTCGATCGCTGCGAGCTTGCCGAACAGCGCGGCCAGCGTTTCCGAGAACGCGGTAGCCAGGAACCAGGTGCCCATCATCAGGCTCACCACGCGCGGCACGGCCAGCTGGGTGACCGCGGACAGCCCGACCGGCGACAGGCACATCTCGCCGATCTCGAGCACCAGATAGGCCAGCACCAGCCACCACACGCTCGCCATCTGGCCGGTGGCGCCGACCTGCTGCGCGGCCCACGCCAGCGGAATGAAGGACAGCCCGGCGAATACCAGCCCGAGCGCCGATTTCACCGGCTTGGACGGATCCATGCGGCGCCTGTCCAGCCACGCCCACAGCGCGGCGAAGATCGGCGCCAGCAGCACCAGGAACAGCGCGCCGAGGTAGGTCAGCGAGCCGGCGGTCTGCGGCAGCACCACGCAGTCGCGGATGAGGAACACCAGCATCAGCGCCACCACGCCGATGAACAGCGCGCGCGGCGCGCTGGATGCCGGGTTGCGGTCCGACAGCGTCGCCGCCGCCACGAAGCCCAGCGGCGCCAGCAGCAGCGAGGCGATCGACCACGGCAGCGGCGTGCCGTTCCGGATCACCAGCGACGGCATGATGTCCTTGGTCATCATGCGGTCGGTGAACGTCACCCACGAACCGTAGGTCTGCTCGTACAGGGTGAAGAACACCAGTGCCATGAAGATCAGCGCCATCAGCGCGATCATCTGCTGGCGCTGCACCGGCGTGCACTGGGTCCCGACGAACCACGAGAACCACAGCAGCACGACGCCCAGCACGACCAGCATCAGCATCAGCGCCAGCGAGACCTCGCCGCCGAGCGCGAACGCGCCGGACCCGGCCGCCCACATCAGCCATGCCACCGGCAGCACGCCCAGCACCGCCAGGCCGTAGATCAGCCACTCTCGCGGCAACCCCGCCACGCGTTCGCGCAGCGAGCCGGGGTTGGACGGCTCGGCGTGCCCGTGCAGGTACTTCTGTCCCCACAGGAACATGCCCAGCCCCACCAGCATGCCAATGCCGGCTGCGCCGAAGCCGTATTTCCAGCCGTAGACCTCGCCGAGGAAACCGCACACCAGGGATGCGAACAGCGCGCCAAGGTTGATGCCGGCATAGAACAGCGAGAAGCCCGAATCGCGGCGCGGGTCGTTCTCCGCGTACAGCCTGCCGACGATGGTGGAGATGTTCGGCTTGAGGAAGCCCACGCCCATGATGATCAGCGCCAGCGACAGGTAGGTGACGCGCAGCGCGCCTTCGTCGCGCACGACCTGTCCGCCGACGTTCACCGCCGCGTGGCCCTCGAACGCCATCCCCAGGTGCCCCAGGCACAGCAGGATGCCGCCGAACACCACCGCCTTGCGCATGCCCAGCCAGCGGTCGGCGAGCAGGCCGCCGATCACCGGGATGCAGTACACCAGTCCGCCGTAGGCGCCCAGCAGGTCGAGCCCGGGGCCGTCGCCGAACAGGTGGTACTTGGTCAGGTACAGCAGCAGCAGCGCCTTCATCCCGTAGAACGAGAAGCGCTCCCACATTTCGGTGAAGAAGCAGACGTAGACGCCCTTGGGATGGCCGAGGAAGTCCTCGCCGGCGGGGATGTCACTCGTGATGCTGGCGGCCACGTGCTGCTCCGTATGGAATCCGCGCGAGTATAGCGACCGGGCCCCTGCGCACTGGACTTGCCCCGGGGCAGCGATTAGCTTGTTGGGCTTTCGTGGACAGGGGTTGTAGATGAACAAGCCGGCGACGCGGCAATTGACCTTCCGGGCCGTGCTGCTGGCGGTCATCCTGGCGATGATCCTGGCCGCGGCCAACGCCTACCTCGGGCTGTTCGCCGGCCTGACCATCGCCACCGCCATCCCAGCCGCCGTTGTCTCGATGGGCGTGCTGCGGTTGCTGGGCGGCGGCACGATCCTCGAGAACAACATCGTCCAGACCGGCGCCTCGGCCGGCTCCTCGATCGCCGCCGGCGTGATCTTCACCATCCCGGCGCTGATCATCCTCGGCTACTGGGACGACTTCCGCTATTCCTGGGTGCTGGCGATCGCCGGCCTCGGTGGCCTGCTCGGCGTGCTGTTCTCGGTGCCGCTGCGGCGCACGATGATCGTCGAGGACCCGCTGCCGTTCCCCGAGGGCAAGGCCGCGGCCGAGGTGCTCAAGGCCGGCGACAACCCGGGGCCCGGCCTGAAGATCCTGGCGCTGTCGGGCGTGATCGGCGCGGTGGTCAAGCTGGCCGCGGCCAGCGGCCTGCGCATGATCCCCGACAGCGCGATCGGCAGCGGCTTCATCGGCAAGTACCTGGGCTACATGGGCACCGGCCTGTCGCCGGCGCTGCTGGGCGTGGGCTACATCGTCGGCCTCAACGTCGGCATCGTGGTGGTGTCGGGCAGCATCCTGTCGTTCAACATCGCCATCCCGATCTACCACGCCTTCTTCATGGGCACCGATCCCGCGCTGGCCGCGTCGGTGGCCGGTGCCGGCGCCGAAGAGATCGCCGGTGCGATCTGGTCGGCCAAGATCCGCTACCTCGGCGTGGGCACGATGCTGATCGGCGGCGTGTGGACGCTGTTCTCGCTGCGCAAGTCGCTGGTGTCAGGGATCAAGAGCGGCTTTGCCGCCGCGCGCAAGGGCGCCGGCAAGGTGGTCGCCGAGACCGAGCGCGACCTGCCGATGAAGTGGATGCTGATCGCGCTGGTCGCCTTCGTGGTCCCGCTGGGCCTGCTTTACCACGCCATCGTCGGCCAGTGGATGGTGAGCGTGCCGATGACGATCATCATGATCGTCGCCGGCTTCCTGTTCGTGTCGGTGTCGGCGTACCTGGCCGGCCTGGTGGGATCGTCGAACAACCCCGTGTCCGGCATCACCATCGCCACCATCCTGTTCGCCTCGGTGGTGCTGGTGCTGCTGCTCGGGCGCGACTCGCCGATCGGCGCGGTCGCCGCGATCATGATCGGCGCGGTGGTGTGCTGCGCGGCCGCGGTCGGCGGCGACAACCTGCAGGACCTCAAGGCCGGCTACATCGTCGGTGCCACGCCGTGGAAGCAGCAGCTGATGCTGGCCATCGGCGCGTTTTCCTGCGCGCTGATCATGGCGCCGGTGCTGAACCTGCTGGCCCACGCCTACGGCATCGGCGCGCCCACGCCCGAGCATCCCAATTCGCTGGCGGCGCCGCAGGCCACGCTGATGGCCTCGGTGGCCAACGGCATGTTTGGCGGCGAGCTGCCGTGGACGATGATCGCCATCGGCGCCGCCATCGGCGCGGCGATCATCGCCTTCGACGAATGGCTCAAGGCGCGCAGTTCCAGCTTCCGCGTGCCGGTGCTGGCCGCGGCGATCGGCATCTACCTGCCGCTGGAACTGATGGTGCCGATCTTCCTCGGCGGACTGCTGTCGTACTTCGTCGAGCGCCGCAAGGGGCTGAAGGCCGGCGACGAGGACATGCGCGACCGCATCCACCGCCCGGGCACCCTGTTCTCCGCCGGCCTGATCACCGGCGAGGCGCTGATGGGCATCGCCATCGCGATTCCGATCGTGGTCAGCGAACGTGCCGACGTGCTGGCGCTGCCGGAGCAGTTCCAGTTTGGCCAGGTCGTCGGCCTCGCGGTGCTGGTCGTGGTCGGCTGGCTGCTGTACCGCAGCGGCACCAGGTCCAAGGTGCTGGGCGACGCCGAACCCGGTCCGATGTGATCGCTTTCAGCCCTTCCCTTCAGGGGGAGGGTTGGGTGGGGATGGGTTTCGCCAACACTCGCGGCAACCGTCCCCATCCCCGCCTTCCCCTGAAAGGGAAGGAGAAAACCACTGCTGCACCCGTATTCCAGGAGCCGCCATGAAATCCCGCCATCTCGTCCTGCCCCTCGCCCTGCTGATCGCCATGCCGGCGCTGGCCGCCACCCGCGGCTTCGACGTGCACGACATGGTCAAGCTCGACCGCTACTCGTCGCCCACGCTGTCGCCCGACGGCCGCCAGCTGGTGTTCGCCAAGCGCGTGCTCGACGACAAGAGCGGCAAGGCCAGCACCTCGCTGTGGATCGAGGACCTGTTCGCGCGCGATGCGGCGCCGCCAAAGCGGCTGACGCCGGAAGGCTGGAACGTCAACACGCCGGCGTTCTCGCCCGATGGCGCCACGGTGTACTTCCTCAGCGCGAAGGGCGATTCGTCGCAGCTGTACTCGATGCCGGCCGGCGGCGGCACGCCGGTGCAGCTGACCGCGTTCCCGGTCGACGTCGAGTCGTTCAAGCTTTCGCCCGACGGCTCGCAGGTGGCCTTCAGCGCCGGTGCGTTCCCGGACTGCAAACCCGATGCGGGGCAGGGCGTGCTCGCGTGCACGAAGGACAAGCTGGATGCCGCGGAGAAGGACAAGTCCAGCGGCAAGGTCTTCGACCGCATGTTCATCCGCCACTGGGACACCTGGAACGACGGCCGCCTCAACCGCGTGTTCGTCGCCGAGCTCCCGGCGGCGAAGGCGAAGGCCGTCGCCAGTGCGACGCTGGTCGGCGCCGACGTGATCGGCGACGTGCCGTCCAAGCCGTTCGGCGACAGTGGCGAGTACGCCTGGGCGCCCGACGGCCAGTCGCTGGTGCTCAGCGCGCGCAAGTCCGATGGCAGCGAGCCGTGGTCGACCAACTTCGACCTCTACCAGGTCAGCGCCGACGGCCGCGGCGCCGCGAAGAACCTCACCGAGGCCAACAAGGCCTGGGACACCGGCCCGGTGTTCGGCAATGACGGCAAGACGCTGTACTACCGGGCGATGAAGCGCCCCGGCTTCGAGGCCGACCGCTTCGCGCTGATGGCGATGGACCTGGCCAGCGGCGACACCCGCGAGATCGCGCCCGATTGGGATCGCTCAGCCGACGCCATCGTCGTGTCCGAGGACGGCAACACGCTCTACACCACCGCGCAGGACGTGGGCGAGCACCCGCTGTTCGCGATCGACATGGCCACGGGCGAGGCGAAGAAGGTGGTTGGCGACGGCACGATCTCCTCGTTCGAGATCGCCGGCCCCACGCTCGCCTTCTCGCGCAACAGCATGAAGACCGGCGACCAACTGTTCACCACCGGCCTCGACGCCGCGCAGCTGCGCGCGATCACGCCCAGCGCCGGCGAGATGGTGCCGGAGGCGACGTTCGCCGACTTCGAGCAGTTCAGCTTCAAGGGCTGGAACAACGACACCGTGTACGGCTACGTGGTCAAGCCGTGGAACTACGAGGAAGGCAAGAAGTACCCGGTCGCGTTCCTGATCCACGGCGGCCCGCAGGGCAGCTTCGGCAACGGCTGGAGCTACCGCTGGAATCCGCAGACCTACGCAGGCCAGGGCTACGCGGTGGTGATGATCGACTTCCACGGCTCCACCGGTTACGGCCAGGAATTCACCGACGCGATCAGCCAGCACTGGGGCGACCGCCCACTGGAGGACCTGCAGAAGGGCTGGGCCGCGGCGCAGCAGCAATACGACTACCTCGACGGCGCCAACGCCTGCGCGCTGGGCGCGAGCTATGGCGGCTACATGGTGTACTGGATCGCGGGCAACTGGCATACGCCGAAGTCCGGCGCGTGGAAGTGCCTGGTCGACCATGACGGCGTGTTCGACAACCGCATCATGGGTTACGCCACCGAGGAGCTGTGGTTCAGCGAATGGGAGAACGGGGGCACGCCCTACGACAATCCGGAAGGCTACGAGCGGTTCAATCCGGTCAACCACGTCAAGGACTGGCGCGTGCCGATGCTGGTCGTCCACAGCCAGCTCGACTACCGCATCCCGGTCTCGCAGGGCATCGCCGCGTTCACCGCGCTGCAGCGCCAGGGCATCGAGTCGAAGTTCCTGTACTTCCCGGACGAGAACCACTGGGTGCTCAAGCCGGACAACAGCATCCTCTGGCACGAGACGGTCAACGGCTGGCTGAAGCAGCACCTTGGGCAGTAATGGTGATGCCCGAATGATGACGCCCGACCCGGGACGTGCTTCGTCCCGTCGCCCGCGCCGGTTCCCGGCGCGGATGCCCTGCACGAGACACAGGCGGAAGACGATCCGATGAATCCAGACGCAGCCGCGACCGCGGGTGGCCCCCTGATCACCAACGACATCGTCATCCTCGGCGTCATCGCCGCCACGCTGGCGCTGATCTTCTGGACCGAGTCGCGCCCGGCCGGCTTCTGGAAGCGCTTCTACACCTACGTGCCGGCGTTGCTGCTGTGCTACTTCATCCCCGGCATCTACAACACGGTCGGGCTGATCGACGGCGCCAACAACAGCCTCTACAACCCGGTTGCCAGCCGCGTGCTGCTGCCGGCGGCGCTGGTGCTGCTCACGCTGACCATCGACATCAAGGGCATCCTCCGGCTCGGCTGGAAGCTGCTGGCGATGTACGCGGCCTCGTCGATCAGCGTGATGATCGGCGCGATCGCGGCGTTCGCGCTGTTCGCCGCGGTGCATCCGGCCACGGTGGCCGGCGACACCTGGGGCGGGATGACCGCGCTGGCCGGCAGCTGGATCGGCGGCGGCGCCAACATGCTGGCGATGAAGGAGATCTTCGAGGTCGATGCCACCACCTTCGGCCAGTTCGCGGTGGTGGACGTGGGCGTGGGCTACGTGTGGATGGCAGTGCTGATCTTTCTTGCCGGCCGCGCGCAGGACATCGACAAGCGCAGCGGCGCCGACACGCGCGCACTGGACGACCTCAGGGAGCGCATGGCCAGCTTCCAGGCCCAGCACGCGCGCATCGCCAGCCTCGGCGACCTGATGATGATCGTCGGCATCGCCTTCGGCGCGGTGGGCCTGGCGCACGCGCTGGCGACGCCGCTGGCGAACTGGTTCGGCGCCAACGTCTCGTGGGCGAGGGCGGTGAGCATGCACGAACCCTTTGTCTGGGTGGTGGCGCTGTCGACCCTGATCGGCCTGCTGCTGAGCTTTACCCGTGCACGCACGCTCGACGGCGCCGGCGCATCGAAGATCGGCACGTTGCTGCTGTACTTCCTGATCGCCTGCATCGGCATGCAGATGGACATCATGGCGCTGCTGCAGCGACCGGAGCTGTTCCTGCTCGGCGTGGTGTGGATCCTGATCCACATCGGCCTGCTGTGGGTGGCCGGCAGGCTGTTGCGGGTGCCGTTCTTCTATTTCGCGATCGGCTCGCAGAGCAACATCGGCGGCCCCGCCTCGGCGCCGGTGGTGGCGGCGGTGTTCCACCCCTCGCTGGCGCCCGTGGGCGCACTGCTGGGCACGCTGGGGTATGCGACCGGGACCGGGCTGGCGTACGCGCTCGGCCTGATCCTCAAGTCGATGGCGGGGGCGTAGCGCCGCGCAACCATGTGCAGGAGCGGCTTCAGCCGCGAGCTCTTGATCCTTGGTGATCGGGGGAAAAGCTCGCGGCTGAAGCCGCTCCTGCAAGTGCAGCGGGCGATGGCCGGTCAGCAGCAGCGGAATCCGCCCTTGCCGCCGAAACGCGCCTGCTGGCGTTCGCGGAAGAACGTGGGGTAGTCCATCGGTTCCCGGTCCGGGTGCTTTTCGAGCACGTGCCGGACGTAGTTGTCGTAGTCCGGCACGCCGCAGCACAGCCGCGCGGTCTGCACCAGCCGCCGCCAGACGCGCTTGTGCGCCTGGTGGTAGTCCAGCGGGACCAGCGCGGTACCCATCAGGGTTGCGACGCCTGCTGCTCGGGCGTCAGCGCGACGTAGGGCTGTTCGCGGTCGGTGCGCGCGTCGCTGGCGCGGGCGCGGCGGATCGCGGCGACCGAGTACACCAGCACCGCCAGCACCACGAACAGGAACAGCGCGGTGAGCCCGGCATTGACGTAGTTGTTGAACATCACCTGGTGCATGCCTCCCATGTCCTTCGACGGCGCGATCAGTTCGCCGGCGTTGATCGCGGCGCGGTACTTGTTGGCCTGGGCCAGGAAGCCCACCCCGGGATCGGAGTCGAAGATCTTGATCCAGCCGGCGGACACCGTGCAGATCAGCAGCCACACCGTCGGCACGATCGATACCCACGCGTAGCGCTCCTTCTTCATCTTGAACAGCACCACCGTGCACAGCAGCAGCGCGATGCCGGCGAGCATCTGGTTGGCGATGCCGAACAGCGGCCACAGCATGTTGATGCCACCCAGCGGATCGGTCACGCCCTGGTAGAGGAAGTAGCCCCACAGCGCCACGCAGCCGCCGGTGGCGATCAGGTTCGGGCCCCACGATTCGGTCCTGCGCATCACCGGCACGAAGTTGCCGAGCAGGTCCTGCAGCATGAAGCGGCCGGCGCGCGTGCCAGCGTCGACCGCGGTGAGGATGAACAGCGCCTCGAACAGGATCGCGAAGTGGTACCAGAACGCCATCATGTCGGCGCTGGGCATCACGCTGTGCAGGATCTGGGCGATACCGACGGCCAGTGTCGGCGCGCCGCCGGCGCGCGAGAGGATGCTGGGTTCGCCGATCTCCTTCGCGGTTGCGACCAGCACGTCGGGCGAGACGACGAAGCCCCAGCTCGACACGGTCTGGGCGACCGTCGCCGCGTCGGTGCCGACGATGGCCGCCGGGCTGTTCATCGCGAAATACACGCCCGGGTCGATGATCGACGCCGCGACCATCGCCATGATCGCCACGAACGATTCCATCAGCATGCCGCCGTAGCCGATGTAGCGCGCGTCACGCTCGTTGGCCAGCAGCTTGGGCGTGGTGCCCGAGGCGATCAGCGCGTGGAAGCCCGACACCGCGCCGCAGGCGATGGTGATGAACAGGAACGGGAACATGTCGCCCTTCCACACCGGGCCGGTGCCGTCGGTGAACTGGGTCAGCGCCGGCATGCGCAGGTCCGGCATCACGATCACGATGCCGATCGCCAGCGCGAGGATGGTGCCGACCTTGAGGAAGGTGGACAGGTAGTCGCGCGGCGCCAGCAGCAGCCACACCGGCAGCACCGCGGCGATGAAGCCGTAGCCGATCAGCATCCAGGTGATCTGGGTGCCGCTGAAGGTGAACGTCGCCGCCCATTCGGGATCGGCCGCCACGCGCCCGCCGAACCAGATCGCCGCCAGCAGCAGCACCAGCCCGACGAGGGAAATCTCGCCGATCTTCCCCGGCCGGATGTAGCGCATGTACACGCCCATCAGCAGCGCGATCGGGATCGTCGCGATCACCGTGAACATGCCCCAGGGGCTGCCCTGCAGCGCCTTCACCACGATCATCGCCAGCACCGCGAGGATGATGATCATGATCAGGAACGCGCCGAACAGCGCGATCGTGCCGGGCGCCTGGCCCATTTCCTCGCGCACCAGGTCGCCGAGCGAACGTGCGTCGCGGCGGCTGGAGATCACCAGCACCATGAAGTCCTGCACCGCGCCGGCGAGCACCACGCCCGCGATCAGCCACAGCGTGCCGGGCAGGTAGCCCATCTGCGCGGCCAGTACAGGGCCGACGAGCGGGCCGGCGCCTGCGATCGCGGCGAAGTGGTGGCCGAACAGCACGTGCCGGTTGGTGGGCACGAAATCCAGGCCGTCGTTGTTGAGCACTGCGGGCGTGGCGCGGGTGGGGTCGAGCCCCATCACCTTGTCGGCGATGAACTTCGCGTAGAAGCGGTAGGCCACCAGGTAGATCGAAACGGCAGCTGCCACGATCCACAGCGCGTTGATCGTCTCGCCGCGCCGCAGCGCGATGGTGGCGAGGCAGAACGCCCCAAGGATCGCCAGCGCAGCCCAGGCCAGCTTCTTCACGAGACCGTTCATGCGTTCGCCCTCCGTCCGGTACCGGCAGGGTCGCGCTTGCGCTGCGGACGGTCAATGCGAAAACGATGCCGCGATGCAAAAAGGGCCTACGACATTGGTCGTAGATGGTGGCGACACACTCTTGCAGCGGATCAGTCGGCCAGCACGCGCCGGACCTCGGCGACGAACTCCGGATCGACCTGGCTGCCGATCTGCTCGCTGCGCGCCACGATGCGGCCTTCGGCGTCGAGCAGCACCAGCACGCTGGTGTGGTTGAACTCGCCGTCGGCCAGCTGCCGGTAGCGCACGCCAAGCACGCCGGCGACGGCGCGGACCTGGTCGGGTTCGGGACTGGCCAGCGACCAGTGCGCGGCGTCGAGCTTGCGCTTGCGCGCCACCGACATCAGCGCCGTAGGGTCGTCGCGCGCGGGGTCCATGCTGATCAGCAGGATGCCCAGCCTGGCGCGCTGGTCGGCGGGCAGGGCGTGTTCGACCGCCTTGCCGCTGTCGATGATCAGCGGGCAGATGAACTGGCAGGAGGTGTAGAACATCGCCACCAGCTGCGGCGTACCGCGCTTGCTGCGCCAGTCCCGGGTTTCGCCGGCCTGGTCGGTCAGCGTGGCCGGCAGCTGGTAGACCGAATCGCGCGGCAGCGGCGCCTGCTTCGGTGCCGCGACCGCGGCGGCCGCGGCCGCGAGCAGCAGCAGCGCCAGCGACAGGCAGGCGGCGAACTTGCTGGAAGCCTTCATTTCACGTCCCTCGCACAGCGGAAACCGAGATTGGCGGTGGTGTCGACGGCGTCCAGCGAGGACAGCATCGCCACCCGCATCAGCACCGCGTAGTTTTCGCGGTCGTCCATCGACAGCGCACCCGCGCCGCAGAACTTGAACTTGTCGGCGTCGCCCTGCATGCGGTTGTCGCCCGAGACCAGCAGCGACGAGAAGTCGTCCGTCCATTCCCACACCAGCCCGTGCAGGTCCTGCACGCCCCAGGCGTTGGGCGTCTGCAGGCCGGCGCGCGGCAGGGCCTTGTTGGACGGCGTCGAGTACCAGGCCAGGATACGTTCGCGCCAGGCCGGGTCGCTGCGCGCGTCGCGGCGGGTTTCGTCGGCGGCCGCGGCGTATTCCCACTCCGACCAGGTCGGCAGCCGCGCGCCCTGCGCCTCGCAGTAGGCGGATGCCGCGAACCAGCTCACCTGCACCACCGGCTGCTGCGGCAGGGCCTTGTCGCCGAGCACGTCGGGACTGGCCCAGTGCGAGAGGTAGCGCGGTTCGGCCAGCACCGAGGCGACGTTGTCGCGCCGCCACTGCGGATGCGCCTGCACGAAGGCCAGGAACTCGGCGTTCGTCACCGGCCGCTGCTGCAGTTCGAACGGTGCGATCCGTACTTTGCGCGCGTCCTCGTACTTCAGCGCCGAGCGGAAGTCGCCGCCCGGCAGCCGCACCCATGCCGCGCCGCCGGCCGCGAGGGCGGCCGTGGCGGCGACGGCGAGCAGGCAGGGCAGGGCGACGGCGAGGCGCATGGCGTTCGCCCTAGTGGCCTTCCGACGCATTGGCCGGCTTGACCTTGCGGATCTCGGCGGCCTGCTCCTTGGTGACCTGTCCGCCCGGGTTGCCCCAGCTGTTGAGCACGTAGGTGGCGATGTTGGCCACCTCGTCGTCGGTGAGCTGGCTCATCGGCGGCATGATCGAGTCGTAGTCCTTGCCGTTGACCTTGATCGGGCCCTGCAGGCCATGCAGGATCACCTGCGGCACGTGCGCGGGATCGGCGGCGATGTAATCCGAGTTCGCCAGCGGCGGGAACACCCCCGGCATGCCTTCGCCGCTCGCCTGGTGGCAGGTGGAGCAGGTGCCGGCGAACAGCGCCTTGCCGGCCTCGATCTGGTCGTCGACCGTCAGCTCGCCGGCCTTTTCCGCCTTGACCGCGGCGCCGACCGCGGCGAGGTTGGCGTTGGCCTGGTCGCCGATGTACATCGCGTCGACTTCCTTGCCGGAATAGATGTCGGGGCGTTCGGCGCCGTCGGCCTTGAGGATCGCCAGCGCGCCCTTGTTGAACGCGCGGAAGATCGAGTGGTCGACCAGCACGTAGCTGCCGGGGACCTCGACGTGGAAGTCCATGATCGCCGCGCCGCCGGACGGGATCAGCGTGGTCTGCACGTTCTCGTTGTAGCGCGTGCCGCCCTCGAACCAGACCTTGTCGAAGATCTCGCCGATCACGTGGAAGCTCGACACCAGGTTGGGTCCGCCGTTGCCCACGTACAGGCGCACGTTCTCGCCGGTGTTGGCGGTCAGCGCGTTGTCGCCGGTCAGCGAACCCTCGGCGCCGTTGAACACGACGTAGGTCGGGTTTTCGTCGATGCCCTTCTGCATGTCGAAGCCCTGGTGGCCCTTCTCGCGGTACTTGCCCGTGGTGTAGAAGTCGCCCTGCATCACGTAGTACTCGCGGTCGACCGGCGGCATGCCCTCCGGCGGCTCGACCAGGATCAGGCCGTACATGCCGTTGGCGATGTGCATGCCCACCGGCGCCGTGGCGCAGTGGTACACGAACAGGCCGGCGTTGAGCGCCTTGAACGTGAAGCGGGTGACGTGGCCGGGCGCGGTGAAGCTCGACGACGCACCGCCGCCGGGACCGGTGACGCCGTGCAGGTCGATGTTATGGGGCATCTTGCTGTCGGGCATGTTGCGCAGGTGGAAGACCACCGTGTCGCCCTGGCGCACGCGGATGAAGCTGCCGGGCACCGTGCCGCCGAAGGTCCAGAAGGTGTAGGTGGTGCCTTCGGAGATCTCCATCTCCTTTTCGACCACATCCAGCTCCACGACCACCTTCGCCGGGTAGTCGCGGCCGGTCGGCGGCGGCACGTGTGGCGGCGATGTCAGGACTGCCTCGATCGGCTTGCCCTGCGGCGGACCGAAGTCGCCCTTGAGCGAGCCGCCGGAATCGTAGGCCGCGCCCGGCTTGGCGGCCGGGGCGGGAGTATCGCCCTGCTTGCAGCCGGCGGCCGCCAGGAGGGTTGCGATGGCAATACAGGCGATGAAGCGTTTCATGGTCTGTGTCCCTTTCCCCGTCGGGGGCTTAACGTGTCATGACGAAAGTGATGGCGTGGTCGTTGCGCGCGCCGGATGTGCCGAGCGCTGTACGCGGAAGGGGTGGCAGGTGCATGAATTCGCTCCCCGTTGCGTCGTCGATGCCGCGTGGCGGGTGGTGTGCCGCACCGGCTCACCATTCATGTGCGTATGGTGTGCCTGCACCGGCGGATTCCCCATGACCTGCGTCAAGCCGCCGACAGCGGGTGCCAGGCGATTGTGCGCGGCGCGCGCCGGATGCGCTTGATCCGGATCAATGCGCCACGCAGCGCCCGGGCGCTTCAATGACCGTCATCGGATCCAAGTGCGGAACGGGCCATGGGCGAAGCATTCGAGTGGGTGGATTTCGCACTGCAGCCGCCGGGCATGGTGGTCGAGTGCCTGGACGCCGCCGGTCTCGACGGCTGCGTGCCCGGACATGCAGCAGGCGAGGGCGCGCGGGAAGCGCAGGGCGCCGACGCCGACTGAACCTACCGGGTCGTATGGTCGAATCCGGGCACGCGGCGTCGAGGGATTCGCGCGCGGCTGCCATAATTGACCCCTTTCTCCACGACCGGATTCGAATCGATGACGAGACCCTCCTCGCTGGATCGCGACCAGCTGCTCGCCTGCGGACGCGGCGAAATGTTCGGTCCCGGCAACGCGCGCCTGCCGCTGCCGCCGATGCTGATGTTCGACCGCATCACGCAGATCGCCAGCGAAGGCGGCGCATTCGGCAAGGGCCTGATCCGCGCCGAGATGGACGTGCATCCGGACCTGTGGTTTTTCGGCTGCCACTTCGAGGGCGACCCGGTGATGCCCGGCTGCCTGGGCATGGACGCGATGTGGCAGCTCACCGGCTTCTACCTGCCGTGGCTGGGCGAACCCGGCCGCGGCCGCGCGCTCGGCGTGGGGCAGGTGAAGTTCAGCGGCCAGGTGCTGCCCGACGCGAAGCTGGTCAGCTACGAGATCGACATCCGCCGCGTGATGCGCGGCAAGCTGGCGCTGGTGATCGCCGACGGCCGCACGCTGGTCGACGGCAAGGAAATCTATGTTGCGGAGGGCCTGCGCGTCGGGCTGTTCCGCAACACGGAGGGGTTCTGATGAACGGTCCGGATGGCAACCGCCGCGTCGTCGTCACCGGCATGGGCATCGTCTCGTGCATCGGCAACGACCAGGCCAGCGTTGCGGCATCGCTGCGCGCGCTCGAATCCGGCATCCGCTTCATTCCCGAGTACGCCGAACTCGAGCTGCGCAGCCACGTCGCGGGTGCGCCGGAGATCGACCTCGGCGAGCAGATCGACCGCAAGCTCAAGCGCTTCATGGGCGACGCGGCAGGCTACGCCTACGTGTCGATGCGCGATGCGATCGCCGACGCCGGGCTGTCCGACGCAGACGTGCGCGACGAGCGCACCGGCCTGATCGCCGGCTCCGGCGGCGGCTCGCCGCAGTGGCAGATCGAGACCGGCGACCTGCTGCGCAACCGCGGCGTGCGCAAGGTCGGGCCGTACATGGTGCCGCGCACGATGGGCTCGACGGTGTCGGCGGCGCTGTCGACCGCATTCGGCATTCGTGGCATCAGCTATTCGATCTCCGCCGCCTGCGCGACGTCGGCACACTGCATCGGCGCGGCCGCGAACATGATCCGCCACGGCGCCAAGGACGTGATGTTCGCCGGCGGCGGCGAGGAGCTGCACTGGGGCATGACCGCGCAGTTCGACGCGATGGGCGCGCTGTCCACGCACCACAACGACACGCCGGAAAGCGCCTCGCGCCCGTACGACACCGGCCGCGACGGCTTCGTCATCGCCGGCGGCGGCGGCATGCTGGTGCTGGAGGAATACGAACACGCGAAGGCGCGCGGCGCGCGCATCCACGCCGAGCTGGTCGGCTACGGCGTGACCTCCGACGGCGTCGACATGGTCGCCCCCTCGGGCGAGGGCGCGGTGCGCTGCATGCGCATGGCGATGGAAGGCGTCGACGCGCCGATCGACTACGTGAACACCCACGGCACCTCGACGCCGCTGGGCGACATCGTCGAGCTGGAAGCCGTGGGGGAGGCCTTCGGCGGCAAGGTGCCACCGCTGTCGTCGACCAAGGCGCTGACCGGCCACTCGCTCGGCGCGGCCAGCGTGCACGAGGCGATCTACTGCCTGCTGATGCTGCAGGGCGGCTTCATGGCCGGGTCGGCGAACATCGCCGAACTCGACCCGCGCGCGGAGGGCTTCCCGGTGCTGCGAGAAACCACCGATGCGACATTGCGTACGGTGATGTCCAACAGCTTCGGCTTCGGCGGCACCAACGGCACGCTGGTATTCAGCGCGCTGGATTGAAGCGGGAACCAGGCGGCTTTACAGAAGGGCGTCCAGCCGGGCCGGCCGCTGCGTACCCGCCGCGCCGCCTTCGATGATTGACTGCAGTTCGCGGCCCCACGGTGCCGGATCGATCCCGCTGCGCCCGCGCCAGCCGGGATCGAACAGCGTCCGGTCGTAACGCTCGCCGCGGTCGCACAGCAGGCTGACGATGCTGCCGTGCTCGCCGTTGCGATGCATGCGCGACGCCAGCTCCAGGCACGCGACCAGGTTCGTCCCCGACGAACCGCCGTAGCGGCGTCCGAACTGTGTTTCGAGCAGGAGCATGCCGGCAATCGAGGCGGCATCCGGTACCTCGACCACCTTGTCGACGACCTCGGGCAGGAAGCCAGGCTCCGCCCGCGACCGACCGATGCCCTCGATGCAGGTCGCATGTGTCGCGTGCGCGGCGTGGTCGCGCGTGCGCCAGGCGCGCGCGAATGCCATGCCCGTCGGTTCGGCCACGCACAGCCGCGTGTGCAGGCCGCGATAGCGCAGGTAGCGGCCGATCGTGGCCGACGTACCGCCGGTGCCGGCGCCGCAGACGATCCACGCCGGTTCGGGATGGCGTTCGTGCCGCAGCTGGCCGACGATCGATTCGGCGATGTTGTTGTTGCCGCGCCAGTCCGTCGCGCGTTCGGCCAGTCCGAACTGGTCGAGGAAGCAGGCGCCCTGCGCGGCGATCTCCTTCGCACGTGCCTGCGGGCACGTATCCGCGCCAGTCAGGTCGCAGTGCCCGCCCAATGCGTGCACCGCCTCGATCTTGGCCGGCGCCGTGTTCGCCGGCATCACCGCGGTGAACGACAGCCCCAGCAACCGTGCGAACCACGCTTCCGAAATCGCGGTGCTGCCGGAAGAGGCATCCACCACCGCCTGTCCCGGCCGCAGCCGGCCGTTGCACAGCGCATACAGGAACAGCGACCGCGCCAGCCGGTGCTTGAGGCTGCCGGTGGGGTGCGAGGCTTCGTCCTTGAAGTAGAAGTCGATGCCCGGCAGGCCGGGGAAGGTGGCGTGCAGCAGGTGGGTGTCGGCCGAGCGCGCGGCTTCTCGGCGCAGGGCGGCAACGGCGTCGGCGATCCAGCCGCGATCGTCGCCGGCGACGGCGGTTGCGCCAGCCGCGTCCATCAGCCCAGCCACGGGTACAGCCAGCCCAGCGGATGGTGCATGCGCGCGATGCCGTAGATGGTCGCGAACACCAGCAGCGCGGCGACGTAGCAGCCCGTGCGGATCGCGCGCGTGCGCCCACGCTTCATCGCCAGCACGCCCAGCACCACGTAGACCACCACCAGCACCAGCTTGGTCGCCAGCCAGCCGTTGGCGAACAGCGCGCCGGGCAGGATCGACACCAGCATCAGCGCCGCGGTCAGCAGGGTGGTGTCGATGGTGTAGCTCAGGTAGCGCACCGGCGCGGCATGCGGCCAGCGCGCGCCCGCCAGCGCGAAGGCGCCGCGCAGCGCGAACAGGCTGCCGCTGAGGATCACCGCCCCGATGTGGACGTGGCGGATCTGGGGATAGAACTCGATCATCCGTTGCTGCTCCTTCCCGTCAGCCAGGCTTGCCGTCCGCGCGCGGCGCCAGGTAGATCCGCAGCGAACGCAGCGCCCACGGCGCAAACGCCAGCAGCCAGCCGAGCGCGGCCGCCGCCTGCCAGGCCATCTGGTCCGGGACCAGTTCGGCCACGATGCGGGTCACGCTCACCAGCTGGATCACTGCGAAGGCGAACGTCGCCACGCCGCCGAACACCAGCGGCCGGCCGGAATGGCCCTGCGTGACGCGGGTGACCATCGCCACCAGCAGGCTGCCGAAGAAGCCGATGAACAGCGCGTGCGCCGGCGCGCGGCCGAGGATGAAGTCGCCGTCCAGCAGGTACGCCAGGCTCTGCGCGACATACAGCGCCAGCGCCACCGGCAGCCACGCGTAGCCCCAGAACAGCACCCGCAGCAGCAGCGGCGCCGGCCCGCGCGGCCAGTTGCGCCACAGCCACGTGCCGGCCAGCGCCAGCAAGGGCACGTCCGCCAGCCACAGCCACTGGTAGGCGTGCACCAGCTCCAGCGCCAGGTGGGCCAGCACCAGCGGCCAGAACGCGCCCAGCACCCACATCGGCCGCCACGGCTGGTAACCCTTCACCACGTTGCCGGCGAAGAACGGGAACATCCGGTGCGCGACCGTGAAATACACCGGCAGCAGCAGCCCGAAGGTGCCGATCTTGATCGCCGCGAACACCAGCCGCGCGTCTTCCACGTGCAGGTACGCGGCATAGGCCAGCAGCCCGGCGAAGCCCAGCAACAGCGCGCCCGCGCACGACACCGCATGCCCGGTCCTGCCGCCGTCGCGCCACAGCAGGCGCAACAGGAACAGCAGGCCCGTGCCCCAGCCGACCAGCGTGAACACCGCGCCCAGGTGCAGCAGGTGCGCCGGCCCCAGCGCGCCGGCCAGGGTCAGCAGCTGGCCGCCGAACAGGCCCAGCCCCACCGGAACGTAGTGCCAGCGGGTGAGTTCGTCCTGGCCCATCCAGCGCGGGAACACGGTCAACAGGAAGCCGAACATGAAGGGCGCCAGCACCTGGTACTGCATCACGATCGCGTGGATCCAGCCGCCGTACACCTGCGGCTGCGGCAGGCCGGGCACGTGCCAGCGCGCGTCGACCAGCCACAGCGCCCACCAGAGCATCGCCAGCAGCACGTTGGCCGCGCCGATGAAGAACAGCAGCCGGTGCGGTGCGCGGGCGAGCATCGCCGGCGAGAGTACGTGCTGCGGGGAAGTGGCGGAATGCTTGTCCATGGCGTGCAGTGTGCGCCGGGTGTGGCGGCGTCGCCTTGATCCAGGTCAGCGTGGCCCGCGCGGCGCCGGTCCGTCCGGACCGCGGCGTTCGCCGCGGCCCGGCCTGGCCTTCGCCTCGCGCTACTCGGCGCCCGCGGCTTCGGCTGCTGCCGCCGGCAGCCGCTCGCGCCCGGGCGCAATCCACAGCCGGGCCACGAACAGCGCCACCAGCAGCGCGCCGACCGCGAAGATCGTGTCGCCCGGCACCCGCAGCCACACCAGCAGATCGATGATCGGGCGGTTCATGAACTCCGCCGAGCGCGCGTACCAGTAGCCACGTTCCAGGTTCGCTTCCAGCTGCAGCACGCCCATCGGCAGCAGGGTCAGGACCGCCATCAGCGCCAGGCCGATGTTCATCGTCCAGAAGCCGCCGCGCAGCAGGCCTTCCTTCCACACCACGTCGGGCCGCAGGCCGCGCAGGCAGTACAGCATCAGGCCGATGCCGAGCATCCCGTACACGCCGAACAGCGCGGTGTGGCCGTGGGCGGCGGTGAGGTTGGTGCCCTGCATGTAGAACAGCGCCAGCGGCGTGTTGATCAAAAAGCCCAGCAGGCCGGCGCCGACCAGGTTCCAGAAGCTGACCGCGAGGAAGAACATGATCGGCCAGCGGTAGCGCGCCATCCATGGCGTGGCGCGGCTGCTCTTCCAGGTCTCGTGCGCCTCCAGCCCGATCAGCGCCAGCGGTACCACCTCCAGCGCGGAGATGCTCGCGCCCAGCGCGATCACGCTGGTGGTGACGCCGGCGAAGTACAGGTGGTGGAACATGCCCAGCACGCCGCCGGCCATGAACACGATGGTGGCGAACAGCACGTTGATCGTCGCCGAGCGGCCGCGCACCAGCCCCAGCTTGACGAAGATGAAGCTGATCACCGCGACCGCGAACACTTCGAAGAAGCCTTCCACCCACAGGTGCACGATCCAGAAGCGCCAGTAGGTGACGATCGAAATGTGCGTGTCTTCCCGCCACATCAGCCCGGCCGCGTACAGCAGGCCGATCGCCACCGTGGACAGGAACAGCAGCCCGGCGATATGCCGCGACTCGTTGGCCTTGCTGCGCATCGCCGGCCACAGCGCGCGGCCGACCAGGAACAGCCACAGCATCAGGCCGATGAACAGGTAGATCTGCCAGAAGCGGCCGATGTCGGTGTATTCCCAGCCCTGGTGGCCGAACCAGAAGTTGTGGGCCAGGCCCAGCTTCTGCATCACCGCGAACCACTGGCCGGCGAACGCACCAACCACGATCACGATCAGGCTGATGAAGAGGAAGTTGACGCCGAGCCGCTGGTACTTCGGCTCATGTCCGGAAATCGCCGGCCCCAGGTACAGGCCGGTCGCCAGCCAGGCGGTCGCGATCCACAGGATCGCCAGCTGCGTGTGCCAGCTGCGGGTCACCGCATACGGCAGGTATTCGGCGAGCGCAAAGCCGTAGGCCTCCTGGCCTTCGATCTGGTAGTGCGCGGTGGTCGCGCCCATCAGGATCTGCACCAGGAACAGGCCCATCACCAGCCAGAAGTACTTGGCCGTGGCGCGCATCGATGGCGTCACCACGATCGCGCGTGCCGGGTCCTGCGCGGGCGGCACCAGCGGCTTCTCCTTGCCGTGGTAGACCGCGTAGTGCCAGGCCAGCAATGCGATGCCGGCGATCATGAACAGGATCGAGAACATCGACCACATGAAACTGCTGGCGGTGGGAACGTTGCCCACCAGCGGTTCGTGCGGGAAGTTGTTGGTGTACGACTTCACGTCGCCCGGACGGTTGGTCGCCGTCGCCCAGGACGCCCAGAAGAAAAACCCCGTCATCATCCGCCGGTGCTCCATGTCCGGCACCGGGTCCTCGCGCAGCGCATAGGCCTCGCGCAGGTCGGCGGTGACCGGATCGTTGGAGAACACGCTCATGTAGTGCGCGGCCACCTGCGCGATCGCCTGCGCGCGCTCGTCGGAAATGACGATCGAACCCGTGTCGGGGTCGTAGGTGTTGCGGCGGATTTCCGGCCTGATCTCGGCCTGCAGCTTGGCCTGCTCGCTGCCGTCGAGCGCGTCGTAGGCCAGCCCGTACTCCGAACGCGCGCGCAGCGCCAGCATCGCCATCACCTCGCGGTGCAGCCACTCGGCCGACCAGTCCGGCGCGATCAGCGCGCCGTGGCCCCAGATCGAGCCGTTCTGCTGGCCGCCGATGCTCTGCCAGACGTGGCGGCCGGTCTCGATGTCGGCGCGGGTGTAGACGACCTGGCCGCCCTGCGTCACGACCTGTTGCGGCATCGGCGGCGCGGTCTGGTAGATGTCCTTGCCGATCCACAACATGATGCCGAAGCTGACCACCAGCAGGGCGCCGAGGCCCCACCACAGCCGTTTGGTGATCTGGATGCTTTTCGGTTCCATGACGCGCTCTCCCGGACAGGTGGGCACATCTTCACCAGTCCGCGGGGGTGGCATGTTGACCTGAATCAAGCGGGCGCGTGGCGATTGCGCAGTTCTGTCATCGGAGGTGTGGGGTATGCGGCGTGCGATGACGACGCCCTTGTAGGAGCGGCTTCAGCCGCGAGCTCTTGATCTGCTGGCCACGGATGGAAAAGCTCGCGGCTGAAGCCGCTTCTACAAGGATCGACGCTGGGTCAGGCCCCGGGCTTTGCCGCAACGGCCTAGTGCCGCAACACCGGCGCCGCCAGCGCCTCCAGCCGCCCGCGGTCGACCAGCTCCAGCTCGCGCCGGTCGACCTGCAGCAGGCCGTCTTCCTGGAAGCGCTTGAGCACGCGGCTGACCGTTTCCGGCGCCAGCCGCAGGTAGTTGGCGATGTCGGTGCGCGGCATCGTCAACGCGAAGCGGTTGGGCGAGAAGCCGCGCGCGGCCAGGCGCTCGGACATGCCGATCAGGAACGCCGCCATGCGCTCGTCGGCGCTGAAGTCGCCGGCCAGCAGCGCGGCACGGCCGATGCTGCGACTCAGCAGGCGGAACAGGTGCTGCTGCAGCCCCGGCAGGCGCGCGGCCAGCACCGAGATCTTCGGGAACGAGAACCGGCACAGCATCACCGTGTCCAGCGCGACCGCGTTGCACGGGTAGGTATCGCCGTCGATCGCGTCCAGCCCGATCACCTCGCCCGGGAAATGGAAGCCCAGCACGTGCTCGCGCCCGTCGCGGTCGACCACGTAGGTCTTGACCGTGCCGGCGCGCACCGCGGCGATCGCCTCGAACGGGTCGCCGACGCGGAACACGTGCTCGCCCGCGTGCAGCGGGCCGACGTGCTCGACCAGCATGTGCAGGTCCTGCAGCGACGACTTGTCCATGCCCTGCGACAGGCAGGCCTGGGAGAACGCGCAGGTCGAGCAGAAGGTCAGCGCATCGCCGTCGTCGGCGAGCACGCTGGGACTCAGGCGCGGAAACGCGGTATCGCTCACGCGCAGGCCCTTGCCGCGGTCAGATCGCGCGGGAGAAGCGCGGCGTGGCGCCGGCGGAATCCGGGGATGGCAGGTAGCGGTCGAAGCACATGGCGATATTACGCAACAACAGCCGTCCTTGCGTGGTTGCGGCGATGCGGCCGGCCTCGACCCGGACCAGTCCGTCGTCCTGCAGCGGGCGCAGCTGCGCGAGCGCATCGGCGAAGTAGTCGTGGAAATCGATCGCGTAGCGCCGCTCCAGCGCCCCGATCGGGATTTCGGCCTGGCACATCAGCTGCTGGATCAGGTCCGCGCGCAGCAGATCGTCCTCGTCCAGGCGCATGCCGCGGAATACCGGCAGGCGGCCCTCGTCGATGGCGATCTGCCAGCTCGGCAGGTCGCGCGGGTTCTGGCTGAAGCTGTCGCCGATATGGCTGATTGCGCTCACGCCCAAGCCCACCAGGTCGCTGTCGGCGTGGGTGGTGTAGCCCATGAAGTTGCGGTGCAGTCCGCCGCGGGCCTGCGCCTGGGCGAGGTCGTCGTCGGGCAGGGCGAAATGGTCCATGCCGATGTAGGCGTAGCCGGCCGCGGTGAGTTTTTCGATCGCGAGCTGCAGCAGGCCCAGCTTGTCCTGCGCCGAGGGCAGGTCGTCGGCGTGGATCTGGCGCTGTGCCTTGAACACCTCCGGCAGGTGCGCGTAGCCGTACACCGCGAGGCGGTCCGGGCGCATCCCGAGCACGGTGTCGATGGTGCGTTCGAAGCCTTCGCGTGTCTGTTTGGGCAGGCCGTAGATCAGGTCGATGTTGACCGAGCGGAAGCCGTTGGCGCGGCAGGCGTCGACCACGGCGCGGGTTTCGGCCACCGACTGGATGCGGTTGACGGCTTCCTGCACCGCGGGATCGAAGTCCTGCACGCCGAAGCTGGCGCGGTTGAAGCCGAGCCCGGCCATGCCGGCGATGTCCGCGGGCGAGACGAAGCGCGGGTCGAGTTCGATCGAGATGTCGCGACGCGGCGAGCGCGAGAAGCGGAACTGGCTGCGCAGCGTCTCCATCAGTTCCTGCAGCTGGTCGCCGTCGAGGAAGTTGGGCGTGCCGCCGCCCAGGTGCACCTGGATGACCTCGCGGTCGCGGTCGAACAGCTGCGCCATCAGCCCGATCTCGCGGTACAGGCGTGCCAGATAGGTGCCGGCGCGCGACTTGTCGCGGGTGATGATGCGGTTGCAGCCGCAGTAGAAGCACGGACTCAGGCAGAACGGCACGTGCACGTACAGCGACAGCCGGCGCGGGATCGGGTCGCCGTTGCTGGCCAGCGCCGCCGCGCGCAGCTGCGCCTCGCCGAAGCCGGACGCGAACTGCGGCGCGGTCGGGTAGGAGGTGTAGCGCGGCCCGGGGCGGTCGTAGCGGCGCAGCAGGTCGGCGTCGAAGGCGGGATTGGCGAGCATGGCGCCCAAGCTAGGGCGCCGGCAGCGCGCGCGCCTTGACGCGGATCAACCGCCGGGCAGGGCGCTGCGCGCATCCACGGCGGCGCCGGTCGGGCGGAACGCACTACAGCCAGTGCACCTTCTTGAGGTACCGGTACAGCGCGAAGCAGCCGACCGCCAGCAGCCCGATCAGGATCGGATAGCTGTAGCGGCCGGCCAGTTCGGGCATGTGTTCGAAGTTCATGCCGTACCAGCTGGCCACCAGCGTGGGTACTGCGAGCACGGCGGCCCAGCCGGCCAGGCGCTTGACGACTTCGCCCTGCGCCAGCGTCACCAGCGCCTGGTTGACGCCCAGCGCGGTGCCGAGCATGTCGCGCAGGGCATCGATGGTTTCGTTGCTGCGCACCGAGTGGTCGAGCACGTCGCGGAAATAGACCCGGGTTTCCTGCGCCAGCAGCGTGCTCGGCGTGCGTACCAGCTGCGAGAGCACGTCCTGCAGCGGCGTGACCGCCAGGCGCATGTAGGTCAGCTCGCGCTTGAGGTCGTACAGGCGCACCACCGTGCCGCGGTGGAAGTCCTCGGTGAACACGTCCTTTTCCAGCACCAGCAGGGTCTGCTTGAACTCGTCGACGATCGGCAGGTAGTTGTCGACGATCGCATCGAGCACCGCGTACAGGGCGTACGAGGGGCCGAGTTCGAGCAGTTCCGGCTCGCGTTCCACCCGCGCGCGCACCGGCGCGTAGGACAGCGACGCACCGTGGCGCACGGTGACCAGGTAGCGTGGTCCGAGGAAGGCGTGGGTCTCGCCGTAGCGGATGCGCTCGTCGATGACCTGCGCGGTGTTGACCACCACGAACAGGCAGTCGCCGTAAGCCTCCAGCTTGGGGCGCTGGTGCGCGTTGCGTGCGTCCTCGATCGCCAGGTCGTGCAGGTCGAACTCCTCCTGCAGCTTGTCGAGCACCGCGTCCTCGGGCTCGTACACGCCGACCCAGACGAAGCTGTCGTCGTCGTGCGACAGGACGTCGCTGATTTCGTCCAGCGAGATGTCGCGCAGTTTTCCGCTGGCGTTGTAGAGCGCGGCGTTGACCACGCAGCCGGGCACGTCGGGACGTGTTGCGGCGGCGCTGTCGGGCAGGGGCGAGATCATGCGCGCATCCTGCCCCGCACGGTGGAACGCGGCAAGTCAGCGTCGGCGCAGCGCCAGCCACAGGCCGGCGTGGATCGGCAGCAGCAGCGCGATCCAGGGCGCGTTGCGCTGCGGGGCCACCGGCAGCCAGAGCAGGAACAATGCGACCACCGTGCAGGCGGCTACCACCAGCAGCCAGCGATCGAACCACGGGCCTGCCGCGCGCCCGCGCGCGGTCCGCCAGCCGCCCGGCAACAGCAGCAGGCACAGCGGGTTGAACAGCAGCAGGTTGTGGTTGCTCCAGCCGAAGCGGTGCGCGGTGAAGATCCAGATGAACAGCATCAGCGCACCGAGCCCGGTGCACAGGCCCCAGAACGGCAGCGCCGCCGCCGCGACCACGCGTGGCGCGCGCGGCGCCGCCAGCAGTGTGGCGATGGCGACCGCGAAGCCGGCCAGCGCCCACGGCCACCACGGGCGCGGCGCTTCGGCCGGCTCGGGCGCGATGCGGTGCGGCAGGATCTGTTCCTCGGCCAGCACCAGTGGCTGGCCGTTGCTGCCGGTGGCTTCGCGCAGCGCGTCCGCCAGGCGCATCGGCACGAAGGATTCCTGCCACACCGACAGCGGCCGGTCCGCGGCAGGTCCCAGCCCGATGTCGAAGCCCAGCCACATCCACGGCGCGGGCGAGGCCAGGCGCACCGACTCGCTGCGGTAGGTGCTGCCGCGCGAACGGCCGCCGACCTCGCGGTGGAGCGCGCCGCCTAGCGCATCGTCGATGGCGTCGCGTACGCGCGTGGCGCAGTTGTCAGTGAAGTACTCGTAGCCGTAGCGCGCGTTCTCCGGGCGGGCGTTCTCGGCCAGCGCCGCGGCCAGGTGGCGCGCCTGCGCGTCGGAGAGGTTCAGCCACTGGATCGAGACGCCGCGGCCGACGTCGCGGTAGTAGGCCATGTCGTCGGCGAACGGCAGCGCCTGCAGGCGGTAGCGCATGCGGCCGAAGACGAAGTTGGCAATGAAGCCGGGCTCGTCCGGGTCGAAGAAGCCGAAGTTGTACGAGGTCGCCGCGCCGGTGGCCGGGTCCACCACCACCAGTGCATCGTGGCCGAAGCGTTCGAAGAACACCGTGCCCGGCTGCATCGTCGCCACGCCGATCCGCGGCGCATCGCCTGCCGCCTGCGCAAGCGCGGCCTGGCAGGCCAGCAGCCACAGCGCGAGCACCAGCAGCAGCCGGATGCCGCGGCGCACTGGCGCCCGCTCAGCCGGCGTCATCGCCGTGGATGCTGACCAGCAGCGCATGCAGGCGGCGCGCGTCGGCACGCGCGACGCGGAAGCCGAAGCGGCCGAGCGTCAGCTCCTCGCCGGCCTCGGGCAGGTGGCCGATGGCCGCGGTGACCAGGCCGCCGATGGTGTCGTACTCGTCGTCGCCGAAGTCGGCGCTGAAGCGCTCGTTGAAATCTGCAATCGGCGTCAGCGCGTCGACCACGTACTGGCCGTCGGCCTGCGCGGCGATCAGCGCCCCGGGGTCCTCGGCGTCGTCGTGCTCGTCGTCGATCTCGCCGACGATCTGTTCGAGCACGTCCTCGATCGTGAGCAGGCCGGCGACGCCGCCGTACTCGTCGATGACGATGGCCATGTGATTGCGCGACTGGCGGAACTCGCGCAGCAGCACGTCCAGGCGTTTGGATTCGGGGATCAGCACCGCCGGGCGCAGCAGTTCGTGCACGGAGGCCGGGCCGTTGTCGGCGACCACGCCGCGCAGCAGGTCCTTGGCCAGCAGCACGCCGAGGATCTCGTCCTTGTCGTCACCGTGAACCGGAAAGCGCGAATGCCCCGACTCGACGACGTGCTTCATCAGTTCGATGAACGGCTCGTCGGCCGACAGCATCACCATCTGCGAGCGCGGGATCATCACGTCGCCCACGCTGAGTTCGGACACGGTCAGCGCGCCCTCCATCATCTTCAGCGTGTCGGCGGCGATCAGGCCGTCGGCCTGCACGTCGCGCAGCAGTTCGACCAGGTCGTCGCGCGTGGAAGGTTCGCCGGACAGCATCGAGCTGATGCGGTCGAGCCACGAACGCCGTTTTTCCGGGATCTCGGGGGCGTGGCTGGTACTACTGTCGTCCTCTGGCATTGCAGTCTTGTCGGCGCCCGGCTGGGCCACGGGGGAAGTCTAGCGCGGGTTTTCGCCCGGCTGGTGAAACGCGGCGACACGCATGCGTCAACCGGCGGGCCGGCCGGGCTCAGGCGTCCAGCTCGTCCCGGTAGGGATCGGAGATGCCCAGCGCGGCGAGGATCTCGCGCTCCAGCGCTTCCATGCACTCGGCCTCGCGCGCGTCCTCGTGGTCCCAGCCCAGCAGGTGCAGGGCGCCGTGCACGGTCAGGTGGGCGTAGTGGTCGTTGAGCCGCTTGCCCTGTTCGCGCGCCTCGCGGGCGACCACCGGCGCGCACAGCACCAGGTCGCCGAGCAGCGGCATCTTCACGCCCTTGGGCAGCTTGACGCCCTCGGCGATGTCGGCCGGGAAGCTCAGCACGTTGGTGGCGTAGTCCTTGCCGCGGTAGTGGCGGTTGAGCGCGCGGCCTTCGGCCTCGTCGACCAGGCGGACGGCCAGGTCCGCCTCGCGGATGCGTCCGGACAGCGCCGCGGCCACCCATCGGCGGAAGCTCACCGCCGCCGGCAGGCCGGCGCGGGGCAGGGCATAGCCGACGGAAACGTCGAGGCGGGCCGGGCCACGGGTCATGCGCGCAGTCTACGCCGGTCCGGTCGACGCATCCTGCGCGTCGCGGCGGTCGTAGGCGCCGACGATGCGCGCCACCAGCGGATGCCGCACCACGTCGCCGGACTCGAAGAAGGTGAAGCTCACGCCCTCCACGTCGTGCAGCACTTCCACCGCGTCGCGCAGGCCGGACTTGACGTGCTTGGGCAGGTCGATCTGGCTGAGGTCGCCGGTGACCACGGCGGTGCTGCCGAAGCCCAGCCGGGTCAGGAACATCTTCATCTGCTCGATGGTGGTGTTCTGCGCCTCGTCCAGGATCACGTAGGCATCGTTGAGCGTGCGCCCGCGCATGTAGGCCAGCGGCGCGATCTCGATGACGTTCTTCTCCAGCAGCTTGAGCACCTTCTCCACGCCCAGCATCTCGTAGAGCGCGTCATACAGCGGACGCAGGTAGGGGTCGACCTTCTGCGACAGGTCGCCGGGCAGGAAGCCGAGCTTCTCGCCGGCCTCCACCGCCGGGCGCACCAGCACCAGCCGCTGCACCCGCGACTCGTTGAGCGCTTCCACCGCGCTGGCCACGGCAAGGAAGGTCTTGCCGGTGCCGGCCGGGCCGACCCCGAAGTTGATGTCGTGGGTGGCGATCGAATGCAGGTACTTCTGCTGGTTCGGGCCGCGTCCGCGGACGGTGCCGCGGCGCACGCGGATGGCGACGTCCTGCGGGACGTAGTCGCCGTCATCGCGCGGGCCGGTCGCGGCATCGGCCTCGACGCCGGCCGCGTTCATGCGCAGGTTGATCGACTGGCCGTCGAAGGTTTCCTCGCCGGCTTCGGCGTACAGCGTGCGCAGCAGGCGCTCGGCCTGCGCGACCGGTGCTTCATCGCGCCCGGTGACGCGGAACACGTTGCCGCGGTTGGCGATTTCCACGCCCAGGCGCAGTTCGATCTGGCGCAGGTGTGCGTCGAACGGGCCGGCCAGGTTGGCCAGGCGCTCGTTGTCGACGGGTTCGAGGGTGAAGTCGCGCTGGTGGGGTGTGGGCATGGGCGCGAGCGTAGCGCGCGGGCGTGTCGCGGCCAACCACGGGGCGGTCGTCGATGGCGCGCGTTCACCTGTGCAGCGTGCCGCGGAACAGCCACTCGCCGGGGCACGGGTCCGGGTCGCGGGGCGTCTCCGGGTCGATGGTCTCGCGGAGGGCGATGCCGGCCGCTGCCATCACCGCCGGCAGTTGCGCGCGGGCTGCGCCCCAGGCGAACGGTTCGCCGCGGCGTGCGAGCCATCGCTGCAGCCACGGCCGCTGGCGCCGGAAGCCCGGGGCGCCCCGGGCGTCGCATTCCATCGCGGTGGCGACGACGCTGGCCGGCGCGCGGCAGTGCGCCCGCAGGTCGTCGTACAGCGCGGCGACGGCAGGCAGCGGCAGGTACATCAGCAGCCCTTCGGCGACCACGGTCGTCGGCGCATTGCGGTCGAAGCCATCCGCCCCGAGGCTTCGCAGCGTGTCCCGCAACCGGTCTTGCGCGAAGTCTGCGGCGCGCAGCGCCAGCCGCGACCGCGGGATGCCGCATGCCTGCAGTGCGCGTGTACGGATGGCGATGGTGCCGGGACGGTCGACCTCGAACACGCGCAGCGACCGATGCCTTGCCGCCATGCGCGGCCCCAGCGCGTCGAACCCCGCGCCCAGCACCAGCAACTGCCGCGTGCCGGCGACGGCGTCGTCGTGCACCCAGCGCCACAGGTGGCGCTTGCGCCAGCCGTAATGCGCGGCGATCCCCGGCAGGACGGCGAATTCCGACAGGCGCAGCAGCATCCGCCCTGCAGCGGAATCCGCGAGACGCAGCAGCCGCCTGCCGGCATCGCCGCAGGCCGCCAGGCAGGCACGGGCCAGCCGCGCGCGCAGCGCGTCGCGTGCCTGGTCGCCGGCAGCGAGGATTTCGGCCGCGGCGATCAGCATCGAGGTGGATACCCGCGCCGGCGCGTTCACGCGGGCGCCTCGCCGAACAGCCGGCAGTGGTGGCGATACCAGTCGCTGCACCAGCGCCCGGCCGGGTCGAAGGCGCGCTTGGCGCGCAGGAACGCCCCGAACCGCGGGTAGGCCGCCTCGACCTGTTCCCGCTGCGCCCAGCGGTGGTAGGTGAGGTAGTAGCTGCCGCCGCGCGCGAGCGCGAGGTCGATCAGGGCGCGGAAACTGTGCGCCGCGGCGGCAAGGCCGGCGACATCGTGGCGCACGTGCAGGTTGAAGACCACGCAGGCCCAGGGTTCGCGCGCCCAGGCGAGCAGGCTGTCGCCGTCGCGTTCGATCAGGCGCACGGTGCCGTAGATGGCCTGCGCGCGCGTGCGGCGCAGGCTGTCGGCGGCGGCGCCGAGGAAATCGGCCAGCCGCGCGCGCGGCATGTAGAGCTCGGTGATCATCTCCGACCCTGCATGGCCCAGGCAGGCGTCGATGGGCGCGTGGTAGTCGCCCAGGTACACGCCGGCCTGCTGTTCGTCCGAGGCGTAGCGCTGGCCGTCGGTGGCCAGGTAGAACGCGGCGTACTCGGCGAACGCCCGCCCGGGCTCGGTGTGCGCCAGCGACAGCAGGCGGGAGAAGTCGCGCGCATCCAGGGCGCGCCGGTGCGCGTGGCCGGGGTCGCCGTCCGTCGGGCGGTAGCAGGACAGGATGCCCAGGTCGAGGAAATCCTCGCTGGCCGCGTCGACGGTGAACTGGAAATCGCCGTAGGTGCAACCCGACGCGATCGCGGCGTCGAAATCCGCCATCAACTGCGTCGCGCGCGTCATTCGCACCTCGCGCACCAGCGTCGTGCGCGGCACCAGGCGCAGGGTGATGCCGATCACCGCGCCGAACAGTCCGTAGCCGCCGGCCACCAGGGCGAACAGTTCGGGATTCACCCGCCGGCTGGCCTGCACGAGCGTGCCGTCCGCGTCGATGAGGGTCAGCGACTCGACGTCGTCGACGAAGGGGGCGAATGCCAGCCCGCGGCCGTGGATGTTCGATGCCAGCGCGCCGCCGAGGCTGAAATCGTCGGCGCCGGTCTGCTTCTGGCGGATGGTCCAGCCGCGCGTGTTGCCCGGGTGCGCCGCGAGCCAGGCGAGCAGGGCGGGCCAGCGGATGCCGGCCTCGACCGTCACCAGGCCGCGGCCATCGTCGAAGCCCGTGACGCGGTCGAGCGCACCCAGGTCGAGCACGCGCCCGCCGGACAGGAACTGCTGCCCGCCCATGGCGTGGCGCGCGCCCATGACGGCCAGCGATTCGCCGGCGCGTGCGCTCGCCCGCACCGCGTCGATCGCGGCGGGGACGCTGGAGGGACGAAGCACCGCGTCGACCCGCGTCCGGTTGAGGCGCGAGTGGACATCGTTAAGGACGGTCGCGGCGGGGAGGGCCGCAGCGGGTTCGCTGCGAACGGCGGTGGAGGGCATGGGCAAACGCTCGTGGCTGGACCGGGCCTACCCTCGAACCGCGCATCATGATTTGCAAAATCAATCTGGAACGTATCGATATTTGATACCTTTCGGGTTCGATCCCGACACCGGAGCGCCCGATGAGCGAACGCGACACCCTGCTGCGCGCGCTGAAGCAGGTGCTGAAGCAGCGCGGCATGCGTTACGCCGACCTCGCCGGCGGCCTCGGCGTCTCCGAGCCGACGGTCAAGCGCATGTTCTCCTCCGGCCGCATCGACCTGGCGCGGCTGGAGCGCATCTGCGAACTGCTAGACATCGACCTGTTCGAACTCGTGCGCCTGGCGCGCGGCGCGCGCGGCCATCGCGAGCGCCTGGACATGGCGCAGGAGGCCGCGCTCGCCGCCGATCCGCGGCTGCTGCTGGTCTTCCACCTGCTGTGCAACGACTGGAAGGTGCCCGTGATCCGCCGCGAATTCGGCCTCGACGTGCCGGAGGCCACCCTGCTGCTGGCCAGGCTCGACCGTCTGCGGCTGGTCGAACTGCTGCCCCGCGACCGAGTCCGCCTGCGCGTGGCGCGCGATTTCGAGTGGCGCGAGGACGGCCCCGTCCGCAGGCGCTACGCGCAGGTCGCCACCGGCGAATTCCTGCGCGATGCCTTCGGCGGCCGCGACGCGCTGCTGGTCATGGAGGTGCGCGAACTGGGCGACAGCTCGATCGCGGTATTGCGGCGCAAGCTCGAACACCTGGCCGCGGAATTCCGCGAAATGGCCACCATCGACGCCACCCTGCCGCCCGCGCGCAGGCGCAGCGCCGGCATGCTGCTGGCGCTGCGGCCGTGGGTGTTCTCGCTGCTCGATTCGCTGCGGGGCGCTGAGCCGGAGCGGGCAGGGGGCCGATGAACCCGATGGCGACCGCGCTGGATCGCCATGTCGCTGCCTGATTGCAACTTGTTGATAAACAATAAATTTTGAGATGGCGTGCGCGCGGATCGAACGGGTGGGCGGATCCGCGTGTGCCGCTCATCGGATTTTCGGCAATGCGTGGTTGATTTTTAATTAATCATTGAATTAAATTACGGCGCATGGACAGCCGCTCCCCGAAATCCGGCGCCGGGCGCCGACCCGCCCGCAAGGGCGCCGACGCCGGCCCGGGTACCGGACGGGTCGCCCGGCCACGCGCGCCCGGCCGTCCGGTCGGCAAGGTCGCCGACCAGCGCGAGCGCCTGCTCGACGCCGCGATCGCCTGCTTCGTCCGCCAGGGCATTTCCGCGACCTCCCTGCGCGCCATCGCGTCCGAGGCCGGCGTCACCCCGGCGCTGCTGCACTACTACTTCGGCGACAAGGCGCAGCTGGTCGACGCCCTGGTGGAGGAGCGGATGCTCGCCGGCTTCGCCACGCTGCGCGAGCGCGTGCTGGCGGCCGGCGACGACGTCGCGGACACGGTCGCCGCCTTCGTCTGCGGCGTGACCGAAGTGATGAAGGTGTACCCGTGGTGGCCGCAGCTGTGGGTGCGCGAGGTGCTGTGCGAAGGCGGCGCGCTGCGCGACCTGCTGGTCACCCGGATCGCGCCGCAGATCACCCGCACCATCGTTGCCCGGTTCGCCACCGCGCAGGCGCGAGGTGCGCTCAACGCCGACCTCGACCCGCGCCTGCTCATGACCTCGCTGGTCGGCCTGACCCTGCTGCCCGCGGCCGGCGCGCCGATCTGGCGCGCGCTGTTCGACGCCGAGGATCTCGGCCTGGACGATGTGCGCCGGCATGCGATCGCGCTGCTCGACCGCGGGCTGGAACTGAAGGAGCCCGGAGAATGAAGAAGAAGACCGTTCGCGTCCACCGCAATCCCGATTGCGCACGCTGTGCCCGCTACGCGCGCATGCACCAGCGGCTGGACTGGCTGGATCGCGTCGAGGACTGCGTGCAATCGCCGTTCGATCGGCCGATGCGCATGGGCGAGGTGGTCGTGCGCGACCTGCGCGACGACCGCCTGCACACCGGCGCCGACGGCATGGCGCTGCTCGCACGACAGGTGCCCGCGTACTGGCCGCTGTTGCCGCTGATGGCGCTTCCCGCGCTGCGCCGGGCGATCGAACGCGATGTCGCCGGCGACTGCGGCGATTGCGGCGACGCCTGCACGCTCTGATCCCCGAGGCGCTCGATGAAGGCCAGGCCACGCAAACGTTTCCTTCCGCTGGCGCTGTGCCTGCTGCTGGCCGGCTGCAGCGACGACGCGCCGCAGGCGCTGGGCACGCTGGAATACGACCGCGTCGCCCTGCCGGCGCCGGTGGCCGAGCGCATCGTCTCCATCGACGTGCGCGAGGGCCAGCGCGTCGAAGCCGGGGCGACGCTACTCACGCTCGAACGCACCCGCACCGAAGCACAGACGCAGGCAGCGCTTGCGCAGGTGCTGCGCCAGCGCGAGGCGCTGGCCGAACTGGAGGCCGGCCCGCGCCGCGAGGACATCGACCAGGCACGCGCCAATCTCAATGCCGCGCAGGCGCAGGCCCGCGATGCCAGCGCCTACTACGCGCGCCTGCAGCCGCTGGGCCAGCACCAGCTGGTCGCCGCCGCCGAGGTCGACCGCGCCCGCGCCGCCGCCGGCAACGCACAGGCGCAGGTGCGCGCCGCGCAGGCCGCGCTCGACGAACTTGTGCACGGCACGCGCGCCGAACAGCTCGCCCAGGGCGAGGCCGCGCTGCAGGCCGCGCAGGCGCAGGCCGAGGCCGAGCAGGCGACGCTGCAGAAGCTCGATCTCGTCGCCCCCCGCGCCGGTCGCATCGACAGCATTCCCTACAAGCTCGGCGACCAGGCCCCGGTCGGCGCGCCGCTGGTGGTGATGCTGGTCGGCGAGGCGCCGCATGCGCGCGTGTACGTGCCCGAGCCGATCCGCGCCGACGTCGCCGTCGGCCAGCGTGCGCGGGTGTTCGTCGAAGGCCGCGCGCAGGCGCTCGAAGGCACCGTGCGCATGGTCCGCAGCGAGCCGACCTTCACCCCGTATTACGCGCTGACCGGCGAGGACGCGGCGCGGCTGAGTTACCTGGCCGAGGTCCAGCTCGCGCCCGGCGTCGACCTGCCGGCCGGATTGCCGGTACGGGTGGAGTTCGCGCCGGCCGAGCGGCGGGCAGAGGACACGCCATGAAACGGTTCGAGCGCAGGTGCCGGATCCAGGCATCGCACGCGGTCGCCTGGCGCTGGCTGGCCGACTTCGCGCGCTGGCCCGAGTGGACGCCGACCGTGGATGCGGTGGACGTGCTCGATCCCGGCGAGCCGGGCATCGGCACGCGCGTGCGCCTGCACCAGCCGCGGCTGCGCCCGGCGGAGTGGATGGTCGAGCGCTGGCGGCCGGAGTGCGAGTTCGCGTGGGCCTCGCGCCGCCCCGGGTTGCGCTCGATCGCCTCGCACGTGCTCACGCCGGAACCGGAGGGGTGCGAGGTCGTCCTCGCTTTCTCGCTCGAAGGCCCGCTCGCGCTGCTGGCCGCGCCGATGGGCCGCAAGACGATCGAGCGCTACCTCGCGCTCGAGGCGGCGGGCCTCAAGGCGCGCTGCGAAGCCGGTGCATAGCGCGCGGACCTGCCATGCCTTCCACCAGCGGAACATCGACGACGCGTGACGACCTCGCCATCCGTGCGCGCGGCCTGAGCAAGCGCTTCGGCGACCTGCTCGCGGTGGATCATGTCGACCTGTCGGTGCCCAGGGCCTGCGTCTACGGCTTCCTCGGCCCCAACGGCTCGGGCAAGTCCACCACCATCCGCATGCTGTGCGGCCTGCTCACGCCCACCGGGGGCGAGATCGAGGTGCTTGGCCTGCGCATCCCGGAACAGTCCGAGCAGCTGCGCAGCCGCATCGGCTACATGACCCAGAAGTTCTCGCTGTTCGGCGACCTGACCGTGCGCGAGAACCTCGAATTCCTCGCCGCCGTGCAGGACGTGCCGAAGGCGAAGGCGCGCAGGCGCATCGACGACCTGGTCGAGCAGTACCACTTCGGCGACCGCCAGAAGCAGCTCGCCGGCACCATGAGCGGCGGCCAGAAGCAGCGCCTGGCGCTGGCCGGCGCGGTGATCCAGGCGCCGGAGCTGCTGTTCCTCGACGAGCCCACCAGCGCGGTCGATCCGGAGTCGCGCCGCGACTTCTGGGAGAAGCTGTTCGACCTCGCCGACGCCGGCACCACGCTGCTGGTCTCGACCCACTACATGGACGAGGCCGAACGCTGCCATCGCATCGCCATCCTCGACCACGGCGCGCTGGTCGCCGACGGCACGCCGGGCGAGCTCACGGCGGCGCTCGAGGGCCGCACGGTGCTGGTCGACGCGCGCGAGCCGCGCCGCGTGCAGAAGGCACTGGTCGACGTGCCGGGCGTACTCAGCGTCGCCCAGATCGGCAACAGCCTGCGCGTGCTTACCGACCGCAACGGCGACGCCGCCGTGCGCATCCGCGACGTGCTCGGGAACGCCGGCCTGCAGGCCGAAGTCGGCGCCTCGCAGCCGAACCTGGAAGACGTGTTCGTGTCCGCCACCGGCGGCCAGTCCGACGACGCGCGCGAGCAGCGGCCGGAGCCGGCATGAACCTGCGCCGCATGTTCGCCATCGTGGTCAAGGAACTGTGCCAGCTGCGCCGCGACCGCGTCACGCTGGGCATGATCCTCGGCATCCCGGTGATGCAGCTGGTGCTGTTCGGCTACGCGATCAACCTCAACCTGCGCGGCCTGGACGCCGGCATCGCCGACCAGGCCAACACGGCCGCCTCGCGCGCGCTGGTGATGGACATGGTGGCCACCGGCGTCATCACGCCGAAGCTCGCCGCCACGTCGCCGGCACAGCTGATGGACGCGCTGCGGCGCGGCGAGATCAGCGTGGGGGTGGTGGTCCCGCCGGACTTCGAGCGCCGCCGCTTCGACGGCCGCGAGGCGGTGCAGGTGCTGGTCGACGGCAGCGACACCGTGGTGCAGAGCGCGGCGGTCCAGCTCGCCCAGCTGCCGCTCGACGGCACGCCGGCAAGCAACGCGAAGAGCGAACGCACCGGCTCCGGGCAGGTCAGCGTGGTCAGCTTCTACAACCCGCAGCGGCGCTCGGCGGTCAACATCGTGCCCGGCCTGATCGGCGTGATCCTGACCATGACCATGGTGCTGTTCACGGCGGTGGCGATCGTGCGCGAGCGCGAGCGCGGCAACATGGAACTGCTGATCGCCACCCCGCTCAGCCGCTCGGAGCTGATGATCGGCAAGGTGCTGCCGTACATCGCGATCGGCCTGCTGCAGACCACGGTGGTGCTGGCGCTGGGCATGTGGCTGTTCCAGGTGCCGGTGCGCGGCGGCGTGCTGGATGTCTACATCGCTTCGATGCTGCTGATCGTGGCCAACCTCACCCTCGGGCTGCTGATCAGCACGCGCGCGCAGTCGCAGTTCCAGGCGATGCAGATGACGTTCTTCTTCTTCCTGCCCTCGATCCTGCTGCCGGGCTTCATGTTTCCCTTCGCCGGCATGCCGCGGGTGGTGCAGTGGCTGGCGGAGGTGCTGCCGCTGACCCACTTCATGCGCCTGATCCGCGGGATCATGCTGCGCGGGGCTAATCTCGTGGACCTGTGGCCGGAAGTCGCCGCGCTGCTGGTATTTACCGTCGTGATGATGGCCGCGGCGATCCTGCGCTTCCGCAAGCGGCTGGATTGAGGCAACCCGTGGAGTGCAGTGCCCGTGGGCCTGAAGCTCTTGTGGAGCGGCCATGGCCGCGATGCTTTTCCTGCAAAGGCATCGCGGCCATGGCCGCCCCCACAAGGGGTTCTGTCCGGAAGACCCGCCAGGCCTACCGGCGATGCCGCCGCAACTCGCGCACCAGCAACACGATGCCAACCACGCCGGTCACCGTCGAGCCGACGAGCCACATCCACGCCACCGGCGTCATCGACAGTTCGCCGCCGGCAAGCGCGTAGCGGCGAAACTCGACCACGCCCATCAGCGCGATCCCGCACAGCCAGATGCCCAGTGCGCAGCGCCGGATCAGCGACGGCGACCGCGGCGGTGGTGCGTTCACGCCGCGGCGTCCCCATCGGCCATCGCCACGCGCCCGCGCAGGGAATTGCTCAGCGCTTCGGTGATGACGACATCGACGAACTGACCGACCAGCCGCGGGTGCCCGGGGAAGTTCACCGAGCGCATGTTCTCGGTCTTGCCGGTCAGCTCGTTCGAGTCCTTGCGCGACGGCCCGGTGACCAGTACCGACTGCACGCTGCCCACCATCGCCCGCGAGATGCCGGCCGAGTATTCGTTGATGTGCGCCTGCAGCCGCGACAGGCGCGCGTG
>NZ_BAAAZU010000031.1:0-25943 GCF_039537065.1 Luteimonas lutimaris | reverse complement strand
AATGAAGGAGAACGACTGGTCGAAGCCGACGTCCTCGATCAGCTTCATGGTCTTTTCGAAATCCGCGTCGGTCTCGCCGGGAAAACCGACGATGAAATCCGACGAAATCGAGATGTCCGGCCGCACCGCGCGCAGCTTGCGGATCTTCTGCTTGAACTCCAGCGCCGTGTAGCCGCGCTTCATCGCCGCCAGGATGCGGTCGCTGCCCGACTGCACCGGCAGGTGCAGGTAGTTGGCCAGCTGCGGCACGTCGCGGTAGGCCTCGATCAGCGAGTCGGAGAACTCCAGCGGATGGGAGGTGGTGAAGCGGATGCGGTCGATGCCGTCGATCTCGGCGATGGTGCGGATCAGCAGGCCAAGGTCGGCGAAGTGTTGTTCACTCGGGCCAAGGCCCTCGCACGCTCCCTCGCCGTACGGCCCGCGATAGGCGTTGACGTTCTGGCCGAGCAGGTTGACCTCGCGCACGCCCTGCGCGGCGAGCTGCGCGACTTCCACCAGCACGTCCTCGAACGGCCGGCTCACCTCCTCGCCGCGGGTGTAGGGCACCACGCAGAACGAGCAGTATTTCGAACAGCCTTCCATGATTGAGACGAAGGCGCTGGGACCCTCGGCGCGCGGTTCGGGCAGGCGGTCGAACTTCTCGATCTCGGGGAAGCTGATGTCCACTTGCGGCGTGCCGGTCTCGCGGCGGGCACGGATCAGCTCGGGCAGGCGATGCAGGGTCTGCGGGCCGAACACCAGGTCCACATACGGCGCGCGCTTGACGATCGCCGCGCCCTCCTGCGAGGCCACGCAGCCGCCGACGCCGATGATCACCGGCTTGCCGTCGGCCTTGAGCGACTTCCAGCGGCCCAGCTGGCTGAAGACCTTTTCCTGCGCCTTCTCGCGGATCGAGCAGGTGTTGACCAGGACCACGTCGGCCTCAGACACGTCGTCGGTGAGCTCCAGCCCGTCGGCGTCGGCCAGCACGTCGGCCATGCGCGCCGAGTCGTACTCGTTCATCTGGCAGCCGTGGGTCTGGATATAGAGCTTTTTCGCAACAGGCGAGCGTGCCGCGGGTTTTCCGCGCGCGGCCGGGGCGGAAGCGGGCGGAGCGGCGGCCGGGACGGCCTGGAGGTCGGTTTCGGTCATGGCGGGGCCGGGAAGCGGTGCTGAATCCGCGCCGGATTGGCTGCTGATGGGCCAATCAGTGTAATCGGTCACGTCCTGCCACTGCCGGGGACCGCGTTCACTATCAAGGACTTGGCAAGACGGGACGGACGGGTGACACTCCGCGCGATGAAGGGGGCAAGGGGACTACTGACGATCGCCTGCCTGCTGCTGGCTACGCCGGTGGCCGCCGGCACGCTGTACCGCTGCGACAGCCCTGACGGCAGCCGCAGCTACGTCAGCAAGCGCGTTTCCGGTGCCAAGTGCGTGGCGGTCGCTCAGTCCAGCCCCGCGCCGAAGCACCGCGCCACGCCCGCGCCCCGGTCCGCGCCGGCCAGCAACAGCAATCCGCCGGCCACGTTCATGGGCACCGGGTCGACGGCGGCGGAGGCGCAGCCCGCCGCGGCGCCATCGGCCTCGCAGGGCCGCAAGCCCACGCGGCTGGTGCAGGGCAAGGTCTACTCCTACATCAAGGACGGCGTGCGCCACTACACCAGCAAGCCGCCCAAGGGCGTGGAGGGCGCCACGGCGCTGCGCACGATCCGCTACAGCTTCCTCGAAACCTGCTTCGCCTGCGGCAGCGCGCCGGGCGTGGACTTCAACAAGCTGCGCCTGAACACGACCGCCTATTCCAGCGAAATCAGCCGCGCGGCCCGGCAGTACGGGGTGGACGAGGCCGTGGTGCGGGCGATCATCCACGCCGAATCGGCCTTCAACCCGAACGCGCTCTCGCGCGTGGGCGCGCAGGGACTGATGCAGCTGATGCCGGCCACCGCGCGGCGTTTCGGCGTCGGCAACCCCTTCGACGCGGCCCAGAACATCCAGGGCGGCGTGCAGTACCTGGCCTGGTTGCTGAAGCGCTTCAACGGCGACCTGACCCTCGCCGCGGCCGGCTACAACGCCGGTGAGGGCGCGGTCGACAAGTACAACGGCGTGCCGCCCTACCGCGAAACCCAGCGCTACGTGCAGCGTGTCGGGGTCCTGGCCCAGCGCTACCGCAGCTCGCTGGCGGCCGTGAACTGACCGTCGCCAGGGCGGTTTCCGGCCGGGTCGGGGACGCCCGGAACGCATTCGATGGCCCTGAAGCATTGTCGGCCGATTCAGCGTTCCGTTACACTTTATCGTCTTTGCGGCCGCCCCCGGGCGACCGCGGCAGCCACTAACTAGCGACCGAAAGATTTGCGGAGTGCCGGATGGCCAATGAACAAGTGCTTGATCCTGTCGACGGCGGAGGGACGGTCGACCATGGCCGACGCCGCTTCCTGACCGCCACCACGGCCGTCGTGGGTGCGGTCGGTGCGGGATTCGCCGCGGTGCCCTTCATCAAGTCGTGGAACCCGAGCGCGCGGGCCAAGCTGGCCGGCGCGCCGATCACCATCGACATCAGCGCCCTCGGCGAGGGCCAGCGCCTGGTCGACGAATGGCGCGGCCAGCCGATCTGGGTGGTCAAGCGCACCAAGCAGATGCTGGACGTGCTGCCGACGCTGGATCCGCGCCTGGCCGACCCCGAGTCGACAACCGACCAGCAGCCCGAGTACGCGAAGAACGAACTGCGCTCGATCAAGCCGGAGATTTCCGTGCTGGTCGGGCTGTGCACGCACCTGGGCTGCTCGCCGGAAATGGTCGCCGAGATCAAGCCCGAACCGTTCGACCCGGAGTGGAAGGGCGGCTACTTCTGCCCCTGCCACAAGTCGCGCTTCGACATGGCCGGCCGCGTCTTCCAGGGCGTGCCCGCGCCGATCAACCTGCTGGTGCCGCCGCACCACTACGAGAGCGACACCAGCATCGTCATCGGTGTCGATCCCCAGGGAGCCGCATAAGCCATGTCGAACGTGATCTCGCGAACCGCCAACAACGTGTGGGACTGGGTCAACCAGCGTGCGCCCGGCATGATGCCGATGTACCGCAAGCACATGACCGAGTACTACGCGCCGAAGAACTTCAACATCTGGTACTACTTCGGCTCGCTGGCCCTGCTGGTGCTGGTCAACCAGATCCTGACCGGCATCTTCCTGACGATGCACTTCAAGCCGTCCGCGGCCGAAGCGTTCTCGTCGGTCGAGTACATCATGCGCGACGTGGAGTGGGGCTGGCTGATCCGCTACATGCACTCCACCGGCGCCTCGCTGTTCTTCATCGTCGTCTACCTGCACATGTTCCGCGGGCTGATGTACGGCAGCTACCAGAAGCCGCGCGAGCTGGTGTGGATCCTCGGCATGCTGATCTACCTGGTGCTGATGGCCGAGGCCTTCATGGGCTACGTGCTGCCGTGGGGCCAGATGTCGTTCTGGGGCGCGAAGGTGATCATCTCCCTGTTCGGTGCGATCCCGGTGATCGGCAACGGCCTGACCGAGTGGATCATGGGCGACTACCTGCCCGCCGACGCCACCCTCAACCGCTTCTTCGCCCTGCACGTGATCGCGCTGCCGCTGGTGCTGCTGCTGCTGGTGGTGCTGCACCTGGGCGCCCTGCATGAAGTGGGTTCGAACAACCCCGACGGCGTCGACATCAAGAAGGGCCCGAAGGGCAACCGCTGGGACGCGAGCAAGCCGCTCGACGGCATTCCGTTCCACCCGTACTACACGGTCAAGGACCTGGTGGGCGTCGGCTTCTTCCTGATCCTGGCCGCCTTCATCATCTTCTTCGCGCCGACCTTCGGCGGCTGGTTCCTCGAGCACGACAACTTCACCGAGGCCAACCGACTGGTGACGCCCGAGCACATCAAGCCGGTGTGGTATTTCACCCCGTACTACGCGATGTTGCGGGTGGTGCCGTCGTTCTTCGCGATCAAGCTGTGGGGCGTGCTGGTGATGTTCGCCGCGATCGCGGTGCTGTTCCTGGTGCCGTGGCTGGACCGCAGCCCGGTGCGCTCGTACCGCTACCGCGGCTGGCTGTCGTGGGTGATGCTGGCGATGTTCGCCGTGTGCTTCCTGTGGCTGGGCAAGATCGGCGCCGGCCCGGGCACCGACCCGGTCGAGACCATCATCGGCCGCGTGCTGACCTTCCTGTACTTCGTGTTCTTCATCACCATGCCGCTGTGGACGAAGTTCGACCGGACCAGAGCCGTGCCGGAACGGGTGACGATGCATGAATAAGGCAAGCATGTGGAAGCCGACCCAAGCGCCTGCGCACGTCGCGGGCATGTCCACCAGCCAGCACTTCCGGAAGGTCACGCTCGTGAAGAAGCTCGCCATTTTCGCCGCCGGCCTGATGCTGTCGTTCGGCGCGATCGCCGCCGAGGGCGGCAACCTGCGCCACGCCGGCACCGACATCGGCGACAAGGCCTCGCTGCAGCGAGGCGCCAAGCTGTACATGAACTACTGCTCGGGCTGTCACTCGCTCAAGTACCTGCGCTACTCGCGCATGGCCGAAGACCTCGGGCTGACCGAGGAAGAGGTGATGGACAACCTCAACTTCACCGGCGCCAAGGTCGGCGAGCAGATCCAGGTGTCGATGGCCGAGGACCACGCCAAGCAGTGGTTCGGCAAGCTGCCGCCCGACCTGAGCGTGATCTCCCGCGTGCGCGGCAGCGACTGGATCTTCAGCTACCTCACGTCCTTCTACCAGGACGAGTCGCGCCCGCTGGGCTGGAACAACACCGTGTTCGCGAACGCGTCGATGCCCAACCCGCTGTGGGAGATGCAGGGCCTGCAGCGCCCGGTTTACGGCAAGACCGATCCGGAAACCGGCGAAGCGCCGGTCGAGCATCTCGAGATCGCGCAGCCGGGCACGCAGGACAAGGTCCAGTTCGACCAGACCGTCCGCGACATCACCGCTTTCCTGGAGTACGCCGGCGAACCGGCCGCCCTCAAGCGCCAGAGCCTTGGCGTCTGGGTGATCCTGTTCCTCGCGTTCTTCACGTTCCTCGCGTATTTGCTGAAGAAGGAATACTGGCGCGACGTGAAGTGATTCCACGCAGGTAACCGGCGGGCCGCGGGAATGCGGCCCGGTTGGTGTCCGGTCCGCGGACCGGACAGGCCTGCGCTGGGATGGCTCGGGGGACCGGGCGACCGTCCGCGAGGCGCGGGCGGCGTCGATGCGGCCGGCGGATCCGGCCGTTGGAGAAGCCCATGATGGCAGCGAGTCCGCGTATGAGAAATGCACTGACCCTGTTTTCCTCCGTCGATGATGTCCTCTGCCACCGCGTCCGCCTGGTGCTTGCCGCCAAGGGCGTGACCTACGACCTGATCCCGGTCGACCCGCAGAACCCGCCCGAGGACCTGATCGACCTCAACCCGTACCATTCGGTGCCAACCCTGGTCGAGCGCGACTTGGTGCTGTACGCGGCCAGCGTGGTCAGCGAGTACCTCGACGAGCGCTACCCGCATCCGCCGCTGATGCCGGTCGATCCGCTGTCCCGCGCGCGCCTGCGCCTGGCGATGCTGCGCATCGAGCACGACTGGGTGCCGCAGGTGCAGGCGATCCAGTTCGGCACCAGGCAGCAGGCCGACGTCGGCCGCAAGCGGCTCAAGGAGCTGCTGACCGCCTCGGTGCCGCTGTTCAAGGCCAGCAAGTTCTTCCTCAACCCCGAAATGAGCCTGGCCGACTGCGCCATGGCGCCGATCGTCTGGCGGCTGGACGCGCTGGGCGTGTCGCTGCCGAAGGACGGCAAGGCGATCGAGGACTACGGCAACCGTATCTTCCGCAACCCGGGCTTCGTGCGCAGCCTGACGACGCAGGAAAAGAGCCTGCGCGAGCTGCCGGCATAGCACCGGCAATGCGGTCCGCGCATCGGCACTCCGCGGGTCGCGCATGCGCGCGGCCGCTGCGGCCGCGTCGCTTCGACCCTCGCCGCAGCTTGCCTTAGACTGCCCGCATGAGCGACGCGCCGCCCGCGATGACCAGCCATCGCCCGTACCTGCTGCGGGCCCTGTACGAATGGATTGCCGACAACGGCATGACCCCGCACCTGCTGGTGGATGCCAGCCAGGCCGGCGTGCGCGTGCCGCCGCACACGGTCAAGGACGGGCGCGTGGTGCTCAACATCGCCGACCGCGCCGTGGCCAGGCTGGAAATGGACAACGACAGCGTGCGCTTCACCGCGCGCTTCGGCGGCGTCAGCCACCCGGTGGTGGTGCCGATCGCGGCGGTGATGGCGATCTACGCCCGCGAGACCGGGCAGGGCATGGCGCTGCCGGAAGACATCGCCGGCAGCGATGGCGCCGAAGCGGCCGACGGCGATACCGGCGCCGACAGCGCGCCGGCCACCGGGTCCGACGAACATCCCGACGACGACCCCACGCCACCGCGGCGCGGCGGCCACCTGCGCGTGGTCAAGTAGCCGCTGCGGGCTGGTGTTTGCGGGAGCTTTTGTGGGAGCGGCCATGGCCGCGATCGGGTGCAGGCGTCGCTCCATCGCGGCCATGGCCGCTCCCACAGCCACGCGGGTGTTGCATCAGTGCAGCTGCACCACGCTCGCCGCCTGCGCCGGACCGCTGAAGTAGACCAGCTCGCCGCTGCGCAGCACCAGCCGCCCGACCTGGCGGTCGTCGCCGCCGCGCGAATACTCGAACCGGAACGCGCGCTCGAAGCCAAGCTTTCCATCCTCGCCGCGGTGCAGGCGTACGCCGGTCGCGTGCACGGTCTGGTCGAGCAGCTGCACGTCGGCGGCGCGGCAGGCATTGCGGCCCAGGACCTCGGCGCGCTCCGCGGCGGCGCGCGCCGAACTCCACAGGGCCGCGCCGATGGCGCCCACGATCATCAGGATCACGAGGGTTGGCATGCCGGCAATGTAGGCAGGTCCACGCGGACTTGGCAATCGTTGCGAAGAAGGACCGCGAGGGACTGGCCGGCCCGTGATGCCGGGCCTGTCGGTGAGAGGTGGTAAGAGTGGAAAGTGGGAGCGGCCATGGCCGCGATGGAGCGATGCCTGCACCCCATCGCGGCCATGGCCGCTCCCACCACAGCAAATGCTCCCACGACGGCAGGTGCTTACGCGCTGCGCCCAGTGCTTACCGCGTCGGCGGCGGCCCGAGCTTCATCGACAGGTCGATCGCCCGCACGTGCTTGGTCAGCGCGCCGATCGAAATACAGTCCACGCCGTCCTCGGCAATCGCACGCAGGCCTTCCAGGTCGACGCCGCCGGAGACTTCCAGCGGGATCGCACCGTTGAACGGATCGGCCGCGGCGATGCGCACGGCCTCGCGGCGGGCGGCGCGGTCGAAGTCGTCGATCAGTACCCGTTCGCAGCCTTCCGAGAGGGCCTCGCGCAGTTCGTCCAGCGTCTCCACCTCCACGATCAGCGGCAGCGACGGCTGCTGCGCGCGCGCGGCGCGGATCGCCGCGGTCAGCGAGCCGGCGGCGCGGACGTGGTTTTCCTTCAGCATCACCGCGTCGAACAGGCCCATGCGGTGGTTGACGCCGCCGCCGGCGTGCACGGCGTACTTCTGCGCCACGCGCAGGCCGGGCAGGGTCTTGCGGGTGTCGAGGATCTGCGGATCGGGCAGCGGCGCGCGCGCGCCGCGCACGGCTTCGACGTGCGCCGCAGTCGTCGTGGCGGTGCCGGTGAGCGTCTGCATGAAATTCAGCGCCGTGCGCTCGGCGCTGACCAGCGCGCGGGCATGGCCCGACAGCGTCGCCAGCACGGTGCCGGCAGCCACGCGGTCGCCCTCGGCCACGCGCCAGTCGATGGCCACGTCCGGGTCGAGCGCGCGGTGGCAGGCGTCGAACCACGGCCGCCCGCAGACCACCGCGTCCTCCTTGCACAGCAGGTAGGCGACGTCGGCGTGGTCGGGCAGCAGGGCGGCGGTGACGTCGCCGCTCCCGATGTCCTCGGCCAGGACGCGGGCGACGTCGGCTTCGACCGCCTCGCGCGGCGGCGGGGTGATCGCGTCGCCGCTCATGCCTGCGGGAAATCCGCGACCTGCGCGGTCGCCAGGCCTTCTTCGGCCAGCAGCACCGGGATGCCGTCGTCGATGCGGTAGACGATCTTGCGGTCGCGCGTGACCAGCGCCTCGCGCAGCGGTTCGGACTGCGGCGTGTCGTCGGCGCGCTTCACGCCGGACGCGGCGATGGCGCGGTTCAGCGACTCCAGCCCGGTCTTGTCGAGCAGGGCCAGCGGCTGGCGGCTGGCGGGGCAGACGAGGATGTCGAGCAGCTTGCGGTCCATGGCGGATTCGGGCGCGTGGGCGGGATTGGCGGTAAAGCGTAGCACCACGCCAGACGGAGCGAAGGCGCTGCCCCACCCGCAATCCCGGGGCGCAGCTACGCTAAAATGCCGCTTTGAAGCAGGGAGCAGCCATGTCCACCCCGCCCGCAAGCCCCGCGCCGATGGTCGGCGTCGTGATGGGGTCGCGTTCCGACTGGGAGACGATGCAGCACGCCGCGCAGAAGCTCGAAGCGCTGGGCGTGCCGTTCGAGGTGCGCGTGGTTTCAGCGCACCGCACGCCCGACGTGTTGTTCGACTACGCCGCCACTGCGCAGGCGCGCGGGCTGCGCGCGATCATCGCCGGTGCCGGCGGCGCGGCGCACCTGCCGGGCATGCTGGCGGCCAAGACCGCGGTGCCCGTGCTCGGCGTGCCGGTGCAGTCGAAGGCGCTCAACGGCATGGACTCGCTGCTGTCGATCGTGCAGATGCCGGCCGGCATCCCGGTCGCGACCTTCGCCATCGGCAACGCCGGCGCCGCCAATGCGGCGCTGTTCGCCGCGGCGATGCTGGCCGCGGACCATGCGGATGTCGCCGGTGCGCTCGACGCGTTCCGTCGCCGCCAGGCCGAGCAGGTCGCCGGCAACGACGACCCGCGCATTCCCGTCGGAAACTGACATGACCACCGTAGGAATCCTGGGTGGCGGCCAGCTCGCCCGCATGCTGGCCCTGTCCGGCGCGCCGCTGGGCTTGCGCTTCCTGGTGATGGATACCCAGCCCGACGCCTGCGCCGGGCAGTTCGCGCCGCTGCTGGTGGGCGATTACCGCGACGAGGCCGCGTTGGCGGAATTTGCGTCGAAGATCGACGTGGCGACCTTCGATTTCGAGAACGTGCCGGCCGAATCCGCGAAGTGGCTCAGCGAGCGCGTGCCGGTGTTCCCGAATCCACGCGCGCTGGGCCTGATCCAGGACCGCCTCGCGGAAAAGACGCTGTTCCGCGACACGGGCATCCCGGTGCCGGCATTTGCCGACGTGACCTCGCGCGAAGGGCTCGACGCCGCGATCGCGCAGGTCGGCATGCCGTGCATCCTCAAGACGCGGCGACTGGGCTACGACGGCAAGGGACAGTTCCGGATCAGGCCGGGAACCGGGGAAGCGACAGCCGACGCCGCCTGGGCCGCACTGGGTGCGCAGGCGCAAACGGTTGGCCTGATCCTCGAAGCCTTCGTGCCGTTCGAGCGCGAGCTCAGCGTGGTGGCCGTACGTGGCCGCGACGGCGAGTTCCGCACCTGGCCGCTGACCGAGAACTGGCACGTCGACGGCGTGCTGTCGGCCAGCCTTGCCCCGGCGCGGGTCGACGACGCGCTGGCCGCGACCGCGTTCGACTACGCGCGCCGTCTGGCCGGGGAGCTGGACTACGTCGGCGTGTTCGCGCTGGAGCTGTTCCAGCACGGCGGGGATTTGCTGGCCAACGAACTGGCCCCGCGCGTGCACAACTCCGGGCACTGGAGCCATGAAGGCGCGGAAACCTCCCAGTTCCAGAACCACCTGCGCGCCGTGCTCGGTCGCCCACTGGGCGCGACCACGATGCGCGGCCATGCGTGCATGCTGAACTGGATCGGCGAGCTGCCCGACCCGGACCCGGTGCTGCGGGCGGCGGGCGCGCACTGGCACGACTACGGCAAGTCGTCGCGGCCGGGGCGCAAGGTCGGCCATGCCACCGTGCGCACCGATTCGGTGACCGGGCTGGCGCAGGTGCTCGAACGCGTGGGTGCGGAACTGGGCCGCGACGCGCAGGTCGCCCCCGTCATCGCCAGGCTGCGCGAGGGGTAGGCGGCGCGGGCTACTTCAGGTTCGAGGCGACGAAGTCCCAGTCGACCAGGTTCCAGAACGCCTCCAGGTACTTCGCCCGCGCGTTGCGGTAGTCGATGTAGTAGGCGTGTTCCCAGACGTCGCAGGCCAGCAGCGGGATGTCGCTGCCGGTCAGCGGGGTGGCTGCGTTGGAGGTGGCCGCCAGGGCCAGTCCGCCGTCTTCGCGCTGCACCAGCCACACCCAGCCCGAGCCGAACAGTTTCAGCGCCAGCGCGTCGAACTGCGCGCGCAGCGGCTCGAAGCCGCCGAAGGCATTGTCGATCGCCTCGCCCAGCGCGCCCGACGGCGTGCCGCCGCCACCCCCGGCCGAGGGCCGCAGGCAGCGCCAGTAGAAGGCGTGGTTCCAGGCCTGGGCCGCGTTCTCGAATACCGCGCCCTGGGCCTTGCGCACGATGTCCTCCAGCGGCGCCCCGGCCAGGTCCGTGCCGGCGACCAGCGCGTTGAGCCGCTCCACGTAGCCGCGCTGGTGCTTGCCGTGGTGGTACTCGACGGTTTCGGCCGAGATGTGCGGTTCGAGCGCGCTGCGCTCGTAGGGCAGGGGAGGCAGTTCGATGGCCATGGCGTCCCGGGCGTGTCGGATGATGTGTCCAGCGGGCCGCAAGGCCTGCGTGGCTTACAATACGGCCTTCCGAAACCCCACGCACGGCCGCGGCGCAGTCCGCCGCGGCGCTGTGCCATGCAGGAGAGTGCAATGTCCGTTCTGGAGCGGATCAAGACCGACGTCGAAGGCCACCCCATCGTCCTTTTCATGAAGGGCACCCCGCAGTTCCCCATGTGCGGCTTCTCCAGCCGCACCGTGCAGGCGCTCAAGGCGGCCGGCGTCGGCGACGAGATGTACACGGTCAACGTGCTCGAAGACCCCGACGTGCGCGCCAACCTGCCGCGTTACTCCAACTGGCCGACCTTCCCGCAGCTGTTCATCCACGGCGAGCTGATCGGCGGCTGTGACATCACCATGGAGCTGTACGAGTCCGGTGAGCTGGCGCGCATGATCGCGGAAGTGCAGAAGGCGTGAGTGCGGCGCCGGCCACTGCCGGTGACGCGCGGCCGGGCGCGCTGCAGGACCGGGTCGTCCTGGTCAGCGGCGCGCACGGCGGCCTCGGACGCGCGGCGTCGATCGCCTGCGCGCGCGCCGGCGCGACCGTCGTCCTGCTCGGCCGCAAGGTGCCCAAGCTCAACCGCGTCTACGACGCCATCGCCAAGAGCGGGGAGGGGCTGCCGGAGCCGGTGAACTATCCCTTCGACCTCGAAGGCGCATCGCCCGACGACCACGCCGAACTCGCCCGGCGCATCGCCGACGGCTTCGGCCGGCTCGACGGCCTGCTGCACTGCGCGGCCGATTTCCGCGGACTGACGTCGTTCGAACGCAGCGACCCGGCCGCCATCGCGCGCGCCATCCACGTCAACCTCACTGCCCGCGCCTGGCTCACCCAGGCCTGCCTGCCGCTGCTGCGCAAGTCGCCCGACGGCGCGGTGGTGTTCGTGGTCGATGACCCGGACCGTGTCGGCGGTGCCTACTGGGGCGGCTACGGTCTCGCCCAGCACGCGATGGCGGCGATGGTGGGCATGCTGCACGCCGAGCTGGCCAGCTCCAGCGTGCGCATCAGCGGCCTGCAGCCCGGCCCGATGCGCACCACGCTGCGTGCCCAGGCCTACGTCGAGGAAGACGACCGCGAAGCCGCCGACCCGGCGCAGTACGCCGATGACTGCGTGACCCTGCTGTCGGCGGACGGCGCCGCCCATCGCGGACAGGTGTGGAGCCCGCAGGCGTGAACTCCAGGGCGTCGTCGTACCTGCGCATGCGGGGAGCCGTTGGCCTTGTTCCAGGCCAATGGCATCCGGTCGCGACGAAGCCACTGGGTCCCCGCCTGCGGGGGGATGACGACTTCAATTTCCGCGCCACCCCCGACGGGCAAAGGAGGCACCCATGACCATCGTCTCCGCCGCCCTGCTGCTGTTCCTGATCCTCGACCCGCTCGGCAACGTGCCGGTGGTGCTCAGCCTGCTGCGCCCGCTGACGCCGAAGCGCCAGCGGATCGTCATGGTCCGCGAACTGCTCATCGCGCTGGGCGTGCTGCTGGTGTTCCTGTGGTTCGGCAAGTACGCGCTGGAGCTGATGCACCTGCGCCAGGAATCGGTGTCGATCGCCGGCGGCATCGTGCTGTTCCTGATCGGCATCCGCATGATCTTCCCGCCGCCCGAAGGGCTGATGGGCGCGCTGCCCGGCGGCGAACCCTTCATCGTCCCGATCGCGATTCCGATGATCGCCGGACCGTCGGGCATGGCCGCGGTGATGCTGATGGGCAGCCAGGAACCCGACCGCCTGGGCACCTGGAGCCTGGCGTTGATGATCGCCTGGGGCGCGGCTGCGGTGATCCTGCTGTCGGCCACCGTCCTGTACAAGCTGCTCGGCACCCGCGCCCTGACCGCGGTCGAGCGGCTGATGGGCATGCTGCTGGTCGCGATCTCGGTGCAGATGTTCCTCGACGGCATCGGCGCCTACCTTGGAATCGCTTCCAGCGCCTGACGCCCGACGGACCGACAAGCACTTGCCGGGCATTGCTCAAGTCGGGCCGGAAATAGCCGAAAACGCCTGTGATGCAGCTGTCATTTCACTGTCATCCGGGCGGTCTATCGTGTTAATCTGTTGTTAACCCCTGAAGACGGGCTTGCAGCCTGCGTGGGGTGGGGACTTCCCAGTCATCGTGTTTCCAGGCTTGCGCGACATCGCGCAATTCCGTCCATTGCATCGAGGCCAACCAGACCATGAACCATTCCCGTCTTCGACTTTCCAAGCTGTCGCTCGGGCTGATCGTCGCGCTCGCCGCTGCACCTGCGTTCGCGCAGAGCACATCCGCCGGTGTCGGCGGCCTTGTCACCGGTGCCGACGGCAACCCGGTTGCCGGTGCGGAAGTGACGATCACCCACGTCGAGTCGGGCACGGTCAGCCGCGCCACCACTGACGCCAGCGGCCGCTACACCGCGCGCGGCCTGCGTGTGGGCGGCCCGTACACCATCACCGTCACCAAGGCCGGTACCGGTACCGATACCGAGGAAGGCGTCTACCTCGACCTCAACAAGGTCAACGCGATCAATGCGCAACTCGGCAGCAGCGAAGCCACGACGCTGGGAACCGTTGCGGTTACCGCCTCGCGCATGCTGGATACATTCAACCCCGACAACAAGGGCGTCGGCACCTCGATCAGCGGTCGCCAGCTCGAAATTCTTCCGGCGGGCAGCCGTTCGCTCGACGATGCCGCGCGCATGGATCCGCGCGTCACGGTGATCGACCAGGCCGGCGGTTCGATTTCCGTCGCGGGCGTGAACAACCGCTACAACACCATCTCGGTCGACGGTCTGTCGCAGGGCGACCCCTTTGGCCTGAACGGCAACGGCATGCCCTACACCGGCAGTCCGATCTCGGTGGACACCATCGCCGCCTACGACATCAAGATCTCCGATTACGATGTTGCGGCCGATACCGTCGGCGCCACGGTCAACGCCGTGACCAAGTCGGGTACCAACGAGTTCCACGGCTCCGTGTACCACGTCTACAAGAACGCCGAGGACATGGTCGGCAGCCGCGACGGCGAGAAGTACGACCTGTTCGACACCGACAAGACCACGGGCTTCACACTCGGCGGCCCGATCGTCAAGGACAAACTGTTCTTCTTCGCCTCGTACGAAGAGCAGAAAATCACCGACTTCGGCGGCGCGTCCCAGTCCGACGGCGTGGCCAATGGTTTCGTCACCTCGCAGGAAGTCCAGGAGGCGATCGATACGGCCACGGCCCTCGGCATGGTGCCGGGCAACCACGGTTCGACCGGCGTCAACCTCGAGAACAAGCGCACCTTGGTCAAGCTGGACTGGAACATTAGCGACTACCACCGCGCCAGCTTGACCTACCAGCAGACCAAGGAATTCCGTCCGTCGCCGTATGACGCGTATCCGGAAAACGTGGTGCTGTCGAGCCACTGGTACAACATCGATAACGTCACCAAAAACACGTCGCTGCAGCTGTTCAGCGACTGGACCGACAACTTTTCGACCGAGATCAAGCTCAGCCACCAGAAGTTCGACCAGGTCAACGGCAACCCGATCAACCAGCCGGAAGTGGAGATCGAAACCGCCGGCGGCGGCTCGATCTTCATCGGCGAGGACAACAACCGCCACGAAAACCAGATCAACACCGAGCGCTACACCCTGTCGGCGTTCGGCACCTATTACGCCGGCGACCACACCATCAAGGGCGGCGTGGATTACATGCGCCACGATGTGTACAACCTGTACGGGCGCGACCTGCATGGCTCGTACGTATTCACCAGCCTTGCCGATTTCGCCGCGGGCAACTACGACGTGTACAACCTGCGTCGCCCGGCGCCGGGCTTCACCGAGGCGGATACCGCGGCGGCACTCGTCTACACCCAGGTCAGCCCGTTCCTGCAGGACACCTGGCAGGTCAACGACAAGCTGTCGCTGACGTACGGCCTGCGCGTGAACCTTCCCAAGGCCGACAAGGCGCCGGTCCGTACCCCGGGCTTCGAAGAGGCATTCGGTTTCCCGAACGACTACAAGCTGGGCTCAAGTAACAAGGTCATCATGCCGCGCGTGTCCTTCAACTATTCGTTCGATACCGAGCGGTACTCGCAGTTGCGCGGTGGCGCGGGCCTGTTCCAGAGCGTCCCGCCCTTCGTCTGGCTGGCCAACCCCTACCAGAACAACGGCGTGACCTCGCTGTCGTACCGCTCGTTCGATTCGGCCGATGCGCCGTTCAGCTCCGATCCGTACAACCAGAACATTCCGGCCGGCGGAACGCCGAGCTACCAGATCGACTCGATCGACCCGGACTTCAAGCTCCCGACTGTCTACAAGTTTAGCCTCGGCTACGACGCGGAACTGCCGTGGTGGGGAATGATCGGTACGGTCGAGTTCCAGCAGATCAAGGCCAAGGACGCGGTGTTCTACCAGGCGCTGAACCTCGGTCCGGCACAGGGCACGCTGGCTGACGGTCGCCAGTACTTCTGGTGCAACCTCGGCAGCATGAGCAGCAGCAACCGCACCTGCGGCGCGAACCCGGACTTCACCACCAATTCCACGGTGATGGGCAATACCGACAAGGGTTCGAATTCCTCGGTGACGTTCGCCCTGAGCAAGCCGCTGGCCAACAACTGGTTCGGCAGCCTGAGCTACACCTACACGAAGGCCAATGAAGTGGCCTCCGACGGCAGCTCGCAGGCTTGGTCCAGCTACCAGTACGTCTCGCGCGTCAACCCGAACCAGGAGTTCGCGACGAATGCGGGCCGCGTGATTCGCGACTCCATCAAGGCCACGCTCGGCTGGGAGAAGGCGCTGTTCGGTGACTACAAGACCAGCGTCGCCGCGTACTACAACGGCCACTCCGGCCTGCCGTATACCTGGACCATCAATGGCGACACGAACGGCGACGGGATCTACCAGGATCCGGCCTACATCCCGCTGGCCAACGACCCGATCGTGAGCTACGGCTCGGCGACACCTGAGCAGATCGAGGCGTTTCAGGATTTCATCTCGAGCAATTCGTATCTGAATTCCCGTCGCGGCAGCATCGCGGACCGCAACGGGGACCGGTACTCGTGGGTCAATCAGCTCGATGTGAGCGTCCAGCAGGAACTGCCGGGCTTTTTCAAGGGCCACAAGTCGGTGATCCGCCTCGACATCTACAACTTCCTCAACATGCTCAACAAGGATTGGGGCGAGACGATGGGCGAGACCTTCTCGGACAACACCCGTTACTTGGCGCGGCTGGCTTCGGTCAATGCCGACGGCACGTATACCTACGACCTCGGAAGCTCAACCAACCCGTCTTGGGAGCGCCTGAGCGAGTACGACGCCAATGCCTCGTACCCCTCGCGCGTGGTTTCGCGCTGGTCGGCCATGCTGACGCTGCGCTACCAGTTCTGATCCACCGCAAACCGTTGTACGGAACGGCTGGGGCGACCCGGCCGTTCCTGTTTCCGGTGACAGGCGATTCCTGCCCGCACAGCCCCACTACGCTAAAGTCCCTAGCCGACGACACAAACAAGACAGAACGACTGGATGACCAAGACCCCCGGCCCCATGGCGACCACGCCCACGCTCCCCACCGTCAACGCCCGCATCTACCCGCGCGGCGGACTCGACATCCTCTCCCGAGACGAGGTCGCGCGCCTGCGCGATGCCTCGCGCGGCGGCATGCACGACCTGCTGCGCCGCTGCGCGCTCGCGGTGCTGACCACCGGCAGCACCTCCGACGACCCGCGCGCCGCGCAGGAGCTGTACCCCGATTTCGACATCGAAGTGCGCCAGCAGGACCGCGGCGTACGCATCGACCTGAAGAACGCCCCGGCCATCGCCTTCGTCGACGGCGAGATCATCCGCGGCGTCGCGGAGCTGCTCGCCGCCGTCGTGCGCGACCTGGTCTACACCTCGATCGAACTCGCGCCCGAATACGCCGACGAACTCGACACCTCCGGCGGCATCACGGATGCCGTGTTCCGCCTGCTACGCAACGCCAGCGTGCTGCAGCCGGCCGACCCCAACCTCGTGGTCTGCTGGGGCGGCCACTCGATCAACCGCGACGAATACCAGTACACCAAGGACGTGGGCTACGAGCTCGGCCTGCGCGGCCTGGACATCTGCACCGGCTGCGGCCCGGGCGCGATGAAGGGCCCGATGAAGGGCGCCACCATCGCCCACGCCAAGCAGCGCAAGCGCCACACCCGCTACATCGGCATCACCGAGCCGGGCATCATCGCTGCCGAGTCGCCCAACCCGATCGTCAACCACCTGGTGATCATGCCGGACATCGAAAAGCGGCTGGAATCATTCGTCCGCATCGGCCACGGCATCATCGTGTTCCCGGGCGGCGTCGGCACCGCCGAGGAAATCCTCTACCTGCTCGGCATCCTGCTGCGCGAGGAGAACGCGAAGCTGCCGTTCCCGCTGATCCTGACCGGCCCGGTCGCCTCGGCGCCGTACTTCGAGCAGATCGACAGGTTCATCCGCCTCACCCTGGGCGAGGGCGCCACCGGCCGCTACGAGATCATCGTCGGCGACCCCGAAAAGGTCGCCAAGCGGATGGCCGCCGGCATCCGCGCCGTACGCGAGTACCGCCTCGACCAGAAGGACTCCTTCTACTTCAACTGGTCGCTGGACGTGCCGCTGGAATTCCAGCAGCCCTTCCAGCCCACCCACGAAGCCATGGCCGCCCTCGACCTCCACCACGGCCGCAAGCCGCACGACCTGGCTGCCGACCTGCGTCGCGCCTTCTCCGGCATCGTCGCCGGCAACGTCAAGGAAGACGGCATGCGCCGGATCGAGGAATTCGGCCCGTTCCAGATCCACGGCGACAAGGACATGATGGAATCGCTGGACGCGCTGCTGCGGGCGTTCGTCGTACAGCGGCGGATGAAGATTTCCGGGGAATACCGGCCTTGTTACGAGGTGGTGACCTAGGAAGCCGGGGCGGGGCGGTTGGCTGGAGTTGCCTCGGGAACGGTCGCTGCTCTCCATCCCCGCGAAAGCGGGGACCCAGCGACTTCCGGCGCGCATCGGAAAAGCTCGCGGCTCCGGCCGCTCCTACGAAACCTGCCTGCCCTTGACCGTCATCCCCGCGCAGGCGGGAAGCGCTTTACAACAGCCGAAGGCTGGTCATCCAGTGACTTCGGCTCGTGCACCGGAAAAGCTCGCGGCTGAAGCCGCTCCTACAAAGAGCCAAAGCCCACTCGTCCACGCCTACACCACCGGCAACCGGATCCGCGCAACAAACGCATCCCCCTCGCGCCCTGACGTCAGGCTGCCGCGTCCCCCCGTACTCGCCTGCAGCCGTGCCCGCGTCGCCTGCAGCCCGATCGAATGCCCCTCGCCACCGCCATCCGCGCCGGCCGGCACCGGATTGCGGACCGCGATCACCACCGCATCCGCGTGCCGCGTGACCTCGATGCCGACTTCCCCGCCATCGGGCAGCCGCTCGATCCCGTGCCGCACCGCGTTCTCCACCAGCGCCTGCACCGACAGCGCCGGCACCTCCATTTCCGGCAGCGGCTCCGGCAATTGCCACGCCACCCGCAGCCGTGGCCCGAAGCGCACCGCCTCGATCTCCAGATAGCGGCGCACCAGCGCCAGTTCCTCCCCCAGCGCCACGTCATGCGGCCGCGCCAGCGCTGCCCGGAACAGGTCCGACAGCCCCAGCAGCAATTCCTCTGCCTGTTCCGGGTGCTGCCGCACCAGTGCGATGCCGCTGTTCAAGGTGTTGAACAGGAAGTGCGGCCGCACCCGCGCCTGCAACGCTTCCAGTTCTGACTGTTTGGCGCGAAGCGCGAGTTGCCGTCCCCGCCACTGCGCCTGGAACGCCGCAAGCGCAAGTAGCCCGACCGTCAGTGCAAGTCCGGTAAGCTGCAACGAAAACCGGAACCAGCCTTCCGCGGGCCTGACCCCCAAGTCGTCCAGGAACAGCCACGCCATCAAGCAGATCAGCCACGTGCTCAACAGCAGGGCTGCGAGCCCAGCTTGAGCGATGAAAGGTGGGGGCGCACGATCCAGCCAGCGCCGGCACAGGTACAACCCCCCCAGTGACGTCAGGAAGACCCACTGGATCGCAAAAGACGCCATCCCGAAGTACGCCAGCCAGTCCGGGGGCCCACCGGGCGCCAGCACCAGCACGACCGCGAGCGCCTCACCGGCCAGGATGATCCAGATGATGGTGCTGGCCTGCCACAGTGTGTCGAGCGGCCGGGGCGTGGTGGGCGGCGAAGGCATGCGGTTCGGGTCCTTGGTCCAGGGTCCAGTCCTGTGCCTCCGGACGTGCGGCACGTGCGGCCGAGTTTAGCCACCCATGCCGTGGATCGGGCCGTTCATCCCTGAAGTCGTGGAGTACCGTCCTGTGCAGGGCTAGGGTATGTCGTCCACGAAGGGGAGTGGTATGTCAGTGATTCTTCCAGCCGACATAGCGGGAGCGGCTTGTCATCGCGCGCGGGGGTTCACGCTGATCGAGCTGATGGTCACCGTCGCCGTCCTGGGGATTCTTGCGGCCGTCGCCGCACCCAGCATGATCGCGTTCGTCAACGCAAACCGGTTGAACGGTACGACGGGAGAGATGACGGCGTCGCTCCAACTGGCCCGTTCCGAAGCGATTCGCCGCAATGCCAGAGTGACGGTCTGCAGCAGCGCCGATGGCACCACCTGCTCCGGCAGTCCCGACTGGGATCGCTGGATCGTCATCGGGCGGGACAACGTGTCGGGAGATACCGATGTGATCAGGGAACAGACTTCGTCCGGTGGCCTGCAGCTCAGCGGCCCGACCACCGGCATCCGCTTCAACCCGTCCGGCCTGGTCAATGCGGAAGAATCGCTGACCGTATGCATGCCCACTGACAAGCCCGCGGAGAACCAACGGTTGCTCACCGTGCTGGCTGGCGGCAGCGTCATCACAACCGAAAAAGATGGCGGAGGTTCATGCCCGTGATTCGGAAACCCGTAACCAGCGGTGTCTTTCATCGTGTGCGTCGTCCGGCTTCCAAGTCGTCGCGCATGCGCGGCGTCAGCCTGATCGAGGTGCTCGTCTCCGTCGTCATCCTCGGCATCGGCCTGATGGGTGTCGCGGCGATGCAGTCGGTTGCATTGCGGGGGGGGCAGAGTTCACTCGAAACCAGCCAGGCGGTCATGCAGACCAATGCGATCGCGGAGGCCATGCGTGCCAACCGCGTCAATGCGGCCAGCTACAACACCGCCGGAATGCTCTGCGCTGCCGGTACCGGAAGCACGCTTGCCCAGAATGATCTCAGGGACTGGCTAGCCAGCCTAAAGACCAATATCACCAAGAATTCGACGGACGTGACCACCTGTGGACAGATCTCGAACTGTCCGGACAACTGCGAAATTACGGTCCGTTGGGATGACCGGCGTGCCGGTGGCAGCGGAACGCGCACGATTACGACCAGGACCCGCATATGAGTGCATCGCCCGTACACGCGAGGGGGGCCGTCCGGCGAATGACCGGATTCGGCCTGATCGAGCTGATGATCGCCATGGTGCTTGGCCTGATAGTGATCGGTGCAGCCTTCGCGATCTTCATTTCCAGCCAGAACACCTATCGTTCCAACGAAGACCTTAGCCGCATCCAGGAAAGCGCACGGATTGCGTTCGAATTGATGTCCCGGGACATTCGCGCCGCGGGCGGCTCGGCCTGCTCGAATTTCTCGGTCGTGGAAGGTAGCGGGACGGTCGTGGAAAGATTCCGGGATGAGGCCGTACGCGGAACTACCAACGCCGACGGTGTGGACTCGTTGCGGGTGGTTTCTGGCGATGATGCGGCTTATCGCGTGCTCGCATCGACCTCAGGTTCAGTCACATTGGATCCTGACGAGCTCGATGCGGCAGATGACGTCTTCGACGTGGATGACTTCATCCTGCTATGCAACGCGCGAAAGACCCACGTCGTCCAGACAACGGGTGTGAGTGGCATGACGGTGAGTTTTGCGACTCTGCCAGGCGGTTACAACCCTACCTCCGACGAATACGCCCCGCCTGGGGCCGTGGTGCTGGCACGTCTGCGCGACGTGAACTGGTTCGTCGGTGACAACGGTCGTGGTGGAAACTCCCTGTTCGTGTCGCGCATGGGTGGCACCCCACAGGAGGTTGCGGAGGGAGTACGGGAGCTCGATTTCGAGTATCTCCAAGCGGGTAGCAATGCCTACGTCGCCGCAGCAACTGTAGCGGACTGGCGCAACGTGATCGCGGTACGGATGACAATGACCTTGCAGGGCATAAGCGCAGATGGGGAAGCGTTGACCCGCACAGCGTCGAACGTAGTCAGCATGAGAGGGCGGACACTATGAGACTTGGTATACGCCGTTCGATGGGGCGAGGAAACCAGCATGGCGTCGCGTTGGTCGTCGTATTGGTGTTGCTGGTCGCCACGGCGATCCTGGCGATCGTCGTATTACGGAGTTCCTCCATGCAGGAACGGATGAGCGCCAACCTGCGCGATCGCAGCCTGGCCTTCCAGGCCGCGGAGTCCGCGTTGCGCTATGCGCAGGACCAGGTGCTTGCCACGGGCGCCTGGGATACCGCCATTCCGGACGCTGATGACTGCGTCAACTCGGGCATTTGCCCGACAGGCTCGAATCCCAACTGGATCGCCGTGCCTGCGTCCAGTTACGACTCGGCACGGCTCGCGGCAGCGCCGGAATACTGGATCGAATATCTCGGCACCGGTCCCGGCCGGAAAGGTGCTTGCGACGTTGCCGGAGAGGAGGAAAAAATCGAGTGCCAAAGCCCGATGTATCGCATCACCGCACGCAGTCGCGCCGAGGGCAGGGCGGACGTTTTCCTGCAGGCGAACGTCATCAGCCGTATCCCGGAACCAGGGGTGTAATCATGGAACGCTATCAGTCAAAATGCAGGAACTCGTCGAGTTCACAGAAGCCGCGCGGCTTTGCATGCCTAGCGGCCTTTCTTGCCACTGTGCTGGCGGGTCCGGCGGGCGCGGGCATGGATATTCCGGATGATCCGTTGACGACAGGAGCTCGTGTCGCGCCCAATATCCTGTTCATTTTGGATGACTCGGGGTCGATGACCTACGTCGCAATGCCTAAGGACATCACGAGTTGGAACAGTCTCGACGACGACATTACTGACAAATCCTACGTCAACAACACGATTTACTACGACCCTTCAAAGACCTATCGACCTTGGCTGAAGGCGGATGGCGAGACTCGGATGACGGGTGGAACCTCGTATACGAGCGCCTACAGCAGTGCAAATCTTGCGTCTGGAAATAAGATCGACTTGTCGAATGAGACGCAAACCTATTTTGTTCCCAAGCCTGGGGCTTCCGACCTTACAAAGCAGGCCAACTATTATCGCTACCAGATTCGTCAGGTTGGCACCCGGAATAGTGGTTACAAGCTGAGAGTAGTGAAAAGTGAATACCGCGCCAGTAAGGGAAGTGAGGGTGAGGCGAACGCGGGGTGCAGTGCATCGAAGAACAACTGGCAGAACTGCGAGTTCGCGGCTCCGTCGGGGCGTACTGAGCCAGAGGAGATGCAGAACTTCGCGATCTGGTACTCCTATCACCGAACCAGAATGAAGGCCGCAAAGGCGGGCGCTGGCGAGGCGTTTGCTTCGCTTGACGGAACGGTGCGGGTGGGGTTCAGGACAATATGGAAGCGCGGGGCCAATCACGACAACCCGATTCCGGTAAAGAATGGGGACGGTCGCTTCATTGATGATCCGGATGAGGATATTGAGAACCGAAGTGATTGGTACGACAACCTGTATTCTGCCGAAGGCAAGGACGGAACGCCCCTGCAGAATGCCTTAAATGATGCAGGCAAGTACTTCAGTAGTGCGAGCGAGTACGGACCGTATGGGCCGGAAAACGGCAGTTCTCAGCTTTCCTGTCGCCAGAACTTCACCATCTTGACCACGGATGGCTACTGGAACAGTGGTACCGCAGGCAGCGGGAATGTAGACAATCAGGGTGGCAGTATTATCAAGGGGGCAGGAGGGAAGACTTACAAGTACTCGCCGGAAGCACCCTACAAGGACAATTACACAAGCACGTTGGCGGACGTGGCAATGAAGTACTGGAATACCGACCTTCGGACGGAATCCTATATGGGGAACTCCTCAAGCCCCGAGGGCAACAATGTGCCTACCAGCAGCGTAGACCCAGCGTTCTGGCAGCACATGGTAACGTTTGGCATCTCAATCGGTCTCAAGACCTCCAAGGGTTGGTCCAGCGTATCCGACGTGCCGGATAACCCGAGTTGGCCAGATCCAGAAACTGGTAACACCAGCAGCAGTGCTGCGATTCCGGCCCGCATTGATGATTTGCTGCATGCGGCAGTGAACAGTCGTGGTGAATTCGTGGCTGCTTCCAGCCCGAGGGAGTTCTCCGAAGGCCTAGCCAAGGCGCTGGCTGCAATTTCGCAGCGAACGAGTTCGTCGTCGAACGTGGCAGCGAATTCTGTGTCGCTGGATAGCGAGTCGCTTCTTTTCAGTGCAAGCTACGTAGCCGGCATCTGGACGGGTAATCTTTCTGCTACACATGTGAGTGAAGATGGCGTCGGTGACGAGGCTTGGACTGCATCAATCCCCGCCTGGGGTTCGCGCAACGTTTTCACGTCGGAGGGCGGTTCCGGTACAACTTTTCCGACGGCCAGCCAGGTGGAGTTACTTGAGCGTAGTGGCGGCCCAGCCAACTTTGAAGTCAGCGGCACTGACAACGCGAACTACATCAAGGGTGAGCAGCGCCTCGAAGAGAATCACGATGGGACGCTGCGTGCTCGCACAAGCATTCTGGGCGACATCATCAATTCTTCGCCGGCCTACGTGAGGGACACCAACACCATTTACGTGGGTGCGAACGACGGCATGCTGCATGCTTTCGACGCGGCCGACGGTGAAGAATTGTTCGCTTACGTGCCTGGTCTTATCAATATCGGCGCACTGTCCAGGCTGAGCCGCGGAGACTATGCCCATCGTTTCTTCGTGGATGGCCCGGTGACGGTCAGCAGCCGGCGGTTGACGCCGGATAGGAACCTCCTCGTCGGAACGCTCGGGCGGGGTGGCAAGGGCGTGTATTCGCTTGACGTGACCACGCCTTCATCCTTCGCCGGTCGTGATGTCAAGTGGGAACTTGCCGAGACGCCCGGAACCAACATGGGTCTGGTCCTTGGAAAGCCGCTGATCTCGAGAGTCCAAGGCAACGCGAATGCCGCCGTAGTGATCGGAAACGGCGTGAATAGCGTGAACAACCAGGCCGTGCTGATGATTGTCGATGCGGGCACTGGTGCGGTCATCCGAGAGATCAGCACTGGAACCGGTTCCGCGGCGCAGCCCAACGGCCTGTTCGCGCCCACGGGCATTTATGGATCGGACGGCAAGTCGCTGGCCTACGTGTATGCGGGGGACATGCTTGGCAACGTGTGGAAGTTCGATCTGACATCCACGGATTCAACGTCTTGGAGCGCGAAGCGGATTTTTTCCGCGGTGGATGGTGCAGGCAACCCGCAGCCGATTACGGGCGGGCTGGCGGTTGCGATTCATCCGGTCACCAACAAGCGTTGGATTTTCTTCGGTACCGGGCGCTACCTGACGGTGCAGGACGCCGATACCGAGAACGCGTCGGTACAAAGCATGTACGGATTCATGGACGACGACGATCCGGCCGCGGATCCCGTTGCCCGAGGCGATCTGACGCGGCGGACCGTCCAGGTCTTGGCGGGCAAAGCGGACGGCTTCGAGGTGCGTGCCTTCGAAAGCAAGGCCAGATTGCCCGTCGACTCCAAGGGTTGGTATATTGACTTGCCCGACAGCGGTGAGCGTATCGTCCAGGATGCGCAGGTAGTATCCACGTTCCTCGTGACGGCCAGCATGGTGCCCACCGGCAATGCGTGCGGCGGGGAGGGTACGGGATACATCAACGCGCTGGATGCTTTCACCGGGACCAGCGCCGGTGGGTCATACTTCGACTTGGATGGCGACGGCAGCACCAGCGACGATGTGATCAATGACCTTCCGGTCGGATCGGTCAATTTGGGTGTTGGCATGCCGACGCTGCCTAACCTGTTGCGTGGACTGCTCGCAGCCGGCGGTAGCGGTGGCGGTGCGCCGGGCGGCACTCCTACGTTGCCTCCGCGTTGGGATCGTGCTTCGTGGCGAGAGATCAGGGGGAACTAAAGCATGTCCAACTGCTCATGCGTCGTATCGTCACCCATGAAGCATCGTGTTTGCGGCTTCAGCCTCATCGAGCTGATGATCGTGGTCGCGATCATCGGAATCCTGGCTTCGATCGCGCTGCCCGCCTACACGGAGCACATCCGCAAGGCCAGGCGCGCGGGGGGGGCGGCGTGCCTGCTTCAAGCACAGCAGCAGATGGAGCGGTTCTACACGACAGCGCTTGCATACAACGCAACAGGTTCGCCCACGGTGTTCACATGTGACAGTGACACTTCCGACTTTTATTCGATCGGGGTGTCCGGGGTCGATGCAAAAAACTACACCCTGACCGCGACACCGCAAGGAAGGCAGTCGGACGACTCCTGCGGCAACCTGACCATCAACCAAGCCGGAGCAAGAACGCCCACAACGAATGGCTGCTGGTGATCACGCGTTTGGCATACTTATAAATGAAAAACCCGCCGAAAGGCGGGTTTTTCATGTCTGGCGCCCGAAGTTGAAATTGAATGATTTCGCCAAGCTTGTGTCCCAGAAGCATTTTTTCCGGCAAGCAGAAAATTTGTCTACTCACATTTCTACTCAACGCCGGGTCCAAAACTGCGGCGCTGCGGCATGGGTGGAACTCCTGCGAGGCACCAAGCGCAACTGCTGGGCAGCCAGCAACGCCGACGCTTCCGAATAGAACTCGCGCGGCCGCGGCACGTAGTAGCTCGAGGGCCGTATCAGGCCGGGACCCACGAGGAGATCTTCCTGCAGGAGCCTCGTGAAGCCACGTCCTTTGATGAGCACGCCCCAACGCTTGCCGTCAGCGAGTTGGCCAGGTTCGATGGATCGGACAAGGCGAAGCATGCGGGCGATCTGCAATGGCAACAGCGAGATCAGTTTGTAAGGCATCAGAAGCCTCCAGCTGGAGGGGCAATCGTGCGACACGCCCATCGCATGGTATGCGACGCCTGATGGCTACTCGCACAGATCCCAGTCATCAGGGTTGCCCCAGAGAATTGACGGCTGGAAACCGCCGGGATGCGAGCGTGGATGCCCATCGAAGTGGGCGTCCGCAACCCGGGGGCCTGTCCAAGATTTTGTGTAACCGGGTACCCGGCAGGAGACTGTCGATCTACCCGGAGACACCATG
>NZ_BAAAZU010000030.1:93312-128429 GCF_039537065.1 Luteimonas lutimaris | reverse complement strand
GGTGTCGGAACTGGCGGCGGACCTGCGCGCGTGGCGGTCGGGACGGCCGGTGGCGGCGCGGCGGGGCGGTAGTGGCTACCGCTTCAGGCGGCTGGTGATGCGGCACAAGCTGGCCACTGGGCTGGTGGTGGCGCTGGTGGCCAGCCTGGCGGCAGGGATCGTCGGGTTCGCCTGGCAGGCCGAACACGCGCGCAGGGAGGCGCTCGCCTCGGACATCGCACGCGACCAGGCAGATGCCGCGCGCCAGCGCGCCGAGCGGGCGCTGCAGCGTGCCGAGGCTGTAAAGAGCTTCACCATCCGGCTGTTCGACGCACGTGCGCCCGCGATGCCGGAAGCCGAATTGCCGTCGACGGTCGAGTTGCTCGATGCCGGCATCGAGCGCGCGCGCACCCCCGAATACGGAGACCCTGGCTTGCGCGCAGAGATGCTGGCCACGATTGCGCACGTGTTCTGGAGCAGGGGCATGCAGGAGCGTGCCGAGGAACTGGTCGAAGAGGCGCTTGCGCTGTCCGCCACGGTCCGCGAGAGCGATCCCGAATCGTACGCGCGCGCGCTGTTGATCAAGGGGCGCGTGGGGCACGTGGGATTTAGCGCCGCCGACCGTGAACAATACTTGCGGCAGGCTGACGACTTCATGCAGGCGCATGATCCGGACAGCCGGGTGGTACTCGACGTCCGCAGCGAAATCGCCTACAACCTGATGTTCCAGAATCGCTACGACGAGGCCGTGGCCATGCAGGAGGTCGTGGTTGCCGCGATGGCCAGCCGCGACGACGTGGCCATGAAGGACTACAGGCGTGCGCTCGGCATTCTCGGCGGCATCCTGATGTCGCGTGGCCAGTATGAGCGTGCCGCCCCCCACCTCAGGAAGGCATTCCGGATGCAGGATCCCGCCACCAGCCTGCTCAACTACACCATCGCGCGGGTGAACCTGGCCTCGAACGAGATGTACCTCGGCAAGCTGGCGCAAAGCGAGCGCGAGGCGCGTGCCGCCATCGCGGCCTACGGCACCCTGTTCGACAGGCCGGTCGACTATGTGAGGGCCGCACGCAACCTGCTGTGGTCCTGCCTGCTGCGGCAGGGCCGCATCGACGAGGCGCTCGAAGTCGTCCGGAAGAGCCACCCGGATGTCGTCAGTGGGCAGGAGGGCGGTCCGGACTACCACCGCCAGCGGGCGAAGGTGCTGGCTGCGGGCGGGCGCTGGGAGGCCGGGCTTGCAGAAGCCAGGACATCGCGCGACAAGGCAGCCGCGGACGAGGCTCCCCGGCCCATGCAGGTCCTGAACAACGCGCTGCTCGCGCAACTGTCGTGCCGCACCGGCCGGTCGCAGGACGTGGCCGACGGCGCACATCTGCTGCAGGACCTGCTGGCGCACCGCGAGGGCGATACGGTGGCGCGGGCGCGGTATGTACCGGACATGGTGGAAGCGGCGGCAGTCTGCGCCATCGCTGCCGGACGCGATGACGAGGCACTCGCGGCGTTGCGGGCCTTGGAGCCGGTGGATGCCCGCCTGCCGCTCGGCGACGTGCACGACGTTGCGCGACGGCAGCGGCTGCAGGCGCAGTTGCTGCGGACCCGTGGAGACACGGCGACTGCCGACCGGCTGGAGCGACGCGCGAAGGCGGGCCTGGATGCAGGCGGCTACCTTCCCTCCGGCCCGATCCGCAGCATCGACCTGTTGCCCCCTGTCATCCGGCCATCCGCCATCCGGCATTGATCGCGCATCGCGGGGCGCTGTTTTCCGGCCCGCGCGAACAGGCGGGATGCCGTGGCATCGCGGGTCACGACGCGCCCCATGCCTGGCGCGGGATGGTTGCCAGGCGGCGCACTGGTACACAGCGGCCGACGCCGGCGGCAAGCGTCGCAATGGCGCGAACGGCGCCGCGAACATGATGCGCGCCTGACCGGGAACACGCGCGGGATGCACGCGGCCGCGGATTGCACGCGGTATTCACACCCCGATGGGGTTTCATTCATGGCGCGGGCCGCAGACTCGCCCCGCGGTCCAGTCCATTCCACAGGAGAGTTCCATGAAGCGCATCGTTTCCCTGGCAGTCCTGGCGCTGTTCTGCGCCAATTTCCTCGTCGCCTGCAACACCGTGAAAGGGGCGGGCAAGGACGTGCAGAAGGTCGGCGAGAAGATGGAGAAGAAAGCGGACGACACCGGCGCGACTGATCCGCGCTGATCCCGCATTGATCGCACGACACGACGGGTCGGCCTTGCCGGCCCGTTCTTTTTGTCCGTTGTCCGGTAGCGTGCCCGGCGCGCTCCGCGTCGATCGGTTCGTCGAAACTGAAGCGTTCAAGGAATTGAAGCCGCGCGTAACGCCTTGGACACGCGCAGCGAAGGCGTGGCTTGCGATGCTGGCCGCGTCACCAACGAGATTGAGGAGAACGCGCATGAACAACGACATCATCGCCGGCAAGTGGCTGCAGCTGAAGGGCAAGGCCCAGGCCAAGTGGGGCGACCTGACCGACGACGTGTTCGACGTGGCGGCGGGCGACAGCAAATACCTGGCCGGCAAGCTGCAGGAGCGCTACGGATGGGATCGCGATCGCGCCGAGCGGGAGGTCGACGAGTTCGGCAAGACGCTCGACTGAGAATCCGCAAACCGTGCGGATCACGGACGGGCCGGCGATCGCCGGCCCGCATCGTTTCCGGCAGGCTGCAGTTACCGCGGGTCGGGGACGAAGCCGCCGGGGAACGCATGCGGCACCTGCGCAACCGGCCGCGGCCGCCAATGATCTTCGCGCGGCAGGATGCCCAGCGCCATCAGCCGCCGTGGCGTGTCGTAGCGCAGTTCGGTCACCTGCGCCGGCCGGTTGCCGGCGCGCACGAAGCCGGTGCGCGAGACCGGCGCCCACTCGCGTGCGCCGTGGCCGGTGCCGATCCGCTGGCGCGTGGCGTCGGCAGGCGTCGGCGTGGTCACGATCGAGGCTTCGGCAGCGGCCGAAGCGGAGGGCGCTCCCGCGTCGTCGGCACCGGTTCGGGCTTCCGGCCGCACCGGGTACGGATAGGGCGCGGCATGGATGCGAGGCGGGCGGCGTTCGCGGAACACGGCGATGCCGACCACGCCGACGTTGCCGGGCCGGCCGGTGCGCGCGGCGTAGCTGTCGGGCAGGCGGGTGAAGTGGAACTGCGCGACATCGTCGAGCGACTTGCGCCAGCCGCCGATCTCCGCGCTCTGCCAGGGCTCCAGCACGTAGCCGGCCTGTGACGGGTCGGCGTCCTCGCCGGTGACCGCGTTGACGCCGTCGACCGACAGCACGACCAGCACGCGCTCGCCGCTGGTGTTGGCCAGGCGCACGGCGTAGCGGTGGCCGGGCACGCCGGCCAGCCAGCGTTCGCCGGCGTGGCGATACTGCGGCAGGGGGCGGCCATCGTCGCGGTCGACGATGGACATGTCCACCAGCGTGCGCGCCGCGGCCGGGAAACAGGCGGATGCGGCGAGCAGGGCCGCAGACAGGGACAGGACGATGCGCGACATGGCCGGTTCTCCATTGTGGGTGGCCATACGAACGCGCCGTCGCGGCGGACGGGGTTGCCGTCGCGGCAACGGCGAGCCGTTGCTCCACTGCGGCGGGCTAAAATGGCCGCAACGCTGCCTTCGACCCCGCCATGACTCCGCGCAAGACCCGCATCCTCACCGGCATTACCACCTCCGGCACGCCGCACCTGGGCAACTACGTCGGTGCGATCCGCCCGGCGGTGGCCGCGTCGCGCGCGGACGACGCCGAGAGCTTCTACTTCCTCGCCGACCTGCACAGCCTGATCAAGGCGCAGGACCCTGCGCGCACGCAGCGCTCGACCCTGGAAATCGCCGCCGCCTGGCTGGCCTGCGGCCTGGATCCGGAAAGGGTCTGGTTCTACCGCCAGTCCGATGTCCCCGAGATCACCGAACTGACCTGGCTGCTGACCTGCGTGGCCGCCAAGGGCATCCTCAACCGCGCGCACGCCTACAAGGCCGCGGTCGACCGCAACCGCGCCGAGGGCGAGGACGACGATGCCGGCGTCAACGCCGGGCTGTTCATGTACCCGGTGCTGATGGCCGCCGACATCCTGCTGTTCAACGCCGACAGGGTGCCGGTGGGCCGCGACCAGGTGCAGCACATCGAGATGGCGCGCGACTTCGGCCAGCGCTTCAACCACATCTACGGCGGCGAGTATTTCCGCCTGCCGGAAGCGGCGATCGAGGAGAGCGTGGCCACGCTGCCCGGCCTCGACGGCCGCAAGATGTCCAAGAGTTACGACAACACCATCCCGCTGTTCGCGCCGCGGGCGACACTGCGCAAGCTGGTCGCCTCGATCGTCACCGACTCGCGCGCGCCGGGCGAGCCCAAGGACGCCGACGCGTCCAACGTGTTCCAGCTCTACCAGGCGTTCGCCAGCGACGAGGAAACCGCGGCGATGCGGCGCGCCTTCGCGCAGGGCATCGCCTGGGGCGAGGCCAAGCAGCAGCTGTTCGAGCGCATCGATGCGGAAGTCGCGCCGCTGCGCGAGCGCTACGAGACGCTGATGGCCCGGCCGCAGGACATCGAACGCCTGCTGCGCGACGGCGCCCGGCGCCTGCGCGCGCAACATGCGACACCGCTGCTGCGCGAACTGCGCGAAGCGGTCGGCCTGCGCGACCTGTCGCAGGCCGCGGGCAGCACGGGCAAGGCCGCGGCTGCGAAGGCTACGCTGCCGCAGTTCAAGCAGTACCGCGAGGCCGACGGCCGCTTCCATTTCAAACTGGTCGACGCCGGCGGCGCGCTGCTGCTGCAGGGCGCCGGGCATGCGTCGGCGCGCGAGGCCGGGCAACTGGTTGCGCGCCTGAAGCAGGGTGGCGGCGCCGGCCTGCGCGCGGAATCGACGGGCGTGTGGCTGGACGACCAGGTGGTCGGCGAATTGGGCGAGGACGTGGCGCTGGAGGACGTGGCCGCGGCGCTGGCGAGCCTGGCGGAGGCCGCATGAACCCGCAGTTCGAACTCAACCTCGGCCTGATCCTGTTCCTGCCGTGGTTCCTGATCCTGGGCGTGCTGTTCTGGATGTTCCCGCGCCAGCCGCGGCACTGGCGCCGGCGGCTGTTCGACCTGGCCAGCCTGGCGCTGTCGACGGCGGCGTTCATGGCCGCGCTGCACTGGGCGCAGGACTATGCCAACCCCGCGCACGGGCACATGTGGCGGCAGATCCTGGCCACGTCGGTCGGCTACGGCGTGTTCCTGGCCGCGCTGCTGGTCGCGGTGCTGTTGCGCTGGTGGATCTGGCGCCAGGCAAAGCCAGCCTGACGGGAGACGCCAGGCGGCCGCGCGTCCGCTGCGTCAGTGGCCGTGGCCCGCCTCGCTGGCTGCCGGCCCGGTTTCCGCGGCGAGATGCTTGAACAGCGCGTATTCGTCGCGGTCGAGTGCGAAGCCCTGCAGCGCGAACACCGCCGCCGACCGCGCATCGGCCGACAGGGTCGTGTCGCCGGCCATCTCCAGCAGCGCCGTCTTCAGCCGCGTGGAGTGCACCAGGGTCGAGGTCACACCGGCGGCCGCCGCTTCGCGCACCTGCGGCGCCGGATCGAGCATCGCTTCGTACAGCATTTGCTCCATGTCCGCCTGGTGGTCCCACTGGGTCGACTGCAGCAGGCTGCTCGCGCGCACGCCGGGATCGGGGTGGCTGCGCAACTGTGCCAGGCGTGCCGCGACCGGTGTCGTGTCCTCCACCGGCAGCACCGCGGGCGTGAGGCCGTCGACCAGCTGCCGGAGCATCGCCGGGTCGCTCTCTTCATCGATCTGGCGCAGCAGCAGCTCGCGCACCGGGGCTCGGTCGAGCGGGAAGGCCTGCAGCAGCCGCAGTCCGTCCTGGCGCGATTGCGGGTCTGAAGCGTCCGCCAGCTGCAGCGCGTACGCCATGACCTGGTCGTTGGCCGCGCTCTCCAGCACCGCGAGCAGGGCACCGCGCCGGTCGGGATCGGTTTCGCCCGCGTGGCGGGCGATCAGTTCGCGCAGGTAGGCCGGGTCGTTCAGCGCGCGCGTGCTTTCGAGGCCGAGGTTGTCGCCGACGGGGGCAGGCACGCGCGCCTGCAACGGCGGCCGGGGCGGTGCAGGACGCGATTCCCCGCGCGCGGGTGTCGCGTCCGCGGCGGATGCCGGTGCGTCGGTCGCCCCGCGATGATCGGCAAGCCGATGACCGACCAGCCCGCCGCCAAGCGCGGCGGCGAGCAGGGCGACGACGATGGCCGGCCGCAACACGCCGGAACGCGGCGCCTGCGGCCCCCCGGCGTGCGTGGCCACCACGTCAGCAGTCCGGCGCCACGCGCCCGTCCGACCCGGTGTAGGTGTAGGCATCGGGGATGAAGCGGCCGCTGCCGATCCGGTTCCACAGCTTGCTGGTGCCGTAGGTGCCGCTGATCGACTGGCCGATCTTCTGGCACTGGATGGTCACCGTGGCGCCATCGGCCAGGCTGCCGACCTTGGCATAGCTGGTGCTCGGGCCCGCGCGCACGTTGAGGTTGACGCCGCTGGTGGTGTTGACGGTGCCGGTGACGCCGCCGCCACCGCCGCTGCAGTTCTTGCTGGTGTAGGTCTTCTTGGCGTAGTACGGGATCTGCGAGCCGTTCCACTTGATCTTCTGCACCACGCCGTTGTGGCGTTCCTCGAAATGCAGGTGCGGCGACAGGTTGTACTTGGCGCTGGAGCGGCCGACGGTGCCGATCTTCTGGCCGCGCTTGACCGTCTTGCCCTTGGCCACCGAACGCGAGTTCAGGTGCGCGTACAGCGTCTGCCAGCCGTTGCCGTGGCTGATGATGATGTAGTTGCCGTAGCCGGTGGTCGTGGAATAGGCCGACGTGGTGACGGTGCCGCCGTAGGCCGCGACCACGGTATCGCCGAGGTCGGAATCGGGCTTGGGCCCGCGGTTGAGGTCGACGGCATAGGCGGGACTGTGCCCGTTCCAGGTGCTGCCCACCCATTTCTGTCCGCACGGGAACGGCATCTGGAACTTCGGCGCTGCCTGCGCGGCGGCCGCGACGCAGGCGAGGACGGCGCAGGCGGCAAGCCTGGCCAGGAAACGGTGCTGTCGGTCCATCTTGGACTCCCCTTGGCTGGTGGCCGGCGCATCCGTCGACCGGACGCGCCGGTGATCGGCGCCCGCCGCTGCGCATGCACGCATTCACCGGCGGTTCCCGCACTCCCCCGATGTGCGCAGTCCGACGCTAGGCCGTGGCCCGGCGGCGCGGTAGCTGGGGCGCACCCTTGGCGTGCGCCGCGTCGCGGGGTGCTTCGACCGTCCCGGCGTCCTAGACTGTTGACTGCGTCACATCCCGCGTCGCGACTCCCGCATGGATTCCCAGGCAGACGACATCGGCATCACCACCATCGACACCGGTTTCGGCGACCGGCCGCGGTTCTGCGCGGCCTACCTGGTCGAGCATGCCGGCCGCGCGGCCTTCATCGACTGCGGCAGCAATGACAGCGTGCCGCGGATGCTGGCCGCGCTCGACCAGCAAGGCCTGGCGCGTGAGGCGATCGACTGGCTGGTCCTGACCCATGTCCACCTCGACCACGCCGGCGGCGCAGGGACGCTGATGCGTGCGCTGCCCAACGCGCGGCTGGTGGTGCACCCGCGCGGCGCACCGCACATGGTCGATCCGTCGCGGCTGGTGGCCGGCGCGACCGCGGTGTACGGCGAAGTGGAATTCGCGCGCAGCTACGGCACCCTGCTGCCGGTGCCCGCCGAACGCGTGGTGGAGGCGCCTGACGGCCACGTCGTCGACCTCGCCGGACGGCCGCTGCTGTGCGCCGACACGCCCGGCCACGCGCGACACCACATCGCGGTGTGGGACGCGGCCAGCCGCAGCTGGTTCAGCGGCGACATCTTCGGGCTGGCGTATCCGGAGCTTGTGACCGGGCAGGGTGCGTTCGTCGTGCCGACGACGTCGCCGGTGCAGTTCGATCCGGACGAAATGCGCGCTTCGGTCCGCCGGCTGCTCGCGGAACAGCCGGCGGCAGTCCATCTGACCCACTATGGGCGCGTGGACGAAGTGGCGCGGCTGGGCACGGACCTGCTCGAACAGGTCGACGCGATGGTGGCACTGGCGCGCGGATGCGACGGCGCCGCCGACCGCCACGCGCGGCTGGTGGAGGCGCTGACGACGCTCTACGTCGAGCGCGCGCGCCGCCACGGCGTGGCCGGTGCGCATGCGGTCGTGCCGCGGCTGCTGGCCGTGGACATCGAGCTCAACGCGCAGGGGCTTGAGGTCTGGCTGGATCGCGCGAAGCGCTGAACCCGGGGGCGCCGCTAGTCCCAGGCATTGAGGTGCGGCCCGAACGGCTTGCGCTGCTGGCGGATCACGCAGAAGCGGTGGCCGCTGGGCGCCTCCATCACCCACCAGGTGTGGACCTTGCCGATCTTCTTCGCGCCCAGCGCCACCAGGCGCTCGGCTTCGGCATCGACGTCGTCGGTTTCGATGTCCAGATGGATGCGCGAGGCGTGGCCGACCTTCTGCAGCAGCAGGATCGGTTCGTCCCGCTCCGTGGCCAGGCGCGCGTACTTGCCGTCGCCGTCCTCGTCGACGGCCTCGACGCGCTTGCCCAGCGCCCTGCTCCAGAACTCGACATGCGGGGCGAGGTCGTCGACCTCGCAGTCCAGGACGAAACTCGACAGCCGACTGTGGTGGGGCATGAGCGAAGTCCGTGATTGATGATTGGTGAAAGCGGGTCCGGCTCCGCGGTGGTTGCGGAAGGCGGTGATCCGCTTCCGCGAATCACCAGCCACCCATCGCGCCCCACCGCGTCCCGATCACCGCGCCAGTGCCAGGTCGTCCAGCATCGCCTTGAGGAACCGCGCGGCCTCGCCGCCGGTGCAGGCGCGGTGGTCGAAGGTCAGCGACAGCGGGATCACCTTGTGCGATTCGAAGCCGCCGATCACCGGGGTGATCTGGTGGCGGCCGCGGCCGGCGGCGACGATCGCCACGCACGGCGGCACCACCACAGGCGTGGCGTAACGGCCGGCGAACATGCCGAAGTTCGACAGCGAGATCGTGTAGCCGGACAGCTCGGACGCGGGGATGCTGCGGTCCATCACCTGTGCGCGCAGGCGGTTGACGCCCTCGCGCACGCCGCCGGCATCGAGCACGTCGGCATTGCGCAGCGCCGGCACGAACAGGCCGTCGTCGGTATCGACCGCGATACCGACATCGACGTGCGGGTGCAGGGTGCGCACCAGCTTGTCGCCGTCGAACCAGGCGTTGAGTGCGGGCACCGCCTTGGCCGCGGCGCAGATCGCGCGGATCAGGCGGGTGGTGACGTCGTTGCCGGGCGCCCAGGCGTGGATGTCGGCGTCGTCGCTGAGCGTGGTCGCCACGACCTTGGCGTGCGCGTCGGCCATGACCCGGGCCATGTTGCGGCGCACGCCCTTGAGCTGCTCGGGCTGGCCGCTGGCGGACACCGACGGCGGCTGGGTGCGCATCGGCTTGCCGGAGGCGGAGAGCTGGGTGCGCTGCGCGGCGTCGCGCGCGGGCGCCGGCGTGGCGCTGGGCCTGGCCGCGGCGGCCGCGGGTGCAGCGCCGGCCTTCGCGGTGCCGCTGGCGGCAGCCTGCTTGACGTCGGCCATGGTGATCACGCCGTCGGCGCCGGTGGGCGCCACCTGCGACAGGTCGACCTTGAGCTTGCGCGCCATCGCGCGCACCGCCGGCATCGCCTTGACGCCGCCCACCGCGACCGCCTGCTCGCTGCGCACCGCGTCGGAGGACTGCATCGCGCCGACCACGGTGCCGCTGTCCTCGCGCAGTTCCTCGGTGCGGGTTTCATCGCTTTCGGTGATCTCGCCGCCCTCGTCGGAGGCGACGACCCTGTCGCCGTCGTCCGGGGCGGGGCTACCCGCGCCTTTCGCAGGACCGTGGTGATGGCCGGTGTCCTGGCCCTCGGCGCGCTGCGGGGCGTTGGGGTCGAGCTCGAACTCGGCCAGCATCGTGCCGGTCACGATCACGTCGCCGGCGCCGCCAGCGAGCTTGAGCACCTTGCCCGAGACCGGCGAGGGCACGTCGACGACGGCCTTGGCGGTTTCCATCGAGACCAGGTTGTCGTCGAGGCGGATGGTGTCGCCTTCCTTCACGTACCACTCGACGATGGTCGCGTCGGGGAGGCCTTCGCCGAGGTCGGGGAGCAGGAATTGCTTGGTGGTCATGGTGGTCTGGTCCGATTTTTCATTCTTGCTGTCATTCCCGCGAAAGCGGGAACCCAGCGACTCTGGATTTGGGCATGGCTTGCGCTGCTGTCGAAGGCACCGGGTTCCCGCTTTCGCGGGAATGACGGGAACTCAACCTGCAGCCATGGTGCGCTTCGCGGCGGCCACGATCTTGTCCACGTTCGGCAGGTACTTCATCTCCAGCCGGAACAGCGGGATGTGGGTGTCGTAGCCGGTCACGCGTTCGACCGGGGCGAGCAGGTCGTACATCGATTCCTCGGCCAGGCGCGCGGCGATTTCGGCGCCGAAGCCGGCAGTCTTCGGCGCCTCGTGCACGATCACGCAGCGGCCGGTCCGGGACACCGATTCGGCGATCGTGTCGAAGTCCAGCGGGCGCAGCGTGGCGACGTCGATGACCTCGGCGCTGATGCCCTCGGCGGCGAGCTTGTCGGCCGCTTCCAGCGCTTCCTTGACCTGCGAGCCCCAGGTGGCGATGGTCACGTCGCTGCCGTCGCGCAGCACGTAGCACACGTCCAGCGGCAGCGCTTCGCCGTCGTCGGGCACCAGTTCCTTGTACTGGCGGTAGATGCGCTTGGGCTCCATGAAGATCACCGGGTCCGGGTCGCGGATCGCGGCGAGCAGCAGGCCGTAGGCGCGCTGCGGCGACGACGGCAGCACCACGCGCAGGCCGGGGACGTTGGTGAAGATCGCCTCGTTGGCCTCGGAGTGGTGCTCCGGCGCACGGATGCCGCCGCCCCACGGCACGCGCAGCACCATCGGACAGTGCATGCGGCCGCGGGTGCGGTAGCGGAAGCGCGCGGCGTGGCAGACGATGTGGTCGACCATCGGGTAGACGAAGCCGTCGAACTGCGCCTCGGCCACCGGTTTCATGCCCTGGGTGGCCATGCCGACGGTGAGACCGGCGATGGTGGTTTCGTCGAGCGGGGTGTCGATCACGCGCTGGTCGCCGAACTGCGCCTGCAGGCCGGCGGTGGCGCGGAACACGCCGCCGTTGACGCCCACGTCCTCGCCCAGCACCACGACGGAGTCGTCGACGCGCATCTCATGGGCGAGCGCCTGGGTGATGGCCTCGATCAGGGTGATCGCCTTCGGCTCGCCTGCGGCCGCGGCCGGCTGCTTCTTCGCCGCGCTCATGCCCGCTTCTCCCGTGCCATGGCTTCCGCCCGCTGTTCGAGCAGTTCCGGGGGCGGATCCCCGTAGAGGTAGTCGAACATCGCCTCGACCGGCTGCACCGGCGTTTCCAGATAGGCGTTGAGTTCGACGTCCACGGCTTTCGCGCATTCCTCGTTCCAGGCCTTTTCCTGGTCCTCGTCCCACAGCTTCTGGGCGGTCAGGTACTTGCGCAGGCGCAGCATCGGTTCGCGCGTCCAGGCGTCCTTGACCTCGTCCTCGCCGCGGTAGCGGCGGGCGTCGTCGGCGGTGGTGTGGTCGTGCAGGCGGTAGGTCATGAACTCGATCACGCTGCCGCCTTCGCCCTTGCGCGCGCGCTCCATGGCGCGGCGCATGCCTTCGAGGACGGCGACCAGGTCGTTGCCGTCCACCTGCAGGCAGTGCAGGCCGCCGGCGATGCCCTTCTGCGCCAGCGTCTTCGCGCCGGTCTGGGAATTGCGCGGCACCGAAATCGCCCAGCCGTTGTTGATGATGCATTGCACGAACGGCAGTGCGTAGGCGCCGGCGGAGTTGATCGCGGCGTAGGTATCGGTCTTCGACGAGCCGCCGTCGCCGCAGCAGGTCACCGCGACGCGCTTCTCGCCGCGCAGCTTGAACGCCAGTGCCGCGCCCGCCGCGTGCAGGCATTGCGTTGCGATCGGCACGCACCAGGAGTAGTCGTGCTTCGGGCCGGAGAAATCGTTGCCGCGTTCGTCGCCGCCCCAGTACAGCAGCACCTCGCGCGGCTTCACCCCGCGCATGAACTGCGCGCCGTACTCGCGGTAGCTGGGCGCGAACACGTCCTCTTCCTTCATCGACGCGCCGATGCCGATGTGGGTGGCCTCGTGGCCCAGGCACGAGGCGTAGGTGCCCAGCTTGCCGGTGCGCTGCAGCGCGATGGCCTTGGTGTCGAAGGTGCGCACGTACAGCATCTGCTTAAACAGCGGCAGCAGCGCCTTGGCGTCCTTCACCGCCGGCGGCAGCTTGCCCGACAGCTTGCCGTCGGGGTCGAGGTATTGCAGGTATTCGATTTCGAACTTTGCGGCGATGGTCATCGCAATCCTGTGTGCTGGAGTGGTATCGGGGCGGGCCCGGACCGCGCGCACCCGCGGGATGCGCGGTGGAGGTCCGGACGGGCGCGCCGGGCCCGGAATGCCGGTCCTGGCGCGCGTCGCGGGGCGCGTGGCCCCGCGGCAGTCCGCCGATGATACCCGCTGGCAGGAAAACTCCCGTTGCGCGCTGCGGCAGGAAACGGTGGGGTATGGAAGGCGGTGAAGCGTCGCGCGGGCAGGCGCGGCGCAATTCGCGGGGCCCGGTGACTCGGTGGCCGTCCGGAGCAGATCGCGGCTTCCGCCGCGCCTGCGGGGGAGCCGGATACCGGCGGGCGAAAGAAAAAGCGCGGCCGGAGCCGCGCTTTCCCGTGTTTCCGCTGCGTGCGGACTAGAGCACGCTGGTGCCGAACTGGGCCTGGTTGTCGGCCGGGTTGGCGTCCGGCGTCGGCGAGCTGGCCGAGCCCTGGACCGTGATCACGCCTCCCGCGGGCGTCGGCCGGGCGTTGACCTTGACCGCGAAGTCCACGCTCGCGCCGGCCGCCAGCGATGCGGCGGTGCAGGCGAAGCTGGCCGAGCGCGGGCCACCGTTGCTGTACTTGCTGCAGTGCCAGCCGGCCGGCGGCGTGACCGAGGCCGTCGCGGTCATGGTGTTGCCTTCGATCAGCAGCGCGGGCTGCGCGGCGGCGACGCCGCCGTTGTTGGCCAGGGTGAACACGTACTCCGCCTGGAACGCCAGGCGCGGCAGCGTGGCCGGGCCGTTGATCGACAGCGCCAGGTCGGCCTGCGGGGATGCGAGCACCTGCAGCGCGGCCTGCGCGCCGTTGTTGGCGCTTGCCGGATCCGGCGTCTGCGACTGCACCGCGGCCGCGAGCCCCAGGGCCGTCCCCGCCTGCGCCGCGCCGGGCGTCACGGCCAGCGTGAAGGACTGGCTGGCGCCCGCGGCGAGCGAGTCGATCGTGCAGGTGACGCTGGCAAGGCTGCCGCTGCCGTCGCCCAGCGTGTTGCAGTTCCAGCCGGCCGGCGCGCCGACCTCGGCGTCGACCGCCTGGTCGAGCACCAGGGCGACCGCCGCGAACGCCGCCGCGTCCGGCCCGGTGTTGCCGACGTCGACCGTGAACGTCGCCGTCTCGCCCGGCTGCACGCTGTCCGGCGACACGCCGGCGTCCACGTGCAGGTCGGCCGACTGCGCCGCCTTCAGGCGCAGCAGCAGCAGGGTCGGGTCGTGGTCGGACAGGCGCGTGGGCGAATCGGTGGCGTTGCGCGCGATCGCCGGGAAATCGGCGTTGATGCGCGCATGGCTGACCGAGAGCGTCTCCACGTCGGTGGCATTCATCAGCGCCGCATTGGCCAGCACGTGGTCGAGCGACTGGATGTTGCCGTCGTAGGCGTACGAGTAACTCACGTCCGGGGTATTGAGGAAGGTCAGGTCGAACAGGTCTGGATCGACCAGGTCGGCGCCGTCGCCGGGCACCACGGTGGTGTCGTCCGCGCTGGGCAGGCCGGTGACGGTGCCCATCGAATCGCCGTAGCCGTCGTTGAACTCGAAGGCGTTGAAGTCGCCCAGCACCACCAGCCGCTCGGACGGATTGGCGACCTGCCGGCCCTGGATCAGGTTGGCGAGGAAGCGCGCCTGCTCCTGGCGCTTGGCGCGCACGCGCTCGCCGCCGGGGCTGTCTTCCTCGGCGCTGTTGAGCGAACGCTGGTGGACCACGATCGCGGTCAGCGGCAGGCTGCGGCCGTCGGCGAAGTTGACCTGCGCCTGCAGCAGCAGCGGCGGGCGGTCGTTGAGCAGGCTGGTGCCGCCGCCCGGCTCGGTCCAGGTCGTGGCCTTGCCCTCCTGGGTCACGCCCAGCACCTGCACGCGCGCGATGCCGGCGCCGACTTCGGCGGTGCTGACTAGGAAGCCCACGTCGATGCCGCCGACGTCGTTGCCTTCTTCCAGGTACGCCGCGTACTGCGGGTCGGGCTGGCCGTTGGCGATCGCGTCCTCGCTGATGCGCGCGGCGATGGCCTGCAGCACGGTCAGGTTCTCGATTTCCTGCAGCGCGACGATGTCGGGCGCGTGCAGGTAGTCGCGGATGGCCATCGAGGCCTTGTTCAGGCGGGTCTGGTAGGCGATCGGGGTGAGCACCGGCTCGCCGATCGACGGGTCGTTCTGGTCGTCGAAGAAGCGCTCCATGTTGAAGCTGGCGACGCTGGCATCGTCCGCGCCCGGCTCCAGTGCCGGCGCGGGCAGGTCGACGCTGCTGCAGTCGACCTGCACCGACTCTTCCGGATAGATCGTGTAGCGGCGGAAGGTGTAGTCGAGCGGGCCGGTCGCGCCGGTGACCAGACAGCCGGACATCACGTCGGCGCTGTCGCCGCCGAGCGCGCGGCTGCTGACCGAGATCACCTCGGGGTTGGTGTTCCAGCGCGGCACGTTGGCCGGGCTGCCTGCGGGCAGTGGGTCGGGCTCCTGCACGCCCGGCTCGCGGTACGCGCGCGGCACGCCGGTGACTACGGCGTGGAAGACGCCGTTGCTGGTCGCGGTGGCGTTGGTCTCGCTGACGCTGCCGAGCGTGGGCGTGTTGACGGTCAGGCTGGCTGCCGTCACCCGCATGCCTTCGAGGCGCTCGAGCTGGTCGAAGTCGCCGTCCGGATCGGGGAAGCTGGTGGTCAGCTCGACCGGCGCCGGCAGCGCGTGGCCGGTGGACACCAGGGTGACGACCACAGGGCCGCCCAGTTCGGTCAGCGGCGGCTGGGTCGGGTCGGCGCTGGGCACGTATTCCTGCACCTCGCCGCGCACCTGCACGCGGTTGCCGACCGCGGCTGCGTCCGGCGGCGCAGCGCCGGTGTAGACGTACACGCCTTCGGAGGTCAGCGGGTTGGCGTCGGCCTCGGCGTCGGGCATCTGGATGAAGAAGCCGCTGCTGCGCACCGCGGTGACGATGGCGCTGGTGACGACGGTCTGCCCGAGCAACGGCGAGCTGGCGCCCGCGCCCTGGATGGCGTGCACCGGGACGATGTCGAAGTCGTCGCTGAGGATGGTGCCGGTGGCCTGCAGCGAGGACGGCAGGGCGCCGGTGACATCGGTGACGTTGACGAAGAAGGTCTCGTCGGCCTCGCTGTCGGTGTCGCCGATGGCCTGCACGGTCACGGTGGCGCTGTCGTCGCCTTCGGCGATCGTCATCGCGGTCGGCGCGATCGCCACGTAGTCGCTGCCGGCCGTGGCGGTGCCGTCGGCGGTGGCGACCTCGAAGGACACGCCGCCTTCGCCGGCGGGCTCGCTCAGGCTGAGCACGAAGTCGAACGCGGTGTTGCCGCTGTTGCCCTCGGCCAGGGCGACGTTGGCAGCCGTCAGCACCGGCTGGCCGCCGCCGGCGCACACGTTCGGCGGCGAGGCGCCGTTGCGCGGATTGGGCGTGCCGGTGGCGAAGTCGTCCGCGTTGACGTTGGTATCGGTGCAGCCGCCGCCGGCGCGCAGCACGGCGAGCGTGTTGCTCGGGGCCGGCGTCGGCGCCGCGCCCTCGGCGCAGTTGGCGGTGCCGCCGAAGCCGACGAAGTCGACGTTGTCGCTGGGGCAGGTGCCGCTGAGCGCGGCGGTGGAGGACACCAGCGCGACCTTGCCGGCAGTGCCGCTCATGGCGATGCTGCCGGTGGCGTCCGGCGTGGGCAGGTCCACGGTGCCGCCGTTGCCGTCGGCTTCCTTGACCAGGTAGTAGCCGCCGGGCGCGATGCTGCCGGACAGCTCGGTGACCTGCCAGCTCGAGCCGGCGGCCGAGGCGTACTGCACCGACCAGCCGTCGACGCTGATCGCCTCCACCCCGTTGTTGTGCAGTTCGATGAAGTCGCTCTTCAGGGTCGCGCCGGAGTTGCCCCCGCCGCCGTACACCTGGCTGACCACCACTTGTTGCGCGTGCGCGGCGCACACGCCGCAGGACAACAGCAAAGCCAGCACCAGCCGGCGCGTGAACCTGTTCATCGAGACTCCCCTTGTGCGAATGGTCCTGCCTGTCGGGCGGCTCCCCACGGCCGCGAGCGACCGATTCTGCCGCAGCCGGGTGTCAGGCGCATGACGCAGCGCGGCGCGAACGGTCTTTCGCTAGACTGAACGGATGGCCATCGACAACAACGAGCGCGCGCTCGAGGACAGCATCCACACCGACCTGGCCGGGCGCATGACCTACGCCGGCTACCTGCGGCTGGACCGGCTGCTGTCCGCGCAGCACCCGCTGTCGCAGCCGCCGCACCACGACGAGATGCTGTTCATCATCCAGCACCAGACCTCGGAGCTGTGGCTGAAGCTGCTGATCCACGAGCTTTCGGCCGCGGTCGCGCACCTGCGTGGCGATCGCGTCTGGCAGTTCGGCAAGGTGGTCGCACGCTGCAAGCGGGTGCTCGACCAGTTGACCGCGCAGTGGTCGGTGCTGGAAACGCTGACGCCGGCCGAATACATGGAATTCCGCGACATCCTGGGCCCGTCCTCGGGTTTCCAGTCGCTGCAGTACCGCACGGTCGAGTTCCTGATGGGCAACAAGAACGCGGCGATGCTGAAGGTCTTCGCGCACGACGCGGAAGGCGCCGCCGGCCTGCGCGCGGTGCTCGAGGCGCCGACGCTGTACGACGAATTCCTGCGCTACCTGGCGCGCTGGGGCCACGCGGTGCCGGCCGCGCACGTCGAGCGCGACTGGTCGAAGCCGCATGTGTCCGACCCGGCGCTGGTGCAGGTGTTCGAGCGCATCTATGAGGACACCGCCACCCACTGGCGCGAGTACGCCCTGTGCGAGGACCTGGTGGACCTGGAAACCCAGTTCCAGCTATGGCGCTTCCGTCACATGCGCACGGTGATGCGGATCATCGGCTTCAAGCGCGGCACCGGCGGCTCCAGCGGCGTGGGCTTCCTGAAGCAGGCGCTGGACCTGACGTTCTTCCCGGAGCTGTTCGAGGTGCGAACGGTGATCGGCGTCCAGGCCACCGATCCGGCGTAAGCCGGGTGCGATTTCCGGCGCCGCGCGGACGGGCGCCGCGGCCCCGGAACCATGGTTGTTGCGCTGCAACACGAGCGCGCGGGTTTGACGCCGCGCGCCGAGGTCGGTAATCCTCGCGCGTCCCGTGCCCGGCACGGATGAATCCTGAACGACACGGGGGAGTACGCATGAGTTCCAACGTAACCAGCGCAGCAGAGCCGTCGGGGCCGCCAATCGAGGGCCTGTCGAGCGGCGGAACGCAGCCACCGGACTTCCCGCAGATGCTCGGCCACCCGCGCCCGCTGTGGATGCTGTTCATGTCCGAGTTCTGGGAGCGCTTCGCCTTCTACGGCATGCGCTGGGCGTTGACGCTGTACATCGTTGCGGAATTCTTCGGCGGCGACGCCTCCGGCGAAGCCTATGCCAGCCGGACCTACGGCGCCTATCTGGCGCTGGTGTACGCGACCGCCATCTTCGGTGGTTACGTCGCCGACCGGATCATCGGCTACCAACGCTCGATCCTGGTCGGTGCGGTGGTCATGGCCGTGGGCCTGTTCATGATCACGGTGCCTGACCAGCAAGTATTCATGGCCGGCCTGGCGGTCGTCATTGTCGGCAATGGCCTGTTCAAGCCCAACATCTCGTCGATGGTCGGGCAACTCTACGCGCAGGGCGACGCGCGCCGCGACCGGGGCTTCACCCTGTTCTACATGGGCATCAATGCGGGAGCCCTGGTTGCGCCCGTGCTGACCGGCTGGCTCGCCAGCCAGGTGTTCGGCACGCCCATGGAGCAGAACTACAAGGTCGTGTTCTACGCCACCGGCGTCGGCATGCTGCTGAGCCTGGTGTGGTTCTATTTCGGCCGCAGCCAGCTCAAGGGCATCGGCATGCCGCCGGAAGATCGCGCCCCCGGCAAGAACCTGCTCGGCGTGGTCGTCGGCGTGTTGCTGGCGATCCCGGTCGTGTACTACCTGCTGGCCGAGGTTGGTGCGCAGGTGCTGGCCTGGATCCTGGGCGCGCTGTTCGTGGGCTTGGCGGTGATGCTGGTCACCGGTGCGCTCAAGGGCGACAAGGTTGGCGTGCATCGTGTCGTGGCGATGCTGATCCTGTTCGCGTTCAACGTGATCTTCTGGTGCTTCTTCGAGCAGGCAGGCAGTTCGTTCAACTTCCTTGCCCAGAACATCGTCGACCGCGACCTGTTCGGGGCAGGTGGTTTCGTCTTCCCGACCGGCTGGTTCCAGTCGGTAAACCCGGTGGCGATCGTGCTGTTGGCGCCGATCGTGTCGATGATCTGGGCGTTCACGCACAAGCACGGCTGGGAGCCGTCGATCCCGCGCAAGTTCGGGCTCGGCATCCTGGGGAATGCGCTTGGCTTCGGCGTGTTGATCTACGCGCTGACCAGCCTGGTCGATCCGGCGGCCAACAGCATCCCGTTCTGGCCGCTGGTACTGTGCTACGTGCTGCAGACAGCCGGTGAGCTGTGCCTGTCCCCGATCGGGCTGTCGATGGTCACCAAGCTGGCGCCGCTGCGCATGGTGGGCCTGGCGATGGGCGGCTGGTTCCTCAGCACCGCGATCGGCAACAACCTGTCCGGCCTGCTCGCGGGCGAAATCAGCGGCGAAACCGGCATGACCATCGCCTCGGCGCGGGATGGCTTCACCTTCGCGTTCTGGCTGTTGCTCGGTGCGGGCGTGGTGCTTTTCCTGATCGCACCGTTGGTCAACAAGCTGATGCACGGAGTCAAGTGACGGTGCGCCCGGCCTTCTTGCCGCGTGCCGCCGCGCTGGCGGTATTGCTGGCACTTGCCGCCGGCTGCCAGCCGTCCGCCCCGGCGGACGGCACGGCGGCGCCCTCGGCCGAAGTGCCGGCTCCCGCGCAGGAGCCGGCCCCGGACCCGGCCGCCATCGCCGCGCTCGATGCCGACTTCGACCCGGCCCGCGACCCTGCGGCCGACCTGGAGTTGGCCATGGCCGAAGCCCGCCACAGCGGGCGCCGGATCATGCTCGACGTGGGCGGCGAGTGGTGCCCGTGGTGCCACCGCATGGATGCCTTCCTGCACGACGATGCCGACCTGCTCGCGCTGCGCGATGCCGGCTTCGTGTGGATGAAGGTCAACTACAGCGAGGACAACGACAACGCTCCGTTCCTCGCCCGCTTCCCAGACGTGAAGGCCTATCCGCACCTGTTCGTGCTCGACGCCGACGGCAAGCTGCTGCATTCGCAGTTCACCGGCGAGCTGGAGCTGGACGAGAGCTACGACCGCGAGAAATTCGATGCCTTCCTGCGGGCCTGGATGCCGCCCGCGAAGGAGCCGGCGACCACGTAGCCGGGCGCGGACGGCCCGGCGCTATGCCGGGTCTTGCGTGCCGGCTTCCAGGTGCGGCAGGCCCTGTTCCATCAGCCGGTCGATGAGGCGGTCGAGCAGGGCGCGCTCGTCGGGCGCCAGGTGTTCGAGCAGGCGCCGTTCGCATTCCAGCGCCAGCGGCGCGACTTCGTCGTAGATGCGGTAGCCGGCCTCGCTCAGGGTGAGTACCGAGCGCCGGCGGTCGCTGTCGTGCAGGTCCCGCTGCAGCAGCCCGCGCTCCAGCAGCCGCGCCACCGCGCGGCTCACGGCGACCTTGTCCATTGCCGTGCGCTCGGCCACGCCATTGGCCGACAGGCCCGGGAAGCGGCCCAGCACCGCGATCACCCGCCACTCGGTCACCGCCAGGCCGAAGCGCTCGACGTAGGCATCGGCGATGGTCTGGCTGACCCGGTTGGAGAGCACGCTCAGGCGGTAGGGCAGGAAGCGTTCCAGCTCCAGCACGGCGTGCTGCGGGGGGGCCGCGGCGGCGGTGGGATCGCTCGACATTGCTGCGCTGCGCCTTGCAAATGGTTTCATCTGAAACTATAACGACAGGCCACCCAATGCAAGCCGCGCCGCCGCATCGCGCGACGGTGCCCGCCACCGAGGAGTCCCCCATGAGCGCGCAGCCGCAGACCACCAAGGGCCCGAACCTGGGCATGACCGTCACCACGTTCGAGAACCCGATGGGCATCGACGGGTTCGAATTCGTCGAGTTCGCCGCGCCCGAGGGCCAGGGCGAGGCCATGCACGACTATTTCGCGCGCATGGGTTTCACCGCCGTGCTGCGCCACAAGACCCGGCCGATCACGGTGTATCGCCAGGGTGGGGTGAACTTCCTGCTCAACGAGGACCCGGACGCGTTCGCGGCCGGTTTCGCGAAGCAGCACGGCCCTTCGGCCTGCGGCTTCGCGATCCGCTTCAACAAGCCCGCGTCCGAGGTCTACGACAAGGTGCTGGCCAACGGCGGCGAGGCGGTGACCGACAAGCCCGACACCAGGGCCGTGGACGCGCCGGTGGTCAAGGGCATCGGCGACTGCATGCTGTACCTGGTCGACCGCTACGGCGACAAGGGTTCGGTCTACGAGGACTACCTGCCGATCCAGGGCGCCGACCAGGACCCGAAGGGCTTCGGCCTGACCTTCATCGACCACCTGACCCACAACCTGTACTTCGGCAACATGCAGAAGTGGTCGGACTACTACGAGAAACTGTTCAACTTCCGCGAGATCCGCTACTTCGACATCAAGGGCGCCAAGACCGGCCTGATTTCCAAGGCGATGACCGCGCCGGACGGCATCGTGCGCATCCCGCTCAACGAGTCCAACGACCCCAAGAGCCAGATCAACGAGTACCTCGACGCCTACAAGGGCGAGGGCATCCAGCACATCGCGCTGTTCACCGACGACATCTACGAAACGGTGGAGAAGATGCGCGCCGAGGGTATCGAGTTCCTGGACACGCCCGATGCCTACTTCGAGGTGATCGACCAGCGCGTGCCCAACCACGGCGAGGACGTGCCGCGGCTGGCGAAGAACAAGATCCTGATCGACGCCGACCCGGAGACCAAGCAGCGCAAGCTGCTTCAGATATTCACCCAGAACGCGTTCGGCCCGATCTTCTTCGAGATCATCCAGCGCAAGGGCAACGAAGGCTTCGGCGAGGGCAACTTCCAGGCCCTGTTCGAGAGCATCGAGCGCGACCAGATGAAGCGCGGCGTGCTGTAAGGCCGAACGCACCATCCCGGCAGCCCTTCTCCCGCTTGCGGGAGAAGGTGGCGCGAAGCGCCGGACGAGGGGCCGCGCGCAGCGAGGCTGCTTCCGCGGCCAGCCCGCGCACCCTCACCCCAACCCCTCTCCCGCAGGCGTGAGAGGGGCTCAAAGCGGAGCAGTTCCATGAGCATCGCAAACAACGGTTACCAGTCCGGCTTCGGCAACGAGTTCGCCACCGAGGCCGTGCCCGGCGCGCTGCCGGAAGGGCGCAATTCGCCGCAGAAAGTCGCGTTCGGGCTCTACGCCGAGCAACTGTCGGGCACCGCCTTCACCGCGCCGCGCGGCCAGAACCGGCGCAGCTGGCTGTACCGGATCCGCCCGGCGGCGATGCACGGCACGTTCGAGCCGTTCGAGCAGTCGCGCCTGCACAACCTGTTCGGCCACGAGCCGGTCACGCCCGACCAGCTGCGCTGGAACCCGCTGCCGCTGCCCGAGGCGCCGACCGACTTCATCGACGGCCTGTACACCATGGCCGGCAACGGTTACCCGGCCGCGCACAGCGGCGTGGCGATCCACCTGTACGCCGCGAACAGGTCGATGCAGGGCCGGTTCTTCTACACCGCGGACGGCGAACTGCTCATCGTCCCCCAGCAGGGCCGTCTGGTGATCGCCACCGAGCTGGGCGTGCTGGAGGTCGAACCGCAGGAGATCGCGGTGATCCCGCGCGGCATCCGCTTCAGCGTCGAGTTGCCCGACGGCCCGTCGCGCGGATACGTGTGCGAGAACTTCGGCGGCCTGCTGCGCCTGCCGGACCTGGGGCCGATCGGTTCGAACGGGCTGGCCAACCCGCGCGACTTCCTCACGCCGAACGCGGCGTACGAGGATGTCGACGGCGACTTCGAGCTCATCGCCAAGTTCCAGGGCCACCTGTGGCGGGCGCCGATCGGGCATTCGCCGCTGGACGTGGTCGCCTGGCACGGCAACGACGCGCCGTACAAGTACGACCTGCGCCGCTTCAACACCATCGGCTCGATCAGCTTCGACCATCCCGACCCGTCGATCTTCACCGTGCTGACCTCGCCCAGCGAAGTGCCGGGCACCGCGAACATGGACTTCGCGATCTTCCCGCCGCGCTGGCTGGTGGCGCAGGACACGTTCCGGCCGCCGTGGTTCCACCGCAACGTCGCCAGCGAGTTCATGGGCCTGGTGCACGGCGCCTACGACGCCAAGGCGGAAGGCTTCGCGCCGGGCGGCTGCTCGCTGCACAACTGCATGACCGGGCACGGGCCGGACGCGGCCACGTTCGAGAAGGCATCCGCCGCCGACTTGTCGAAGCCGGACGTGATCACCGACACCATGGCCTTCATGTTCGAGACCCGCTCGGTGATCGCGCCGACCCGGCAGGCGCTCGACGCCGCGCACCGCCAGCGCGACTACCAGCAGTGCTGGGCGGGGCTGCAGAAGCATTTCGCGCCGCCGCGCTGACGGGGCGCGCCGGCGACCGGGCGCCGGCGCCAGCGATGCGAAAGTGTGACGGTGCGCCACTGTGTTCGCAGTGCGTTAACGAGCGTTCGCAAAACCTGTCGGCTTGTTTGTCCGGAGCAGGATGCATGAAACACACGATTCCCGCCGTCGCGCTGCTCGCGCTCGCGCTTGCCGCCTGCACTGCCGAGCGCACGCCCGACGATTCCGCCGCCACGCCCGCGGACACTGCCGATGCGATGGCCGGCGACCCTGCCGCGCCGCCGCCGCTCGACCAGCCGGCCGACGACGTGCCGCCCGCGACGGCCCCGATCAACCAGGCCCCGGATTTGGGGCAGGTGCGCATGGACGGCTACGGCGACATGCGGTTCGGCATGACGGCCGAGGAGGCGACGCAGGCCTGGGGCGGCGAACTCGAGACCGCCGGCGACGCGGCGGACGCCTGCTACTACCTGGTGCCGAAGTGGGTGACGGTACCGTCCGATTTCGCGTTCATGATCGAAGGCGGCAAATTCGTGCGCTACGACGTGGGCACCGGCCGCGAGATCGCGCCGGGCGGCGGCAAGGTGGGCATGGACGCCGGCGAGATCCGCGACCTGTACGCCGGCCGCGTCGAGGAAACGCCGCACAAGTACGTCGAGGGCGGCCTGTACCTGCGCGTGGACGACGCCAACGGTGGCGACGGCAAGCTGGTGTTCGCCACCGGCAAGGACGGCAAGGTCACGTCCTGGCGCGTCGGGCTGCCGCCGCAGGTCGACTACGTCGAAGGCTGCAGCTGAGTCCCGCCGCCCCGGCTGGACCGTCGATCCCCTAGAATCGCGGTCACGTCCACGCTGGAGGGGTCGCCATGTTCGAGGCAGTCGCGTTCTTCGTGCTTGGCCTGGTGCTGCTCGCGCTCGGCGGGGACTCCATCGTCAAGGGCGCTTCGGGGCTTGCGCAGCGTTTCGGCGCGTCCCCGTTCGTCGCCGGGCTGCTGCTGGTGGCCTTCGGCACCTCGCTGCCGGAACTGGCGGTCAACGCACGCGCGGTGTTCACCGGCAATCCGGCACTGGCGCTGGGCAATGCGGTGGGCAGCAACATCGCCAACGTCGGCCTGACCCTGGGCGCGGCCGCGCTGGCGGCGCCGCTGCTGGTGCGCTGGCGCGCGCTGGCACCGCTGCTGCTGTGCCTGATGGTCGGCACGGTGGCGGTGATGGTCGCCGGCTGGGACGGGACGCTGTCGCGGTTCGAAGGCGTGCTGCTGCTGATCGCCTTCGTCGGCGTGCTGGCCGCCTGCATCGGCCGCACCCGCAACGAGAAGCCGGAGCTGCAGGACGCGATCGCCGCATTCGCGCGCACCGGCACCAGCCTGGGACTGAACCTGCTGCGCTTCGCGGTCGCGGTGGTGCTGCTGTACTTCGGCGCGCGCTGGATCGTGCAGTCGGCGCCGGTGATCGGGCAGGCGCTGGGCATGGCGCCGCTGCTGACCGGCCTGCTGGTGGTCGCCATCGGCACCGCGCTGCCGGAAATGGCCGCCGCGATCGCCGCCGCGCGGCGCGGGCAGGGCGACATGGTCGCCGGGCACGTGATCGGTTCGAGCGTGTTCAACCTGCTGGTCATCCTCGGCGGCATGGCGGTGGTACGCGAGGTGCCGGTGCCGGCCTCGTTCGTGCGCTTCGAGCTGCCGGCGGCGCTGGTGTTCGCGGTCATGCTGTACCCGATGCTGCGCGGTGACCTGCGCGTGAGCCGGACCGAAGGCGGTGTCCTGCTGGTGGCGTTCGTGGCCTGGGTCGTGTTCGAATTGTTCCTGATCCAGACAGGCTGATTTGAATGCAGATCGGGAAGTTCCGCGCCGGTGCGGCGCAGTTGTTTGCGGATTTTTTCAAGCTGGAGGCAGCCAGCGGCATCCTCCTGATTGCCGCTGCCTTGGTAGCGCTGGTTTGTGCGAATACGCCGGTGAACGACCTGTACCAGGCGTTCCGAGATGTGCCGGTGGAGCTGCGCATCGGCGCGCTCAGGATCGACAAGCCACTGTTGCTGTGGATCAACGACGGCCTGATGGCAATGTTTTTCCTGCTGGTGGCGCTTGAGATCAAGCGCGAGACCCTGAGCGGGCAGCTTTCGAGCCGCGACCAGCTGATGCTGCCCCTGGTGTGCGCGGCGGCTGGCGTGGCCGTACCGGCGACCATCTACTGGTGGTTCAACCATGGCGACGCCGTCGCGCTGCGCGGCTGGGCCACCCCGACTGCCACGGACATCGCTTTCGCACTGGGTGTGCTCGCCCTGCTGGGGAGCCGGGTGCCACTGGGTATGAAGCTGCTGCTGTCGACGATCGCGGTGGTCGACGACCTGATCGCGATCGTGATCATCGCGGTGTTCTATACCTACGGGATGTCGTACACCGCGTTGGGCTGGGCGGGGGCGGCGATTGTGGCAATGGCGCTCCTCAACTGGCGCGGGGTCACCGCGTTGACCCCCTATCTGCTGCTCGGCGTCGTGTTGTGGGTATGCGTACTCAAGTCCGGTGTGCATGCGACCCTGGCCGGCGTCGTGACCGGCCTGATGATTCCGCACGTGAACCGTCGCAACGAGCTCGACGATGCCACCGAGCATTCGCCCGTGGAGACGCTTGAACATGCGCTGCATCCCTGGGTGGCCTACGGCGTGCTGCCGCTGTTTGCGTTCGTCAACGCCGGGCTGGTGGTTGGGGGCTTGGGCATGAAGGACCTGCTGACGCCGCTGCCGCTGGGTATCGCGCTGGGCCTGGTGCTGGGCAAGCCGATCGGCATCGTGTCGGCAGCCGTGCTGATGCGCGTTGCCGGTTTCGCGCGCTTCCCGCGCGGCATGGATTTCAAGGCGATGCTGGGGCTGGGCATGCTGTGCGGCATCGGCTTCACGATGAGCCTGTTCATCGCGTCGCTGGGTTTCGCGGGCGACGAGCTGCGCTTCACCGAAAGCGTGATCGGCGTGCTCGCGGCCTCGACGGTCTCGGCGCTGGCCGGCTATGCCTGGCTGCGCGTCGTGCTCAAGCCGCAGCCCGCCGGCGACTGAAATGCGCCTGGCGCTCGTCTTCGGCGGCAGCGGCCAGATGGGCAGGCCGCTGCTGTCGCGCCTGCGCCGGCGCGGCTGGCAGGTGCTGGCAGTGTCGCGCCGCGAACAGCCGGAGGCGCCGGGCCTGCGCTGGCTGCGCGGAGACCTCGAGTGCATCGAGGGCCTGCCACCGCGCGTCGACGCCATCGTCAGCTGCGGGCCGCTCGACCACTTCGCGCGCTGGTACGCGCGGTCGGCGGTCGAATCGCCGCGCGTGGTCGCGTTCGGTTCGACCAGCGCCGAGGTCAAGCAGGACTCGGCCGATGCCGGCGAGCGCGACGTTGCCACGCGCCTGCGCGAAGGCGAGGCGCAGGTGCTGTCGACGGCGGCCGGCCGCGCCGCCGCGGCCACCCTGCTGCGCCCGACCCTGGTCTACGGCGCCGGCGGCGACCGCACGCTGACCCGCATCGCGGCGCTGGCCCGGCGCTGGCACCGCTTCGCTTTGCCCGCCGATGCCTGTGGCCTGCGTCAGCCGGTGCACGTCGACGACCTGGCGCTGGCCGCGTTCGCCGTGCTCGATGTCGTGGCGACGCACGGCCGGACCTACGCGCTGCCCGGCGGCGAGACGCTCGCCTACCGCGACATGGTCGCGCGCGTGCTGGCGACGCTGCAGCCGCCTGCCACGCTGCACCTGCTGCCGCCGGCCGCGTTCCGCGCGCTGCTGGTGCTGGCGCACGCCGGCGGCGTCGCGCGCGACTTCGGCGATGCCGCGCTGGCGCGCATGCGCGAAGACCTGGTGTTCGACGCGGAGCCGGCGCGGTGCGACTTCGGCTATGCGCCGCGTGCGTTCGAACCCGCTGCGGGCATGTTCGGCGCCGGCTAGGCCGGTCCGCAGGCCGGTCGGGCGTGGACTAGTACTTCCACCCGAACTTGCGGTACGCCTTGGCCAGCACCCAGGCCGGCCCGATCAGCAGGTAGCGCAGGTCGGTGAAGAAGCTCGGCTTGCGACCTTCGAACAGCTTGCTGTGGCCGACGAACTGCGCGATCCACGCCACCACGAACACGGCGATGGCTGCGTACAGCAGGTTCCACACGCCGTAGGTGTCGTGAATCCAGCGCGTGAACCAGGCCATGGCAACGAACACCGCCAGCATTCCCAGCCCCAGCGGGCGCGAGGCGCGCCAGTAGAACATCCACGCCGCGAACATCGCCAGCGCCGCCCACAGCCCGGCCTTGAACCAGGTGATCGGCACCGGGATGCACCACAGCAGCGCGATCACGCTCCACAGGATCGCCGGCACGGCGAACACGTGGATCCACTGGTTGGCGTCGTTGCGGTGGTCGCCGGAATAGCTGGCGAACCAGCGGTCGATGGGGCGCTGCATCGGTTCGGACTGCGCGTTCATGGCGAAGCTCCGGGAGGGCTGCGGCAAGCATAGCGCGCCTGCGGCCGGAGGGCTCCCGCGAAAGCATGGTCGGTGACGCAGTTGCCGCCGTCGGAGGGCGTAACCCCGGGCTACGAGATCCCCGCCAGCTTGTGCAGCGCCTCGGCGTACTTCGCGCGCGTGCGTTCGATGACCTCGGCCGGCAGGCGCGGACCGGGCGCGGTCTTGTCCCAGTCGAGCGTTTCCAGGTAGTCGCGCACGAACTGCTTGTCGTAGCTCGGCGGGCTGGTGCCGACTTCGTATTCGTCGGCCGGCCAGTAGCGCGAGGAGTCGGGCGTGAGCATCTCGTCCATCACGTACAGGCGGCCGTCGGCGTCGGTACCGAATTCGAATTTGGTGTCGGCCAGGATGATCCCGCGTTCGGCGGCGTAGGCGGCGGCGAACGCATACAGCCGCAGCGTCGCGTCGCGTACCTGCTCGGCCAGTTCCGCGCCGATGCCGCGCACCATGGTGTCGAAATCGATGTTCTCGTCATGGTCGCCGACGGCGGCCTTGGTCGACGGTGTGAACACCGGCTGCGGCAACTGCTGCGCCTGGCGCAGGCCGTCGGGCAGGGTGATGCCGCTGACCCGGCCGGTGCGCTGATAGTCCTTCCAGCCGCTGCCGATCAGGTAGCCGCGCGCGATCGCCTCCACCGGCACCGGCTTGAGCCGGCGCGTCACCACCGAGCGCCGCTCGTACAGGGCGGCATCGACGCCGGCAGGCAGCACCGGGGCGACCTCGATGCCGGTGAGGTGGTTGCGCACGATGTGCTCGGTCTTGCCGAACCAGAAGTTGCTGATCTGGCACAGCATTTCGCCCTTGCCCGGAACCGGGTCGGGCAGCACCACGTCGAAGGCGCTGATGCGGTCGCTGGCGACCATCAGCAGCTTCGGCTCGCTTTCGTCGCCGGGCAGGTCGAACACGTCGCGGACCTTGCCGCGGTGGCGCAGGTGGAGGCCGGGAAGATCGGCCTCGAGCAGGGTCGTTGCCATCATTGGGAGTTGCAGCCTACGGGCGGGCATTGTAGCCGTGCACGGTGAAGGGGAGGGTTTCAAAAACAGCGGGGCTTATGGAGGGGTGCGTCACGCGTTACCTGCATGGCCTAGAATCCGCCCATGAAACGCTGGTACGGAAAATTGCTCGGCCTCATCGCCGGCGCGGCCCTGTTCCGGCCAAACCCGCTGGTAGGTGCGCTGATCGGCCTGTTGATCGGCCACGCCTTTGACACCGACTGGTTCCGCGGTCCGCGCGAGAATCCCTGGCGCGTGCTCGGCCTGACCGACGAAGCCAGCGACGCCGAGGTCGACCTGGCCTACCGCCGTCTGATCACCCAGTACCACCCCGACAAGCTGGCCGGCGCCGCCGACGAACTGCGTCGCCAGGCCGATGCCAGGGCACGCGAGATCAACGCCGCCTACGACCACATCAAGACGCTGCGCAAGCGCAGGTAGCCGCCCATCGCGGCCATGGCCGTCCACACCGCCGCACGCCCGGCGAATCCAGTACGAGAAACCCGCATGCAGCCCACCGTCATCGCCCCGTCCATCCTGTCCGCCGACTTCGCCCGCCTCGGCGAGGAGGTCGACAACGTGCTCGCGGCCGGCGCCGACTGGGTGCACTTCGACGTGATGGACAACCACTACGTGCCCAACCTCACCATTGGCCCGATGGTCTGCCAGGCGCTGCGCAGGCATGGCGTGACCGCGCCGATCGACGTGCACCTGATGGTCGAGCCGGTCGACCGCATCATCCCGGACTTCGCCGCGGCCGGCGCCACCGACATCAGCTTTCACCCCGAGGCCAGCCGCCACGTGCACCGCACGATCCAGCTGATCAAGGCCGAAGGCTGCCGCGCCGGCCTGGTGCTCAACCCGGCCACGGCGCTGGACGTGCTCGACTACGTGCTCGAGGACCTCGACCTGGTGCTGCTGATGTCGGTCAATCCCGGATTCGGCGGGCAGAGCTTCATCGACTCGACGCTGCGCAAGATCGAACGCGTGCGCGAGCGCATCGACGCCAGCGGCAAGGCGATCCGGCTGGAGGTCGACGGCGGGGTCAAGCCCGACAACATCGCGCGGATCGCCGAGGCGGGCGCGGACACCTTCGTCGCCGGGTCTGCGATTTTCGGCCATGCCGATTACCGGCAGGTGGTGGAAGAGATGCGCGCGGCCGTCGCCTCGGTGCGCTGAGCGAAAAAGAACCGGCACCCGTGATGGCGTGCCGGCCCCTGGGAAGAATGGAGGCAATCCCGCCTCCGCCCGTCGTCCCTGCCATGGCCTTCCATGCTGGACGCGGCCGATGACAGGGGCGTGACCGTCCGGGCCGTGCCGGTTCACGCATCGTCGATGCCCGGTTGCTAGCGTGGACGACCTTCCGACGCCTGCATGCCCATGTCCCGACCGCGCTGGTACCTCATCCTCAATGGCAAGTCCGCCGGCGACGACGCCGTGCGCGACGCGGTCCAGGCCCTGCGTTCGCAGGACATCGCGCTGGAAGTGCGGGTGACCTGGGAGGAGGGCGATGCCGAACGCTACGTCGCCGAGGCACTGGAGCAGGGCGCCACGCACGTGGTGGCCGGTGGCGGCGACGGCAGCCTCAGGGAAGTGGCGTCGGCGCTGGCGCACCGCGACGGCAATGCCGACGCGCTGCCCTCTCTGGGCCTGTTGCCGCTGGGCACGGCCAATGATTTCGCCAGCGCGGCGGGCATTCCCGACGATGCGCTGGCCGCACTCGAACTCGTCCGCGACGCGGCCCCGCGCGCCGTCGACCTGCTGCGGCTCGACGCCGACGGCGTTGCGCACTGGGCAGCCAACCTCGCCAGCGGCGGCTTCGGCACGCAGGTGACGGTGGAAACCCATGACGGGCTGAAGAAGCTGCTTGGCGGGCTCGCCTACCTGGTCACCGGCATGGCCAAGATGGGGCGGATCGAAACGATTGCCGCGCGGATGCGCGGGCCCGGTTTTTCCTGGGCGGGCAACTTCATCGCCCTGGGCATCGGTAACGGCCGCCAGGCCGGCGGCGGGCAGGCGCTGTGCCCGGACGCGCTGGTCGACGACGGCCTGCTCGACGTGACCGTGGTGCCGGAGCTTTCCGGCGCAGTCGGCGGCACCCTGGCGACCCTGCTCAAGGAGGGTCGCGAGGCCGCGCTCGACCAGGCCGCGGTACGCGCGCGCCTGCCGTGGCTGGAGATCGAGGCCGACGCGCCGCTGGTGCTCAATCTCGACGGCGAGCCGGTCGAGTCCACCCGCTTCCGGATCGCATGCGTGCCCGGGCGCGTGCGGATGCACCTGCCGGCCGGCTGCCCGCTGCTGGGTTCACCGTAGCCGCTGCACGCGCGCAGGGCAGGGCATCGCGCAACCGCCGCAAAGCCGCTACAGTTGGCGCCCATGGACATCCGGGCAAACCCGCACCGCGTTTCCGCCGACCTGGGTTGGCGATGGTGGCTTGCAGCCGCCGTCGACCCCGCCCACCCGTCCGTCGAGGAAACGCCGCGTGACCACGCCCGCATCGCAACCATCGCAGTCCCCGCAACCGCCTGAATCCGCCCACACCCTCGTGCCGGTCGTGCGCGAGGTGCTGTCCGACCTCGACACGCCGCTGTCGGTCTACCTCAAGCTGGCCGACGGGCCGCACACCTATCTGTTCGAATCGGTCGAGGGCGGCGAACGTTTCGGCCGCTACTCCATCATCGGCCTGCCCGCGCGGCGCGTGCATGCCTTCCACGGCCACACCCTGACCGTCAGCGAATACGGTGAAGTCATCGAGACCCGCGAGGTGGCCGATCCGCTGGGCGAGGTCGAGCGCCTGCGCGCGGCGTACTCGGTGCCGAAGATCGAAGGCCTGCCGGGCTTCACCGGCGGGCTGGTGGGCTGGTTCGGCTTCGAGGCCATCGGCTACATCGAGCCGCGCTTCGCGGGCGGCCACGCGCGCGACGAACTGGGCACGCCCGACATCCTGCTGATGCTCAGCGAGGAGGTCGCGGTGTTCGACAACCTCAAGGGTCGGCTGTACCTCATCGTCCATACCGATCCGCGCCAGCCGCAGGCGATGGCGCGCGCCAACCGGCGGCTGGACGAACTCAGCCACCGCCTGCGCCACGGCGGCGCCGGCTACCCGGAAACGCTGCAGCCGGCGGCGCTGGACGAAGCCGACTTCGAGTCCGGCTTCACCCGCGAGGGCTTCATCGCCGCGGTGGAAACCTGCAAGGAATACATCCGCGCCGGCGACGTGTTCCAGGTGGTGCCGTCGCAGCGACTGAGCGTGCCGTTCCACGCGCGCCCGGTGGACGTGTACCGGGCGCTGCGCGCGCTCAACCCGTCGCCGTACATGTACTTCCTCGACGTCGGCGACACCCAGGTGGTGGGCGCGTCGCCGGAGATCCTCGCGCGCCTGCAGTACGACGAGGCTGGGCGCGGAACCGTCACCGTGCGGCCGCTGGCGGGCACCCGCCCGCGCGGGAAAACGCCGGAAGAGGACGCCGCGCTGGAAGCGGAGCTGCTGGCCGACCCCAAGGAGCGCGCCGAGCACCTGATGCTGATCGACCTGGGCCGCAACGACGTCGGCCGCGTCGCCGAGCCCGGCAGCGTGCGGGTCGGCGAGCAGTTCGTGGTGGAACGCTACAGCCACGTCATGCACATCGTGAGCGAAGTCACCGGCACCCTGCGCGCGGGGCTGGGCTACGTCGACGTGCTGCGCGCCGCGTTCCCCGCCGGCACGGTGAGCGGCGCGCCCAAGATCCGCGCGCTGGAGATCATCCGCGAACTCGAACCGGTCAAGCGCAACGTGTACTCCGGCGCGGTCGGTTACCTGGGCTGGCACGGCGACGCCGACATGGCGATCGCCATCCGCACCGCGGTGATCCAGGACGGCCGCCTGCACGTGCAGGCCGGCGCCGGCATCGTCCACGACTCCGACCCGGACAGGGAGTGGGAGGAGACGATGAACAAGGGCCGCGCGCTGTTCCGCGCCGTGGCCCGCGCGGCGGGTGGCCTGTGAGCGCGCCGCGCTGGCCCGGCGGTTCAGCCGATGCGCCGGACGCGGACCACGGCCGGATCGTCGGCGTGGTCGAGCAGCAGGCGGCGGACGCGGTCCTGCCACACGCGGCCGAACTCGCGCCGCTGTGCCGCGTCCGCATCGCCCCGCATCACCAGTCCGAGCAGCACGCGCTGGGCCGGCTCGGCCGGGACCGTCGACGTGTCCAGCGCGACTTCGACGGTTTCCCCGCTGTCGAGCCGATGCAGGCGCAGGGACGTGGCGTCCGCGGCGCCGTAGCGCAGCAGGTCGTTGCGCGCGTGCCGCCCGCCCAGGCCCTTGAAACCGCCGACACCGGCGGCGCCGGTGACCAGGGTCAACACCTGGCCGATGACGCCGGCCACGCCCGCATCCTCGGCTTCGGGCATGGCGACCGCCACGCCGCCGCGTTCGGGCAGGTCGTCGCCGTACAACGCACGCAGGCCGGCACGCGCGCACAGCCACGCGCCGGCCACAGTGGGGCAGGAGTGCCCGGCCAGGCGCACCGCGTCGGCGTAGCGGTACGCAATGACGCCATCGGGCGTGGCGCCCAGCAGCTCGGACAGGCGGTCGCGCAGGCGCAGGACCGGCGCCTCGTCGAAGAACGCCGGAAAGCCCATGGCTCAGGCCTTGATCACGAAGTCGATGACGATCGCGCCCGGTTCGCGCTGGCGGTAGACGATTTCGATGTGGTCGCCGAAGCGGTTGCGCAGCTGGTCGAGCAGCGGCAGCGGGTCGTGGTCGTTGACGAAGCGCATCGCCTCGCCGGGCTCCAGCGCGCCCAGCGCGCCGAAGATCGCCGAGTGGCGGAAGCGCCGCGCGATGCCGCGGGCGTCGAAGGGGTGCGGGGTATAGGCGGGCGTGGCGGAGGCGGTGGCTGGGTCGGTCATGGCGGTCTCCCGGTGGAGGGTGGAATGTCCAGCCTGCGACCGTCTGTCTGCGCCCGCCCTGATCCAGGTCAGGATGGCGCGCGATTGCATGCTCGCCCGCCGGCGCGCGCAGGCGGCGACAACCTGGCCGGGAGGCCGACATGCTGTTGATGATCGACAACTACGACAGCTTCACCTTCAACCTCGTGCAGTACCTGCAGGCGCTGGGCGCAGAGGTGCGGGTGGAGCGCAACGACGCGCTCGACGTGGACGCGATCGAGAAGCTGGCGCCGGCGCGGATCGTGATTTCGCCGGGGCCGTGCACGCCGAACGAGGCGGGCGTGTCGCTGGCCGTGATCGAGCGCCTCGGCGCGCGCGTGCCGATCCTCGGCGTGTGCCTCGGTCACCAGGCCATCGGCCAGGCCTACGGCGGCCGCGTGGTGCGCGCCGGAAGGATCATGCACGGCAAGACCTCGCCCATCCGCCACGAGGGCAGGGGCGTGTTCGCCGGCCTGCCCGATGGCTACGAGGCCACGCGCTACCACTCGCTGGTGGTCGAGCAGGAGTCGCTGCCCGATTGCCTTGAAGTGACGGCGTGGACCGAGCACGAGGACGGCTCGATGGAGGAGATCATGGGCCTGCGCCACCGCGAACACCCGGTGGAAGGCGTGCAGTTCCATCCCGAATCGATCCTGACCGACCACGGCCATGCGCTGCTGAAGAATTTCCTGGAGCGGTGAGGCAGGTGCTGTCTCCATCAGGAAATGACGATCAAGAGCGATGACGCTTCCCGAGTCCCGAGTCCCGATTCGCCAATCCCTGGCCCCCAACCCTCAGCCCCAATCCCGAACCATGCCCATCACCCCCCAAGAAGCCCTCCAGCGCACCATCGAACACCGCGAAATCTTCCACGACGAAATGGTCGATCTGATGCGCCAGGTCATGCGCGGCGAGGTGTCGCCGGTGATGACTGCGGCGATCTTCGCCGGCCTGCGGGTGAAGAAGGAAACCATCGACGAGATCGCCGGCGCGGCCAAGGTGCTGCGCGAATTCGCGCTGCCGGTACCCGTCGAAGACAGGACGCACCTGGTCGACATCGTCGGCACCGGCGGCGATGGCGCGCACACGTTCAACATCTCCACCGCCTCGATCTTCGTGGTCGCCGCGGCCGGTGCGCGGGTGGCCAAGCACGGCAACCGCAGCGTGTCGTCGAAGTCGGGCAGCGCCGACGCGCTCGAGGCGCTGGGCGCGGCGATCGAGCTGCAGCCGGCCCAGGTCGGCCAGTGCCTGGACGCCTGCGGCATCGGCTTCATGTTCGCGCCGATCCATCATCCGGCGATGAAGGTAGTCGCGCCCGTGCGCCGCGAGATGGGCGTGCGCACGCTGTTCAACATCCTCGGCCCGCTGACCAATCCCGCGGGCGCGCCGAACATCCTGATGGGCGTGTTCCACCCGGACCTGGTTGGCATCCAGGTGCGCGTGCTGCGGGAACTCGGCGCGCAGCGCGCGCTGGTGGTGTGGGGGCGCGACGGGATGGATGAGCTGTCGCTGGGCGCGGCCACGCTGGTGGGCGAGCTGCGCGACGGCGTGGTGCGCGAGTACGAGCTGCATCCCGAGGATTTCGGGATCGCCATGGCCGCCAGTCGCAACCTGCGCGTGGCCGATCCGGCCGAATCGAAGGCGATGCTGCTCGACGCACTCGGCAACCGGCCTGGGCTGCCGCTGGAGATCGTCGCGTTCAACGCCGGCGCGGCGCTGTACGTGGCCGGCGTGGCCGAGTCTGTGGCCGGCGGCATCGAGCGGGCACGCGAGGCGATCGCGTCCGGCGCGGCGATGGCGAAGCTGCGCGAATTTGTCGGGACCACGCAGCGCCTGGCCACTGCGTGCTGATTCCGGGTGCGCTGCGGGAGCGGCGGAAGCCGCGAGCTTTTCGGACGGCCTCCAGC
>NZ_BAAAZU010000030.1:21266-93239 GCF_039537065.1 Luteimonas lutimaris | reverse complement strand
TCAAAAGCTCGCGGCTTCCGCCGCTCCTACGGGTGAGGGGCCGGCGATCGGGCGCTGTCCGGATAGGGGGCGTTTCCGCAAATGGTGCTATTTTGGCCACCTGATCCGCCGCGGCGCGCGATGCCGCGGCTTCCATCTGCAAGCAGGCCGCCTGGAGTGCGGCACGAGGAGCCAGCACCGCAATGTGTCCAAGCAGGGTCGCCGAGGGCGAAGAACGTGGCTGGATCGTCCCGATCGGCGGGGCTGAGGACAAGGAGATGCGGCGCCGCATCCTCAAGCGCTTCGTGCAGCTGTGCGGCGGGCGCGATGCCGACATCGCCATCATTCCCACGGCCAGCAAGCTGCCGGACACCGGCCAGCGCTACGAGGAACTGTTCGACCGGCTCGAGGCCGGCCGCGCGCGCTCGATCGGCTTCGCCAGCCGCGAGGACGGCGAACGCGACGACTACCTGCGCCAGCTCGAAACCGCTACCGGCATCTTCTTCACCGGCGGCAACCAGCTGCGCATCTCCACCATCATTGGCGGCACCCCGGCGGCGAAGCTGATCCGCGAACGCAACGCGCGCGGCGTGCACGTGGGCGGTACCAGCGCCGGCGCCAGCATCCTCAGCGACCACATGATCGCGTTCGGCAAGGAAGGCTCGTCGCCGCGCGCCGGCAGCGTGCGCCTGGCGCCCGGGCTGGGCCTGACCAACCGTTTCATCATTGACCAGCACTTCCGCCAGCGCGACCGCCTCGGCCGCCTGGTCGCGGCGCTGGCCTTCAACCCGTTCGTGGTCGGCATCGGCCTGGACGAGGACACCGCCGCGTTCATCCGCCCGGACAACGTGCTGGAAGTGGAGGGCAGCGGCGCGCTGACCGTGGTCGACGCCGGCGACCTGCAGTTTTCCTCGATGGCCGATGTCGGCCAGAACCAGCCGGTGTGCCTGCTGGGCCTGAAGGTCCACATCCTGGTCGCCGGCGCGACGTTCGACTTGAACACGCGCTGCGCCTCGCCGGGTACATTGGTGGACGACAAGAACTGAAGACAAGAGGGGGAGTGCCGATGCGTGTCCTGAATCGTTCCGTCTATGTCGGCCCGTCGCTGTACGCGCATTTCCCCGTCATCCGGCTCGAGCTCGACCTGGGTGCGCTGGAGCAGTGGCCGACGGCGAAACTCGGGCCGGCCTTCGTCGACGCCCTGATCGAGGCGCTGCCGGGCCTGTCCGAGCACGGCTGCTCGTACCGCGAACCGGGCGGCTTCGTCCGCCGCATGCGCGAGGGCGAGGGCACCTGGCTGGGCCACGTGCTCGAGCACGTAGCGATCGAGCTGCAGAACGCCGCCGGCGAGGACGTCACCTTCGGCAAGACCCGCAGCGTGTCCGAGGACCGGCCGGGCGTGTACACGGTGGTCTACGAATACGAGCAGAAGGAAATCGGCATCGGCGCCGGCGAACTTGCGCTGCGCCTGCTCAACTCGCTGCTGCCCGGGGACCTGCGCACGCCCGGCAGCCTGCCCGAAGGCTGGGACTGGGAAACCGCGCGCGACGACTTCATCCGCTACGCGCAGCGCCGCGCGCTGGGGCCGTCGACCGCCTCGCTGGTGCGCGCCGCCGAGGAGCGCGACATCCCGTGGCTGCGCCTGAACCAGCAGTCGCTGGTGCAGTTCGGCCATGGCAGGTACCAGCAGCGCATCCAGGCCACGGTGACCGGCAAGACGCCGCACATCGCGGTGGAGCTGGCTGGCGACAAGGAGGAGACCAACAAGATCCTCGCCTCGCTCGGCCTGCCGGTGCCGCGGCAGTTGCTGGTGACCAGCCAGACCGACGCGCTCAAGGCCGCGCGCCGGCTCGGCGGCCCGGTGGTACTCAAGCCGTACAACGGCAACCATGGCCGCGGCATCACCATCGACATCAGCGGCGACGACGAGATCCGCGAGGCCTTCAACGCCGCGCGTGAGCATTCGCGCTCGGTGATCGTCGAGACCTTCCAGCCGGGTGACGACCATCGCCTGCTGGTGATCAACGGCGAGCTGATCGCGGCGACCAAACGCACGCCCGGCCACGTGGTCGGCGACGGCACGCACACGATCGCCGAACTGGTGGAGATCGTGAACCAGGACCCGCGCCGCGGCGTCGGCCACGAAAAAGTGCTGACGCGGCTGGAGCTCGACGCGCAGGCGCAGCTGATGATGGAGCGCGTTGGCCACGCTGCCGATTCGGTGCCGAAGGACGGTGAGGTCGTGCCCCTGCGCTCCACCGCCAACCTGTCCACCGGCGGCACCGCCACCGATGTCACCGACATCATCCACCCCGACAACCGCGACATGGCGGTGCGCGCGGTGCGCGCGATCGGGCTGGACGTGGGCGGCGTGGACTTCATCACCCCCAACATCGCCGAGAGCTACAAGTCGATCGGCGGCGCGATCTGCGAGGTCAACGCCGCGCCCGGCTTCCGCATGCACGTCGCGCCCAGCGAAGGCACGCCGCGCGACGCCGCCGGCCCGGTGATCGAGATGCTGTTCCCGCCGGGCACGCCGGCGCGGGTGCCGATTGCCGCGGTCACCGGCACCAACGGCAAGACCACCACCGCGCGCATGCTCGCGCACGTCACCAAGATGGCCGGCTACACGCCTGGCCTGACGACCACCGACGGCGTCTACATCGACGGCCAGCGCACGGTGGAGGGCGACATGACCGGGCCGGTGTCGGCGCGGATGGTGCTGTCCGATCCGCAGGTCGACATGGCGGTGCTGGAAACCGCGCGCGGCGGCCTGCTGCGCGCCGGCATGGGCGTGCGCCATGTCGACGTCGGCGCGGTGCTCAACGTCGCCTCCGACCACCTGGGCCTCAAGGGCATCGACACGCTCGAGCAGCTGGCCGAGATCAAGCGCGTGGTGGTCGAGGTCGCGCGCGAGTGCGCGGTGCTCAATGCCGACGACCCCAACGTGCTGCGGATGTCCGGCTACACGGACGCCAAGACCATCTGCTACGTGACCATGAACCCCTCGCACTCGCTGGTGCGCGAGCACATCCGCGCCGGCGGCCGCGCCTGCGCGCTGGAGGCCGGCGTCAACGGCCACATGATCACGCTCTACGACAAGGGCAGCCACATCCCGCTGATGTGGACCCACCTCGTCCCGGCGACGCTGGAAGGGCGCGCGCTGCACAACGTACAGAACGCGATGTTCGCCGCGGCGATGGCGTATTCGCTGGGGATCAAGCTCGACGCGATCCGCCAGGGACTGCGCACGTTCGACACCACGTTCTTCCAGGCCCCGGGACGGATGAACGTGTTCTCCGAGCACCCGTTCAAGGTGCTGATGGACTACGGCCACAACGCGCACGCGGTCGGGATGATGGCCGACCTCGCGCAGCGGCTCGACGCCACCGGCCGCCGCATCGTGGTGCTGGCCGGCCCCGGCGACCGCCGCGACGAGGACCTGCATGCGATCGCGCAGGCGGTCGCCGGCAAGTTCGACCATTACATCGCCCGCCGCGACGACGCCCTGCGCGGCCGCGACGGCGACGAGGTGCCACGGATCATCTCCGATGCACTGAAGGGACTGGGCGTGCCGGACGATGCGATCTCGATCATCCCCGACGAGCAGCAAGCCGTGGACGCGGCACTGCGCATGGGCCAGCCGGGCGACCTGATCCTGGTGTTTGCCGACGCGCTCACCCGCTCCTGGAAGCAGATCATCAAGTTCACGCCGGACGGCGAGATGCCCAAGCCCGTGGCGAAGGCCGAGCTGCCGTCGCTGGAACAGACGCTGGACGAGCGCGCGGTCGCAGCGATGGGTGGCGTGGTCCGCGAGGAGCGCGGGCTGGTGTTCGAGCGCGAGGAAAGCGACTAGGGGCCGGGGATGACGACGTTCGATCCCGCGGCCGAACCGTACGAGGACTCGCGCCGGCTGACCGGCTGCAATGTCTACTTCGCCGGCACGGGCGCGGCGCTGGAGGCGGCACCGGGCCTGGCGTTCGACGACGCGACGCTGGTGCGCTGGCGCGACAACATCGCCGCCGCGCGCAGGGCATTGGGCTGGTCGGACGGCGAGATCGTCGCCCGCCGGCATCGCAGCGGCGTGTCGCTCGCCTTCACCGCGCCGTTGGACTGCCTGTACGCCGCGACCGAGGTCAACGAGTGGGCGTGGTGGTCGGCGCTGCTGCCTGCCGCCGGAGAATCAGGCAGCGTCGGGTCCGCTCTTCCCCCTCCCCTTCAAGGGGAGGGCCGGTGTGGGGATGGGGTTCCCGCCGGCCAGGGGGGTGTCCAGCCAGCGTCCGTCCGTGGGGACCACCATCCCCACCCAAACCCTCCCCTTGAAGGGGAGGGCTTCACGGCAAGGGATGGCTTCAGCGCGCGGCTGCATGCGCCTGGCCACGCGGCCGTCTGGGACACCGATTCGGCGCTGCGCACGTTGCGCGCGCTGGCGGCGGCGGAGGCAAGTCCCGCGCTCGTCGCGCTGCAGGCTGCCGCCGCCGCCCACGGCCTGCCGTGCCTGCCCGACGACGACGAAGTCTCCATCGGCGCCGGCGCCGGCAGCCGTACCTGGCCCGTCGAAGCGCTACCGGATCCCGCCAGCATCGACTGGCCAGCGCTGCACGCGATCCCCACCGCGCTGGTCACCGGCTCCAACGGCAAGACCACGACCGTGCGCCTGCTGGCGGCGATGGCGCGCGCGCAGGGCTGGCACACCGCGCACAGCTGCACCGACGGTGTCTTCGTCGATGGCCAGGCACTGGAGTCGGGCGACTATTCCGGCCCCACCGGCGCGCGCACCGCGCTGCGCCAGCGGCAGGCGCAGGCGGCGGTGCTGGAAACCGCGCGCGGCGGCATGCTGCGGCGCGGGCTGGCGCTGTGCCACGCCAATGTCGCCGTGGTCACCAACGTCAGCGCCGACCACTTTGGCGAATACGGCGTGCACGATCTCGACGACCTCGCTGCGGTCAAGCTCACCGTCGCGCGCGCGATCGGCGACGACGGGCTGCTGGTGTTGAACGGCGACGATGCCGTACTGCGCCGGCAGGCCGAGGTGCAGGCGTGTCCGATCGGATGGTTCACGCAGGACTTCGACGCGCCGTTGCCGGCCGCACACCGCGCGGAAGGCGGCGCCACCTGCGGCGTGCGCAACGGTCGCCTGCTGCTGTCGCAAGGATCGGTCGAACACGACCTCGGCGCGATCGATGCCATGCCGCTCACCCTCGGCGGCCGCGCCGGGTACAACGTCGCCAACGCCGCCGGCGCCGCGCTGGCGGCCAGCGCGCTGGGGCTCCCGGCGCCGGTCATCGCCGAAACCCTGGCCCGTTTCGGCAGCGACCACGACGACAACCCCGGCCGCCTGCAGCACTGGCGCTTCGGCACGCTCGACGTTTACGTCGACTACGCGCACAACCCGGACGGCCTGCAGGGCCTGCTGCGCGCCGTCGGCGCCGACCGGCGCGGCGGCCGGCTGGCGCTGATCCTGGGCCACGCCGGCAATCGCGAGGACGCCGCCCTGCGCGAAGTCGCCGCCACCGCCGCGGGTTTCGCGCCCGAGCTGGTGGTGCTCAAGGACATCGGTGGCTACGAGCGCGGGCGCGCGTCCGGCGACATCGCGCGGATCATGCGCGAGGTGCTGGGCGAAGCCGGCATCGCCAACGACGCGATCGAGATCCGGCTCGATGAAGTCGAGGCCGCGCGGCGCCCGCTGCAGTGGGCGTGCGACGGCGACCTGGTGGTGCTGCCGGTGCACGAACTGGGCGCGCGCGCCAAAGTCGTCGCGTTGCTCGATACACTGCGCGCCTCCGGCTGGCGGCCCGGTATGCCGCTGCCGCAGGACCAGGACACGTCGCAATGATCCAATCCGAGGGCTCGCGCCCGGACGTGCTGCAGAAGATCCTGCAGCGCAAGCAGGAGGAAGTCGCCGAACGCGCCGCGCGCACGCCGCTGCGCGAGCTGGCCGCGCGCGCGGCGGACGCGCCGCCGGTGCGCGGCTTTGCCGCCGCGATCGAGGCGAAGATCGCCGTCGGCGCGCCCGCGGTGATCGCCGAGGTCAAGAAGGCCAGCCCGTCGAAGGGCGTGATCCGCGCCGACTTCGACCCGGCTGCGATCGCGCGCAGCTACGAAGCCGGCGGTGCGGCCTGCCTGTCGGTGCTGACCGATGTCGATTTCTTCCAGGGTGCCGACGATTACCTGCGTCAGGCGCGCGCGGCCTGCGCGCTGCCGGTGCTGCGCAAGGATTTCACCGTCGACCCCTACCAGGTGGCGGAGGCGCGCGTGCTCGGTGCCGACTGCATCCTGCTGATCGTCGCGGCGCTTGACGACGACCACCTGGCCGCGCTGTCGGAACAGGCGCTGGAGCTGGGCATGGACGTGCTGGTCGAGGTGCACGACCTGGCCGAACTGGAGCGCGCGCTGCAGGTGCCTGCGCCGCTGCTGGGCATCAACAACCGCAACCTGCGCACGTTCGAGGTCTCGCTCGACACCACGCTGGCGCTGCAGGAATTGGTGCCGGCCGACCGCCGCCTGGTCACCGAAAGCGGCATCCTCGCGCCGGGCGACGTGCAGCGCATGCGCGCGGCCGGTGTCGATGCGTTCCTCGTCGGTGAAGCCTTCATGCGCGAAACGGATCCCGGCACGGCGCTGCAGCAGTTGTTCTTCGGCACGGGCGCGGCGCCGTGACCGATTTCCAGGAAACCCCGGTGCCGTACCGGCCGCTGGTCGTGTTCGATTTCGACCACACGCTCTACGACGGCGATTCGGGCAGCCACCTGGTGCTGTGGCTGATCCGCCGCCACTGGTGGCGCAAGCTGGCCGCGCTGCTGGCCGCGCCGGTGCTGCTGCCGATGGTGGCGTGGCTGCGGACGCGCCGGCGCGGGATTTCCGGGTTCCTGTGGATTGCCACCTTTGGCACCCACGGGCGCGCGGCGATGGACGCGCTGATCGACGGCTACGTGGCCGCCAACACCACGGACATCCGCAGGCGCCTGCTGCCGGCCGCGCTGAAGGTGCTGCACCGCCACCGCGGCAACGGCGACCGGGTGCTGGTCGCTACCGGCGCGCCGCCGGAACTGGCGCGCGCGATCCTCGATTTCGTCGCCCACGAGGGCCTGCCGGTGATCGGTAGCCTGGGCAGGCCGTTCCTCGGCGGCTTTGTCACCGACCAGCACTGCCACGCGGCAAACAAGATGCGGATGATCCACGCCGCCGGCTACGGCGAAATCGCGATCGCCTACAGCGACAGCCGCGCCGACCTGCCGCTGCTGCAGGCCGCGAGTCGGCCGGTGGTGGTCAACCCCAAGGCCGGTGCGGTGGACGACTTCCGCCGCCTGCTGCCGCCGGGCACGCCGATCCTCAACTGGGGCTGCCGCAGCCGTGCCGGCGAGCCTGCCAAAGAAGGCTGAGCGGGCGGATTCAAGCCAGCGCGTGCGAGATCTGGAACACGCTGATCGCCAGGATCAGGCTGCCGACCGCGCCCAGTACCGCGCGTTCGGGCAGGTGCTTGACCAGCATCGCCGCCAGCGGCGCCGCGATCACGCCGCCGGCCAGCAGGCCCAGCACGATCTGCCAGTGGCTGATGCCGACCGTCAGCAGGAAGGTGATCGAGATCGCCAGCGTCACCACGAACTCCGACGCGCTGACCGTGCCGATGCTGGTGCGCGCCTCGCCGCCCCTGGCCAGCAGGGTCGATGTCGCCATCGGGCCCCAGCCACCGCCGCCGATCGCATCGAGCAGCCCGGCGAAGAAGCCGAGCACGCCGACGCGCCTGACCTGGTTGCGGGGGATCCGCCGGCCGATCGCGCGCAGCAGGATCAGCACCGCCAGCACCAGCAGGTAGGCGTAGACGAAGGGCTTGATCGCATCGCCCGGCAGCTGCGTGAGCACGTAGGCACCGATCACGCCGCCGATCACGCCGGGTATCGCCAGCCGCACCATCAGCTTGCGATCGACGTTGCCGAGCAGGCCGTGCGACGCACCGGAAACGCCGGTGGTGAAGACCTCGGCGGTGTGCACGCTGGCACTGACCGCCGCCGGCGGCAGGCCCATCGCGAGCAGGATCGACGAGGACACCAGGCCGTAGGCCATGCCCAGCGCGCCATCGACCAGCTGCGCGCACAGGCCGATCAGGACGAACAGCATGAAGTCGCCGCCAAGAAGGTCCATCGCCTGCCCCACGCGCCCGTGATGGCGCAGTTTTAGCCCACGCTGGCCGGGGAAGGGTTAGGAACCGGTTAGGTCGTGACGCCGTTCCCGCGCCGGCCCTTCAGGCCGCGCCGAGGCGCTTGATGAAGCGCACCGTGCCGTCGCCATAGCCGCAGGCGCGGTAGAAGGCGTGCGCGTCGGTGCGCTGCGAGCCGCTGCTCAGCTCCAGCCGGGCCGCCCCGGCGGCACGGGCGCGGCGCTCGGCGTCGCGCAGCAGCTGCCGGCCCAGTCCGCGGCCCTGGGCCTGGGAGGTCACCACCAGCGCGGTGATGCGGCAGGTGGTCGTGCCCAGCGGCAGGTAGTACATGAAATCCAGTGCGACCAGGCCGCAGACGCGGCCGTCGCAGCGCGCGACCACCAGCGCCTGGTGGTCGTTGTCGGTGATGGTGGCGATGCGTTCTGCCGCCTCGGCGACCTCGCAGGGATAGCCCAGCTCGCAGAGCAGGGCGGCCACGTCGTCGGCATCGCCCAGCGAGGCGCTGCGCAGGTCGGCGTCGGGAAGCGGGCCGCGCGGTGCGAAGTGGCTCGACATCGTGCCGGACCGCCCGCGCGAGCCGTCAGCGCGTGCCGTAGACCACGACGGTCTTGCCGCGCGCGTGCAGCTTGCCGTCGGCCTGCAGCTTCTTCAGCACCCGGCCGGCCATCTCGCGCGAACAGCCCACCAGCCGCGCCAGCTCCTGCCGCGAGACCCGCAGCTGGGTGCCGTCGGGGTGGCTCATCGCCTCCGGCTCGCGGGTCAGGTCGTGCAGGGTGCGGGTGATGCGGTCGGTGACGTCCAGGAACGCCAGGCGCCCGGCCTTGCGGCTGGTGTCCAGCAGCCGGCGCGAGAGCTGGGCGCCGATCGCATACACGATCTGCGTCGCGTCGCCGATCAGCGAGCCTTCGAACAGCTGGTACAGCCGCTCGTAGCTGATCTCGGCCAGTTCGCACTGCACGCGCGTGCGCAGGATCACCTCGCGCACGTCGGACTGGATGAACAGGCCCATCTCGCCGACGAACTCGCCGGGGCCGAAATAGCCCAGCACCAGCTCGCGGCCGTCGTCTTCCTCGGTGATGATGCTGACCGAGCCGCTGATGATGTAGTACAGCGTGCCGGCCGGGTCGCCGGGGCGGAACACGTCGGTCCGCGTCGGGTAGCGTCGGCGATGGCAGTGGGCCAACAGACGCTCGATGGTGGCCGGCGAGGGCACCAGTGGGTTCGAGCTGCTTCGGTAGTAGGGATTGATGAGAGCCACGGATGTCGGATTCATGAGCGGCGTCAACGGGGGAATGACCAAGAGTAGGCGGTCTCCGTTCATCCGGCAAACGCAGCCCCTTTTAGGCATGGACCCGATGGGCGCATAATTCGCCTTTCGCCCATCGAATCCGAGAGGGATGACCGCCGTGGTCAAGCCGCTGCCGCGCCTGAAGCTCCAGGGTTTCAACAACCTCACCAAGGCGCTGAGCTTCAATATCTACGACGTGTGCTACGCCGTGTCCGCGGACGAGCGCCAGCGCTACATCGAATACATCGACGAGGAATACAACGCCGACAGGCTCACCCAGATCCTGACCGACGTGGCCGAGATCATCGGCGCCAACATCCTCAACATCGCGCGCCAGGACTACGACCCGCAGGGTGCGTCGGTGACGATCCTGATCTCGGAGCAGCCGGTGGTCGACAAGGCCGATGCCAAGGGCGTGATCTCCGACGCGGTGGTCGCGCACCTGGACAAGAGCCACATCACCGTCCACACCTATCCGGAAACTCATCCGCAGGGCGGCATCGCGACCTTCCGCGCCGACATCGACGTGGCGACCTGCGGCGTGATCTCGCCGCTGAAGGCACTCAACTACCTGATCGAGAGCTTCGAGTCGGACATCGTGATCGCCGACTACCGCGTGCGCGGCTTCACCCGCGACATCAAGGGCAAGAAGCACTACATCGACCACAAGATCAATTCGATCCAGGACTTCCTGGCCAAGAACATCAAGACCCGCTACGAGATGTTCGACGTCAACGTCTACCAGGAAAACATCTTCCACACCAAGATGCACCTGAAGGACTTCGACCTCGACCAGTACCTGTTCGAGGAAAAGGCCCGCAACCTGTCGTTCAAGGAACGGATGAAGATCGAGGCGCGGCTCAAGCGCGAGATCGAGGAGTTGTTCCACGGGCGCAACCTGGTCGAGTAGGGCGGGTTACATCCGTTTCAGGCGCGTGGTGCCAGACTGCGCGGCACGAAATCCAGGCGGGACGACCCGCGCGGCGGACATTCGCCGAAGTGACATAGACCGACGACGGTCCGGCGCGAAAGCTCCGGGCCGTTTTTCTTTTCGCATCGACTGGAAGGAGGCCGTGATGGCCTGGATCTACCTGCTGCTGGCCGGCGTGTTCGAGATCGGATTCGCGATCGGCCTGAAATACACCGAAGGCTTCACCCGGCTATGGCCGAGCGCGGGGACGGTCATCGCCGCGGCGATCAGCCTGTGGCTGCTGACCCACGCACTGCGCACGATCCCGGTGGGCACGGCGTATGCGGTCTGGACCGGGATCGGCGCGGTCGGCGTGGCCACGCTGGGCATCGTACTGTTTTCCGACAGCGCCTCGCCGGCGCGGCTGGCGTGCATCGCGCTGATCATCGCGGGGGTGGTGGGGCTGAAGCTGGTGTCGTAGGTTGAGGCTTGCGCAAACCCCATCCCGCAGGAGCGGCGGAAGCCGCGACCACGTTGCCGGCGTGGCCTGGCCGCGGCTGCGCCGCTCCTGCGCGGGCGAGTGGCGTCGGATGGACTGGCGAAATCCCGCCCTACAGCCGGTAGGCGACGGTCTTCATCAGCTTCGACGCCGCCGCCATCACCGAGGGAATCGGCTGTGGCAGGATCCGCGCCCCCGCGGCTTCGGCGTTGTCGGCGTGGCGGGCCTCGTCGGCCTTCATCGTGGTCAGGATGGCGCGGCTGCGCAGGTCGGCTTCCGGCAGGGTTTGCAGGTGTTCGTCCAGGTGGGCCTCGACCTGGCGCTCGGTCTCGACCACGAAACCCAGGTTCCAGCCGTCGCCGCGCAGGCCGGCGAGCGCGCCGATGGCGTAGCTGCCGGCGTACCAGACCGGGTTGAGCAGGCTGGGGCGGCTGTCGAGTTCGCGCAGGCGGTCGGCGCACCAGGCCAGATGGTCGGTTTCCTCCTGCGCCGCCTCCAGCAGGTGGTCGCGGGTGGCGGGGTCGCGGGCAACGGCGGCCTGGCCCTCGTACAGGGCCTGGGCGCAGACCTCGCCGACGTGGTTGATCCGCATCAGCCCGGCAGCGTGGCGGCGCTCGGCCGCGTCCAGGGCCACCTCCGGCGTGTCGCCGGCGGGGTTGCCGCGGGCCGCGGGCGGGCTGCCGAAGACCGTTTCCAGCGCGCGCTGGGCCTGGTCCAGGACATGGTCGAGGGGGTGCTTGAGGCGTGGGGTGGCCATGTGCGGACTCGGGGGCGGATTCGGGCGACGGGGCGCGCCGGGCAGCGGCCATTCTCGCCGCCGCCGTGGCGGTCCGCCAGCGCCGGCCCGGCGAGGGGAGCAGGCCGCTTGCGGCGGCCATGCGCGGCCGGTATCATTTCGCCTCTTGCGCTTCACGCTTTCAAAACGCGAGGCAAAGTTCCGCCGCCAACGGCGCCGGAATCCGCCCGACCAATCAACGCCATGAGCACACCATGAAGACCTTCACCGCCAAGAACGAGACCGTCCAGCGCGACTGGTACGTCGTCGACGCCACCGGCAAGACCCTCGGCCGCCTCAGCGCCGAACTCGCGCACCGCCTGCGCGGCAAGCACAAGCCGGTCTACACCCCGCACGTCGACACCGGCGACTACATCGTCGTGATCAACGCCGAGAAGATCCACGTCACCGGCAACAAGCTGGCCGACAAGATGTACTACCGGTTCACCGGTTACGTCGGCAACCTCAAGAGCGAAACCCTCGGCCAGGCGCTGCAGCGCCACCCGGAGCGCGTCATCGAGATCGCGGTCAAGGGCATGCTGCCGAAGAATCCGCTCGGCCGCGCAATGTACAAGAAGCTCAAGGTCTACAAGGGTGCCGAGCACCCGCACGCCGCCCAGCAGCCGCAAGTCCTGGATATCTAACTCATGGCCATCTCCCAAAATTACGGCACCGGCCGTCGCAAGTCCTCCACCGCCCGCGTGTTTCTGCGCCGCGGTACCGGCAACATCACCGTCAATGCCCGTCCGCTGGACGAGTTCTTCGGCCGCGAGACCGCGCGTATGATCGTGCGCCAGCCGCTCGAGCTGACCAAGAACACCGAGTCGTTCGACATCTTCGTCACCACCACCGGCGGCGGCACCACCGGCCAGGCCGGTGCGATCCGCCTGGGCATCGCCCGCGCGCTGGTCGAGTACGACGAGTCGCTCAAGGGCGAGCTGCGCAAGGCGGGCTTCATGACCCGCGACGCGCGCGAGGTCGAGCGCAAGAAGGTCGGCCTGCACAAGGCACGCCGCGCCACCCAGTTCTCCAAGCGTTAAGGAGAACATCGCCGGAAGCCCCGCCAGCGCGGCGCGGGCCTCCGGTGCCCCGCGGAAACGGCGCGCCACTGCGCCGTTCCCGGGTTACAATCGCTCCATAGCCCCGTCGCCAAGCGGTAAGGCACCTGACTCTGACTCAGGCATTCGGAGGTTCGAATCCTTCCGGGGCTGCCAAATCCGCCGGTATTGCCGCGATCGCGCAGGCGCTGCCGGACCAGCAGGACACCGCAAGCCCGCCCCGCGCGGGCTTGCGCGTTTCGGGCCGCGGGCGCTGGCCGGCGGCTGTTCCCGTCGCCGCGTGAGGCTGCGCCATGGTCGCCATCTTCCCCGCTCCGTCTACGCCGGCCGACGCCCTGGTGCCGGCAATGCGCGGGCATGGCTACGCGGTGTTCGCTCCCGACGCAGTGGCCGCGCTGTGCGGCGTGCCGGTGGCCGGCCTGGAGACGCTGAAGGCCAGCTGGAGCGACCTGCCGCGGGACGAGTACCTGCTCGACGGCGGCAGCTACCGACGCCGGCGCCACGCCTGCTTCGTGGCCGATGGCGATGCGCTTGAGCGCGTACCGCACCGCGCGCACTGGCAGTCGAAGGACTACAACGCGCTGCACGGCGGGCTGCGCCGCTGGTTCGCGCCGGTCGAGGACGCGGTGGCCGGCAGCGACGCATGGCAGGGCCTGCTGCGCGGGCTGTCGGCGCAGGTCTCGCGGCTGGACGACGCGCGGCCCTGGTACCTCGAGGCGCACCAGTTCCGCATCGACACCGCCGACGGCATCGGCCGCCCGACGCCCGAGGGCGCGCACCGCGACGGCGTCGACTTCGTCGCCGTGCTGCTGGTCGACCGCGTCGGCATCCGCGGCGGCGAGACGCGCGTGTTCGACGCCCGGGGCCCGGACGGCCAGCGCTTCACGCTGGAGCAGCCGTGGTCGCTGCTGCTACTCGACGACGCCCGCGTGATCCACGAATCCACGCCGATCCAGCCCGAAGGCGACGCCGGTGGCCATCGCGACACGCTGGTGCTGACCTGGCGCAAGGGCGGCTTCCAGGGCGACGACTGAGCGCGGCCGGACCTGGCGGCGGTGGAGAACCCCTGTGGGAGCGGCCATGGCCGCGATCTATTCGGGTCCAATCGCGACCATGGCCGCTCCCACAAAGGCGCGCCGGCAAAAGTTACAATTGAAACGATTTCCAGACACCTGATCCGCGGAGTCCCGATGAAACTTGGTTCCCTGAAGGAAGGCGGCCGCGACGGCACGTTCGTCGTCGTCTCGCGCGACCTGTCGCAGGCCGTGCATGCCACCGGCATTGCGTCGACCCTGCAGCAGGCGCTGGAGGACTGGTCGAACGTCGCGCCGCGCCTGGTCGCGCTGTCCGACGCGCTCAACGACGGCAGCGCCGACGGCGCCTTCGACCTCGACGTCGCCGCTCTGGCCGCGCCGCTGCCGCGCGCCTACGAGTTCGTCGACGGCAGCGCCTACCTGCCGCACGTCGAGCGCGTGCGCAAGGCGCGCGGCGCCGAGGTGCCGGAGAGCTTCTACACCGACCCGCTGATGTACCAGGCCACCAGCGCCGGCTTCCTCGGCCCGCGCGACAACGTCAAGGTCGTCGACGAAAGCTACGGCATCGACCTCGAGGCCGAGATCGTGGTGGTCACCGACGACGTGCCGATGGCGGTCACGCCCGACCAGGCCGCCGCGCATATCCAGCTGGTGGGCCTGGTCAACGACGTCAGCCTGCGCAACCTGATCCCCGGCGAGCTGGCCAAGGGCTTCGGCTTCCTGCAGTCCAAGCCGCGCTCGGCGCTGAGCCCGGTGTTCGTCACCCCCGACGAACTGGGCGACGCGTGGCGCGGCAACAAGCTGCACCTGCCGCTGGTCACCCACGTCAACGGCGAATGGTTCGGCGCGCCGGAAGCGGGCGTGGACATGCAGTTCGACTTCTCGCAGCTGGTCGCGCACGTGGCCAAGACCCGGCCGCTGGTCGCCGGCACCATCGTCGGCTCGGGCACCATCGCCAACCAGGACACCAGCCTGGGCGCATCGTGCTTCGCGGAGAAGCGCACGGTGGAGAAGCTGGAGCAGGGCGAATCGGTGACGCCGTTCATGTCGTTCGGCGACACGGTGCGCATCGAGATGCTCGACGGCGAGGGGCGCTCGATCTTCGGTGCCATCGAGCAGCGCATCGAGCGCCAGCCCAAGCCCGGGGCCTGATCCGCGGCGTGATGGGCCGAGTGGGCCGCCTGCCGCGACGGGCGGTCTTCCGGCGCTGCCGCGTGCACGTTAAGGTGCCCGTTTCCGCGCCGTTGCGCGGTCACCAGGGGAACATGACGCGATGACCGCCGACCGGCTGTGCCTGCATTCGTACTGGCGCTCGAGCGCCGCCTATCGCGTGCGCATCGGCCTCAACCTCAAGGGCCTGCCGTACGAGATCGCGCCCGTGCACCTGGTGCGCGACGGCGGCGAACAGCACCGGCCCGAGTACGCGCAGATCAATCCGCAGCAGCTGGTACCGGTGCTGCAGCACGGCCAGCGCATGCTGCGGCAGTCGCTGGCGATCCTCGAATACCTCGACGAAATGTGGCCGCAGCCGCCCTTGCTGCCGGCCCACGCGCGCGATCGGGCCCGCGTGCGCGCGCTGGCGCAGCTGATCGCCTGCGACGTGCACCCGCTCAACAACCTGCGCGTCATGCAGTACCTGGAGCGCGACTGGGGCGTGCCGCAGCCCGAGCGCGAGGTCTGGTCGCGGCACTGGATGCAGGAGGGCTTCGCCGCGTTCGAGGCGCTGCTGCGGCACCATCCCTCTACCGGGGAATTCTGCGAAGGCACCACGCCCGGGCTGGCCGACTGCTGCCTGGTCCCGCAGGTCTACAACGCGCGCCGCTTCGGCGTGGACCTGACGCCATACCCGAACATCGTGCGCATCGAACAGGCCTGCCTGGCGCTGCCGGCCTTCGACGCCGCGCGGCCGGAGCGGCAGCCGGATGCGCCCGGAAAATAAAACTGGAAGAAGATCCGTCGCAAGGGGATCACTGCGACGCTTTCGAAACGACTCCCGCACGGCACGAACGCTCCTCCCCCGCTTACGGGGGAGGATGGGTGGGGGAGGCTCTTCTACCGTGTTGTTTTCCGAAGCTGTGCGCCTGCCGGCGATCAGGCCTGTGCGCCGCCTTCGAACACATCCGCGTACGGGTCATGTTCGCCGCTGGCGCCCTCCGAGAACCGGAACTTCAGCGCCAGGCCGTCGCGCGAGTCGGCGGCGCGCAGCGCGGTCTCGCGCTCGATCCTGCCTTCCTTGCACAGCCGGAACAGGCACTGGTCGAACGACTCCATGCCTTCCTCCAGCGACTCCTCCATCGCCTGCTTGACCTCGTGCACGTGGCCGCGGCGGAGCAGGTCGCGGATCACCGGGGTGTTGATCAGCACCTCGGTCGCCGGCAGGCGGCGGCCGTCGGTGCCCGCCACCAGGCGCTGCGACACCACCGACTTGAGGTTGAGCGCCAGGTTCATCAGCACGTTCTTGTGCGCGGCCTCGGGGAAGAAGTTGAGGATGCGCTCGATGGTCTGGTCGGCGTTGTTGGAGTGCAGCGTGGCCAGGCACAGGTGGCCGGTCTCGGCGAAGGCGATCGCCGCCTCCATCGTGGTCGCGTCGAGGATCTCGCCGATCAGGATCACGTCCGGCGCCTCGCGCATCGCGTTCTTCAGCGCGTTGTGGAAGGCGTGCGTATCGAGGCCGACTTCGCGCTGGTTGACGATCGACTTGCGGTGCCGGTGCAGGTACTCGATCGGGTCCTCGATGGTGAGGATGTGGCCGGAGGTGCTGGCGTTGCGGTAGTCGATCATCGACGCCAGCGTGGTCGACTTGCCCGAGCCGGTGGAGCCGACGATCAGCACCAGCCCGCGCGGGGCCATGATGATTTCCTTGAGCACCTGCGGCAGCTGCAGCTCCTCGATGCTGGGGATGGTGCTGCGGATCGAGCGGATCACCATCCCGACCTCGCCGCGCTGCTTGAACACGTTGACGCGGAAGCGCCCCGAGTCCTGCAGCGACAGCGCCATGTTCAGCTCCAGGTCGCGCTCGAACTGCGGTACCTGGCCCTCGTCCATCAGCGAGTAGGCGATCTTCTTGACCATGCCGGTGGGCAGGCCGGTGTTGCCGAGTGGGTAGAGCTTGCCCTCGACCTTGATGTACACGGGCGCGCCCGTCGTCAGGAACATGTCCGACGCATTCTTTTCCGTCATCAGCTTCAGGAAATAGCCGATGTCCATGAGCGAACCCCCACTGCCGGGCGAGGAATCGTTGCGATTCCGCCGGATGCTGATGACAATGGCCGCGGATCCCCGGGAGCGCGACCCCCCAATGGCCACAAGCTTCGCACAATTCAGATCGGCCCTGCAGGTGCCCGTGTTCGCAATCGTGCTGGCGCTCACGGCCTGCGCGAGCCTGCCGCCGCCCACCACCGAACTGGCCGCTGCCCGCCAGGCCGTGTCGCAGGCCGGCGACGCCGACGCCGACCAGTACGCGGCCGACGAGATTTCGCAGGCCCGCCGCGCGCTGGAAATGGCGCAGGCGGCGATGGCCAGGGGCCGCGAGGACGAAGCCCGCTCGCTGGCGGTGCAGGCCGCCGCGGTCGCCGACCTGGCGCGTGCGCGCAGCAACCAGGCGGTCACCGAGACCGAGCTGGCGCAGCGCCGTGCCGAGATCAGCCGGCTGCGCCAGAAGCTGGGCGTGGAGGACGGACAATGAAGACCCTGCCGATCTCGCTGGTGCTCGCTGCCGCGCTGCTGGCCGCCGCCCCGGCCCACGCTGCCGACAATCCCGACGCGCAGCGCCTGTCGCAGCGCCTGCAGGCCCTGGACTCTGACCCGGCGACCGCGGGCGTGGCCGCCTACGAGCGGCTGCAGGCGCGACAGGCGGTGCAGGCGTTCGAACAGGCCCGCAGCGCCACGCGCGCGGCCGCGTTGAAGGTGGCGCAGGCGCGGGTGGAAACCGCCGAGATCGCCGCCCGGACGGCCGTGACCCGGACCGAAATCGACCGCCTCGATCGCGAGCGCGGCGAACTGCTGGTCGAAGCCAGCCGGCGCGAGGCCGCACGCGCGCGCCAGGAAGCCGAACGCCTGCGTGTCCAGGCCCAGATCCAGGCCGAGGAAGCCGCGCGCCTGCGCGAGCAGGCCGACCAGGACGCCGCCGCCCGGGCCGAGGTGGAGGGTGCGCTGGACAGCGTTGCCAGCGGCGAGGCGGCCAAGCTGCGCGCCGCCCGCAAGCGGGCCGCGGAACTGGCCCGGCAGGAGGCCGAGCTGATGCAGCAGGGCGACCCGGCGCAGGACGACGGCAGCGACCAGCCCTGACGGACCGGACTTGTTCGGTTGTCGATAAGAACCGGTTAATTTTCAATAAGTTGCGCGCGTATTTCGGGCCGGCCCCAGGGCCGGCATCACGCAATTCGACGCCCCGGACCTGGGGTTCACCCCAGGGGAATCAGCAGCTTGCGCCATACGCTTGCCGCCCCCGATCCGGGGGAGTAGGGTCAGGCTTGCAGGTGGCCGGAATCCCCGACTTGGCCGCCTGGCAGACGCAGGGCCACGACGACATGATTCAGCTGCAAATCCACCGGGATCGCGCCGCCGGAATTGGCATCCGGCCCGGTGCCCCGAAGAAGTTCCCCGTGCCGTCCGCCCTGTCCGATCACCCCGCAACGCCCCGTGCCCATGCCCGGGGCGTTCGTTTTTGTGCTGAAGGAGGCTTCCATGTTTGAAGGGCAACCGCAGGCCGAGCTCGATGCTCTGTTCAAGGCGAACCCGGAGTTCCGCCAGCTCTACCACCACCACAAGGAACTGGACAAGAAGGTCCTCGACGCCGAACTCGGCGTGCTGCCGGTGGATGACAGCACCCTGCTGCAGATGAAGCGGGAGAAGCTGGTCGCGAAGGATCGCCTGTCCCGCCTGTTCGAATCCCTGAAACACTGACACCGTCCCATTCGCGGGCGGCGGCGGCCATCCTCGTCGGTCGTCGCCGTCCGCGATCTCCAGGGCCTGCCGGCCCGGCTGCTGGCAGGCCTTGCTGCCGGACGCCCCGTGGTGGATGCGATAATCGCGCTCCGTCTGCATTCCGCGAGCGCCGCATGCCGATCCATTCTTCCGTCCTCGAACTCATCGCCGACACGCCCATCGTCAAGGCCCGCGGCCTGGACACCGGCGCGTGCGAGCTGTACCTGAAGCTCGAGAACCAGAACCCCGGCGGTTCGATCAAGGACCGCATCGGCATGAGCATGATCGAGGCCGCCGAGCGGCGCGGCGACATCAAGCCCGGCGACACCCTGGTCGAGGGCACGGCGGGCAACACAGGCATCGGCCTGGCGCTGGTCGCCCAGCAGAAGGGCTACAAGCTGATCCTCGTGGTCCCGGACAAGATGAGCCGGGAGAAGATCTTCAACCTCAAGGCGATGGGCGCGCAGGTCGTGCTGACCCGCTCGGACGTGGCCAAGGGCCACCCGGATTACTACCAGGACCTGGCCGCGCGCATCGCCGACGAAACCCCAGGCGCCTACTTCATCAACCAGTTCGGCAACCCGGACAACCCGGCTGCGCACGAGCACGGCACCGGGCCGGAGATCCTGCGCCAGATGGCGGAAGTGGGCGGGGTGGACGCGGTGGTGTTCGGCTGCGGCAGCTCGGGGACCATGACCGGCCTGTCGCGCTGCTTCGAAAAGCACGCACCGGACGTGGAAATGGTCCTCGCCGACCCGGTCGGTTCGATCCTGGCCGAGTACATCAACGAGGGCACGCTCAGCGACAAGTCGGCCAGCTGGATGGTCGAGGGCATCGGCGAGGACTTCCTGCCGCCGATCTCCGACTTCTCCCGTGTGAAGAAGGCCTACGCGATCAGCGACAAGGAGAGCTTCCTCGCGGCGCGCGAACTGCTGGAGAAGGAGGGCGTCCTCGGCGGCTCCTCCACCGGCACCCTGCTGGCCGCGGCACTCAAGTACTGCCGCGAGCAGACGACGCCGAAGAAGGTGCTGCTGTTCGTCTGCGATACCGGCAACAAGTACCTGTCCAAGCTCTACAACGACTACTGGATGCTGGACAACGGCTTCCTCGAGCGCGAGCAGCACGGCGACCTGCGCGACCTGATCCTGCGCCCGTACTCGCGCCGCGACACCGTGGTGGTCGGCCCCAACGACCTGCTGGTCACCGCCTACCAGCGGATGAAGCTGTACGAGATCTCGCAGCTGCCGGTCATGGACGGCGACCGCATCGTCGGCATCCTCGACGAGTCCGACGCGCTGCTGCACGTCTACGGGGACGAGGCCCGGTTCCAGGACCCGGTCTCGACCGCGATGGTCAGCAAGCTGGAGCTGCTGGACGTGAAATCGCCGATCGAGGGCCTGCTGCCGGTGTTCGACCGCGGCCAGGTCGCGATCGTGATGGATGGGGACCACTTCCTCGGCCTGATCACCCGGATCGACCTGCTGAACTACCTGCGCCGGCGCGTTCAGTAAGCAGTCGGCCAGGCGGTCCCTGACGACGGGGAAGCTGCCCGCCCGATGGTAGAATTCGCGGTTGCATCGGCTGAATCCACGGGTCTTATGAACAACGATCACGGCGCGGCTCCGGCCGGCTCCCCCGACTGGGGCATGGGCACCAAGGCCATCCACGCCGGACAGGCCCCCGACCCCAGCACCGGCGCGGTGATGCCGCCGATCTATGCCACCTCGACCTACGCCCAGTCCAGCCCGGGCGTGCACCAGGGCTTCGAGTATTCGCGCACCCACAACCCGACCCGCTACGCGTGGGAGCGGGGCGTGGCCGGGCTGGAAGGCGGCACACGCGGCTTCGCGTTCGCTTCGGGCATGGCCGCCACCGCGACCGCGCTGGAACTGCTCGACAGCGGCGACCACGTGATCGCCATGGACGACCTCTACGGCGGCACCTACCGCCTGTTCGAGCGCGTGCGCCGGCGCAGCGCCGGACTGGACTTCAGCTTCGTTGACCTGACCGACCCGGCGGCCTTCGAGGCGGCGATCACGCCCAGGACGAAGCTGGTGTGGGTCGAGACCCCGACCAACCCGCTGCTCAAGATCGTCGACCTGCAGGCCATCTCCGCGATCGCGAAGAAGCACGGCCTGCTGATGGTCGCCGACAACACCTTCGCCTCGCCGATGCTGCAGCGCCCGCTCGAACACGGCGCCGACATCGTCATGCACTCGGCCACCAAGTACCTCAACGGCCACTCCGACATGGTCGGCGGCATGCTGGTGGTCGGCGACAACGCCGAACTGGCCGACAAGCTCGCCTTCCTGCAGAACTCCGCCGGCGCGGTGCAGGGGCCGTTCGACAGCTTCCTCGCACTGCGCGGCCTGAAGACCCTGCACCTGCGGATGAAGGCGCACTGCGAGAACGCCCAGGCGCTGGCCGAATTCCTGCAATCGCACCCGGCGATCGAGGGCGTGATCTACCCGGGCCTGCCCTCGCACCCGCACCATGCATTGGCGAAGCGGCAGATGGACGGCTTCGGCGGCATGCTCTCGATCCGGCTCAAGGGCGGTTTCGAGGCTGCGAAGCGCTTCTGCGAACGCACGCAGCTGTTCACCCTGGCCGAGTCGCTTGGCGGCGTCGAAAGCCTGGTCAACCACCCGGCGGTGATGACCCACGCCAGCGTGCCGGTCGAGAACCGGGCGCGGCTGGGGATCGGGGATGAGTTGGTGCGGTTGAGCGTGGGGGTGGAGTCGGTTGACGATCTGTCGCAAGACCTGGTGAACGCTCTGGAAGCCGTTGGATGAACAGCATGATTGCAGTTCGGCGCAGTGTTCGAACTGCCGGCCCAAGGCTGACCCCAAGTCTCATCGAGAGCCTGAGGTCGCCGTCGTTCTGGACATATTCAAGCTGGCTTGATATCGCAGCGAAGTACCGTGGTTCCGTCCTCGGTCTGGCATGGCTGGTGCTGCCGACTGCAATCTTCGTCACGTTGCTTGGGAATGTCTACTCGCATCTGATGGGATACCAGATCGGGGAGTACATGCCGTATCTGGCGACCGGTTACGTCGTCTGGCGCTTCATGCTGCAGGTGATAAACGATTCGTCGGGAACGCTCCATTCCCACAAGGCATACATCATGGACGGACGCGTACGCCTGACCGATTTCTTGCTGCGCTCATTCGCCAAGGCGGGTCTCCAGTTCCTGTTCGGCATGATCGTCGTGGTCGCCGTGGTGCTGTGGTTCCAGTCGTGGCAAGGGCTGTTGTCGCTGGCCACCATGCTTCTGACGATGCCGTTGTTGCTGGCCAACCTGTTCTGGATCTCGGTGTGCGTGGGCTTGATTGGCGCGCGTTTCCCCGACACGCGCGATGCCATCGGGACCGTGCTGGTGGCCGGGTTTCTGTTGACGCCGATCCTGTGGATGATTGATCGCTTTCCGCCGGACTCGCTCCGAGGGTTCCTGGCGCGACTCAACCCGGCTTACCACCTGATCGACCTGGTTCGATCACCGGTGCTTGGGCATCTGCCGGAGAAGTCGTCGGTCATCGTCGCCTTGGTCATGTGTGTAGTGGGCTGGTGCCTGGCGAGCTGGCTGTACCGGCGCTATGCCAGGTTCGTGGCGCTGTGGGTCTGAGGAAGGCATTCGATGACGGTGAAGATTCAGGCCAAGGGGATGTCCCTCAAGGTTCCCAACTACGTGCAGCGCGCACCGACGGCCTCGGGAATCATGCGGGAGATTCTCTCCGAAGCATTCGTCCGTTCCAGGCGCGAGTACAGGACGATCCTGGATGGCCTGGATTTCACCGTGGACGATGGTGATCGTATCGCTTTGCTCGGGCGCAATGGTGCAGGCAAAACCACCTTGCTACGGGTGCTCAGCGGCGCTTTCCAGCCGACCGAAGGGATGCTGGAGGTGCAGGGAACACGGCAGGCATTGCTGAATCTCAGTCTCGGTTTCAACAACAACGCATCTGTCCGCGAGAACATCTTTCTGCGTGGCACCGCCATGGGCATGAAGTTGTCGAAGATGGCCGAGTTGGTCGACTCGATCCTGGAATTCGCCGACCTCGCGGAAGTTGCGCGGCATCGGTTGCTGACGTTGTCGTCAGGGCAGAGGATGCGCCTTGGATTCGCCATATCCACTTCCGTACAGCACGACATCATGTTGATGGATGAGTGGTTTGGCGCCGGTGACGCCAGCTTCATCGCCAAGGCGCGGACGAGGCTGAGCGATCGCGTAGATGGTTGCAGGATCATGGTGCTCGCCAGCCACAACCTGCAGATGATCAGGAAAACATGCTCCCGTGGCCTGGTGCTCGACGGGGGGCGGCAAGTCTTCATTGGGCCAGTCGAAGAAGCCATCGATGCCTACAAGGCGATCTACCAGTCGTTGCCTGGTTACGTGCCGAGGTACGACAAGAAGATCGCCAGGGCGAAGAAGCGGGCCGCGGCCAGGCGGAAGGCAGCCAGGCCAGAATGATCGATCCGCCTGTCGAGCCGGGCCGGGAAGTGAACTTGCGGGTTCAGCACGCACTTCTCGTTGCCTATGAGTATCCACCTTCGCCTTCGCCGCAATCGCTGCGATGGGCCTACTTGTGCCGCGAGATGGCGGGTGCGGGCGTGCGGATGAGGGTAGTCGCGCCTCGCGGCGGTGGAGATGGGCGTGGGCTTCCGGGCTACGGTGAATGCGACGTCGAAAGGATTTGGCCCGGCCCCTTCATGGCGACGCTGGACTGGTTGCGCTCGCTTCCCGGCAAGCGGCAGGTCGCCGGTGGTGATGGGCAGACCACCGAACGCCTCTTTCCGGACCGTGGCGGTGGGCTGAACTGGAAGGGCCGGCTGGTCGAGCGCTTCCAGCGCGGCTTGGGGGCGATGATGTTTCCCGATATCCGGGCTGAATGGAATCCGTGGGCGCGCAAGGTCGTGCGTCGCCTGCTGCAAGACGGCGGAGTCGGCGTGCTGGTGACGTCCCATGAGCCGGCCAGCGTACTTGCACTTGGTCAGGAGGCGCGCCGCGCGGGGGTGCCGTGGGTCGCGGATCTCGGTGATCCCGTGGCGGCGCCGTACACGCCACCGCGATGGCGACGCCGTGCCCTTCGGCTCGAAGGAGTCGTCTGCGAACAGGCCGACCACGTCACCGTCACCTCGGATGCGACACGGTCACTATTGATGGCCCGCCATGGCGTGGATGGACGGCGAATCACGGTTATCCCGCAGGGATTCGACGCCGCGCTCGCGATTGATGCGCAGGCTCGTTCGCGTGCCGACCGTCCGCTCGAACTGCTGTATACCGGAAGTTTGTACGCTTTTCGCAGAATCGACGAGTTACTCGAGGCAGTGGTCGATGTGCCGGGTGTGCGCCTGGCGATCGCCAGCAGGCGAATGCCGCGCGGCATCATCGAATGGCGGGAGCGATATCCCGGCCGCGTCCGATTGCTGGGGGCGGTGACGCATGCGCATGCTCTGGAATTGCAGCGGACGGCGGACGTGCTGGTGGACCTTGGCAACGATGCCCCGGAGCAGGTGCCGGGGAAGTTCTACGAGTACCTTGGTGCCGCGCGCCCCATCCTGCATATCGGCGACGGCAAGTCGGCGGCGGCCGGCGAATTGTCCGCTCTGCGGCGCGGCTGGATCTGCGCCCCGGAACGCACGTGCATATCCACCCTGCTGCGCGAGCTCGTGGAGCTCGGTGCCCGGGGGCGGCTTGAGGCCGGTCTTGACCTCGGGCAGGAGGCCGTACACGGATACAGCTGGCAGGCTTCCGCTGCAAAGATGGCCCGCGTGCTCCGCACTGCCGCGGCTGGCTAGTATTTTGTTCTCTTACCGCAAATAGTGAAATCAACACTAGGATCCCATCAAATGAACCAGACCCCCGAATCCCAGCAACGGTCCGCTGCCAGCGGCACGCTCTCGGTAATCGGCCTCGGCTACATCGGCTTGCCGACGGCCGCGATGTTCGCCTCCAACGGCGTGCACGTCACCGGCGTCGACATCAGCCAGAGAGCGGTGGATGCAGTCAACTCCGGCACTGCACACATCGAGGAAGGGGAGCTCGACGAGTTGGTGGGGCGTTGTGTCGGCGCCGGCTTCCTGAGGGCCACCACGTCTGCGGTCGCCGCGGACAACTTCATCATCGCCGTGCCCACGCCCGCCGGCCATGATGCGAACCATTCTCCCGACGTGAGTTATGTTCGTGCCGCCGGAGAATCGATCGCGCCCGTGCTGAAGAAGGGCGATCTTGTCATTCTCGAGTCGACATCGCCGGTGGGTACCACGGGAATGCTTTCCGAGCTGTTCGCCGCCGCGCGTCCCGATCTTCGGTTCCCGCACCAGGCCGGTGAGAACGCCGACGTCTGCATTGCCTATTGCCCGGAACGGATCATCCCCGGCCGGATGCTGCAGGAACTGGTGGAAAACGACCGCATCATTGGCGGCATGACGCAGCGTTGTGCGGTGCGCGCGTCCGATCTCTACAAGATTTTCGTGCGCGGTACGTGTCATCTTGCCGACGATCGCACTGCCGAGATGGTCAAGCTTACCGAGAATGCCTTCCGCGACGTGAACATTGCCTTTGCGAATGAGCTGTCGATGATATGCGCGGGCCTTGGAGTCGATGCGTGGAAGGTCGTGGAGTTCGCCAACCGGCACCCGCGTGTGAACATACTCAACCCGGGGCCTGGGGTTGGCGGGCACTGCATCGCGGTCGATCCATGGTTCATCGTCGCCACTTCACCCGAGCGGGCCAAGCTCATACGCGCCGCGCGCGAGATCAATGATGCCAAGACCGAGTTCGTCATCGACCAGGTCGAGCACGCGATGGCCGAGCTTCCGGACGCGAAAGTCGCTTGTCTGGGGCTTTCCTACAAGCCGGACGTGGATGATTTCCGAGAGAGCCCTGCGTTCGAGATCGCGGCGCGGCTGAGCGCGCACCACGGTGCGCGCGTGCTGTCGACCGATCCCTATGCACACGCGTTGCCGGAGGAAGCCAGGCAGAAGGCGGGCCTTACCATCGTGTCCCCGGAGCAGGCCATCAAGGACGCCACTATTATCGTGATGCTGGTTGGCCATACGGCGTTCCGCGCATTCTCGTCGCTGGAAGGAAAGCGAGTGCTCGATACCGTGGGCTACTGGCGCTGACACGTCGCAGCATTCTCCAGAGGTTGTCATGAGCGAAGGGTCGGAGAGCACGGAGCAGCCTGGCGTAGAGCATGGCGGGGATACACCGGCCCGGCGCGCGGTGGAGTTGGCGATCGATGCTTGCGAGAGCTTGGCCCGGGAGTGTGCCGCGTTGGGGACCTCTCCTCCCGATATCGCGCGCCTCGCTGAGATCGGGGATGGGGCGGAAGCGGCGATGCAGGAGCGAATAGCGTCCATCCAAGAGCAGTTGGCCGTGCTTGAGTCGGCGCTCATCGCCATGGGAAGTCGTTCGCCTGGACACGATTGCGCTGCGGTCGACGACCGGTTACGGAATCGGGACGAGGAGGTCCGGCGGTTGTTGGCCAAGCTTGATGAGCAGCTCCGCTATCGCAGGCGTATCAATGCCATCCTGGAGAGGGAGCGAAGGAAATCTCGGGAGGCCAGCAAGGACGCCGAGGTGCTGCGTAACTCGTTCTCTTTCCGGCTTGGCAGCTTGTTGCTGGGCGCGGCCCGGAGCCCGAAAAGGATGCTGATGCTTCCTCATGACGGGTTTGCGCTGCTGCGCGAGGCCTGGCCCCGAATCTCCAACCGCCTTCGCCGCGGCGCGAGGCAGACACCATCCGACAGTCAGCCGGATCTGGGGCCCGACGTTGCGCTAGCCGGCAAGGACGCTGACTGGATGACGGAATCGGTCATCGTTGCCGAGCCGATACAGCGCCTGTCGCCGGGAACCGAAGCCGCGCCGCTCCTTCCGGACAACCTTGCCACGCTGCGCATTGCGACGGTAATGGACGAGTTCTCGTTCAACGCGTTCAGCCACTGCGGCGATCTGCTGCAGATCGGCGCCGAGGATTGGCGTCGGGAGATCGAGGAGTTCGAACCGAACCTGCTGCTCGTCGAGTCGGCGTGGAAGGGGAGGGACGAAAGCTGGGCGCGCAAGGTCTATCCGCTGTCCAGGGAGATGGTGGACATGGTTGCCTGGTGCCGCGAACGCAGGATTCCGACCGTATTCTGGAATAAGGAGGACCCAGTCCACCTCAGCGTATTCATGCGCACCGCCCGCCAGTTCGATTTCGTGTTCACCACCGACATCGATTGTGTCCGCGCCTACAAGGCCGCATTGGGCCACGAACAGGTTTACTGGCTGCCTTTCGCTTGCCAGCCGGCAGAACACAATCCGATCGAGGAATATCAGCGCAAGGACGGCTTCTGTTTTGCCGGGTCCTTCTACGCGAAGTATCCCGAGCGACAGCGCGACTTCGCGACCATCATCGATTCGATGTCACGGTTGAGACCGGTGGACATCTATGATCGAAACGCCGGCAAGGACGATCCCGCGCTCGCCTTCCCGGATGTGTATGACCCGATGATCCAGGGTTCGCTTCCGTACACGCAGATATCGCTGGCATACAAGGGGTATCGGTACGGCATCAACATCAATACCGTCAAGCAGTCGCAGAGCATGTTCGCGCGACGCGCGTTCGACCTGCTGGCCAGCAACACCGTGACCGTGAGCAATTTCTCGCGCGGGCTGAGGATGCTGCTGGGCGACTTGGTCATCGCCTCCGACGACGGGACGCAACTCGCCGCGCGGGTACGGCCGCTGCTGGGCGACGATTCCACCTACCGCCGGTTTCGCCTGGCAGGCCTGCGCAAGGTGATGTCGGAGCATACCTACCAGGATCGCCTGCGCTACGTGCTCGAAAAGGTTGGTGGCAGGGCCGTCGACGACGGCCTGCCGCACGTCGTCGTCGTGGGCCACGCATCGGATGCGGACCAGGTTGCCCGGCTGTGCGTGGCATTCGAACGCCAGCGTCACCCGAGCAGGGAACTGGTCCTTGTGGTCCCGGCCGGGCTCGATGTGCAGGAGCGCGTGGGCCTCACGGTGGTCACCGAGGCCGATGCGGCGAACGTCGGACTGGCAGCGTGCTGGCCCGAGGCGTGGGTCGCGTGCTTCGATCCGGAAGACCACCATGGCGAGCACTACCTGACCGACCTCGTGCTGGCGACGCGCTACGCCGGGGCAGGGCCCATCGGCAAGGCGGCAAGGTTCACGTTCGACGGCCAGCGCGTGTCACTCCGCGACGAGGGCATGGCTTACCGCACCGGCCAGTCGATCCCGCTGCGGCGTGCGATAGTGCGAGCGGCGGAGTCCCCGGTTGCGGACCTCCTCTCGATGGCGCGGCGCGGCGCGGACGTGGTAGTCCACGATGCCTGCGCGATCGACGAGTTCCACTACTGCGAAAAAGGGGCCGGGATCGACGCCACGCTGGTCGGCGACCTGGCGGGGCTATGGGCCGGTGTGTCGCTGCAGCGGCTGCATCGGCTGGCCGAGACGGCGACGGCCGCAGACGTGCTAGCTGCCGAGCAGATATCGAGCCCCGCAATGGATGCCGCGGAACTAGCGCAAATCCTGCCGTGCGGCGACCAGCATGCCGACGGCCGCGTCAGCCTAGCCCTGCGGGAAGGCAGGCTGCTGCTGCGCTCGAAGCTGGCCGGCGACCTCCACGCCTACCTCTACGCGCCCCGGCCGCTCCCCGTCGCGCAGCTGTTCCCCGGGGGCATCGGCAAGTTCAACCTCGTGGTCGATACGGAGATGCTTGTCAGCTTCGTCTTCATCTTTCTCGATGCCAAGCGCGAGCGCATCGGCCATGCGATCAGGGCTTGCAGTTCCAACCTGAGTATTTCGGCGCCGGCGGGAACCTGCCATGTGCGCTTGGGGCTTCGGGTCCAGGGGCCCGGCGAGGCTACTGTCAGGCGGCTCGTGCTGGGACATGTTCCGTCGCCTGCCGCGGGCATCCCGGCCCGAGCCGAACACCTGGTTGTCAGTCGCGGGTATCCAGCCTACGACAACCTCTACAGCTACGCCTACGTGCACCGCCGGATCAAGGGCTACGCGGCAGCGGGCGTGCCCGTGGACGTGTTCCGTATCAATGAAGACCACGTCCGGTTCAGTGAATTCGAGGACATCGACGTGGTTTCGGGCCAGTTGTCCGACCTCGAGTTGATGATCCGAAGCAATCCGTACCGGACAGTGCTGGTGCATTCGCTGGACCGTGCGTTGTGGTCGACGCTGAAGGAGTGCGCGTCCGATCGCGAGATCCTGGTCTGGATCCACGGCGCGGAGATCCAGCCCTGGTACCGGCGTGACTTCAGCTTCCTGGACGACCGCGACCGGGAGCGTGGCATCCAGCGAAGCAACGATCGCATGGCGTTCTGGCGCGACATCTTCGCCGACACGCCCGACAATACGAAGTTCATCTTCGTGTCCCGCCACCTCGCGCGCGAGGCGATGCGCGATGTCGGGGTGGAGCTGGACCCCTCCCGCTACGTGGTCATCCACAACCACGTCGACGGCGAGTTGTTCAAGTACACCCCCAAGCCGGCAGCGCAACGCAACCGGCTGCTCTCCATTCGCCCCTACAGCCGGCCGACCTACGCCAACGACCTGGTGGTCAAAGCCATCCTCGACCTTGTCGATGAACCCTGGTTCGGGCAGCTCGAATTCCGCCTGATCGGCGACGGGCGCCTGTTTGATGAAACCGTCGAGCCGGTGAGGCACCTTCCCAACGTCGTGCTCGAGAAGCGGTTCCTCAGTCAGTCGGAAATCGCGGCGCTGCACAGGGAATACGGCGTGTTCCTCGCGCCGAGCCGGATTGATTCGCAGGGAGTCTCGCGCGACGAGGCGATGGCGTCAGGTCTCGTGCCCGTGACCAACCGCGTTTCCGCCATCCCGGAATTCGCCGACGCCTCGTGCGCGATGCTGGCCGAGCCTGAGGACTGGCGTGGCATCGCCGATGCGATCCGGCGCCTGCATGCCGAGCCCGACCTGTTCCTCTCCCTGTCGGAAGCCGCCGCCGCGCGCGTGCGCGCGCAGAGCGGGGCGGCCCGGACCCTGGATCGCGAACTCGCCCTGATGCTGCCCGACCGCAGGTCCGCGGATGAACCATTGCCGGTGCCGGTAACAGCGCCGCGCACGCGCAGGCGGATCGCGCTGTACGGCGACCTCGACCTGAACCTCATCGACGGTTCGGCAGTGTGGGCGGCATCGCTGGCGCGCGTGCTTGCGGGTGAAGACGAAGTCGACGTGGACCTGTTCCTGAAGGCCCGGATCAGGCAGACGCAGGTGATCCGGGAACTGCTCGGGATGGTGAACGTGCGGCTGATCGAACCGGCGGGAGATACGGTGCGGCTGAGGCCGGAGCAGGCGCTGGACAGCATCGTCGAAGCGGACGGCACGCGCGGATACGACGCGGTCGTCCTGCGTGGCTTCGATCTCGCACTGCTCGCGCAGGAGCGCGCCGAACTCGCGGGCAGGCTCTGGGTCTACCTGACTGACATCCCGCAGCATGCGGACGACTTCACCCCGGAACGACTCGACGCGCTGCGGCGCGTCACGCGTGGAGCGGCGCTGGTCCTCTGCCAGACGCCCGCGCTGGAGCAACATCTGGTCGCGATGTCGCCGGAGGCCGCGGGCAAGACGCGGCTGCTGCCACCGATGATCCCGGACTACGAGCAGGGGCATGTCGCACCGGCGCGGACCGATGGCATGTTGCGCCTGGCCTATGCGGGCAAGTTCGCGCCGCTTTGGGGAATACGCGAATTGTTCGACGCGGTGGGCCGGCTGCGTGCCGAAGGCGTGCCGATCGAGCTACACGTGTTCGGCGACAAGATCCACAACCCGCCGGACGATCCTGGTTTCCGGCCGTTCGTGGAAGCGCGGTTGCAGGACGAGGGGGTGGTCTGGCGCCGCGGGCTCGACCGCGGGCAGGTACTGGAGCGTCTGCGCGGGATGGACGCCGGTTGGGCCTGGCGCCTGCCACAGCTGGAAGAGCGCACCCTGGAGCTGTCAACGAAGCTGCTCGAGTATGCGGCGAGTGGGGCTCCTCCCGTACTTGCGCCAGGTGCGGTCAACGAAGGGCTCTTCGGCGCCGGCTATCCGCTGTTCGCCACCGCACAGTCGCTTGCGGACCTGCTCCGTTCGATGGCCCGGGACCCGGAGATCCTCGCCCAGGCACGCCGCCAACTGGAGGGCATCGCCGCGCGGTATACCTTTTCCGCCGTGCGCGAGCGGCACGTGGCGCCGCTGCTGCTCGAGGCGGCCCGCGGGCTAGCAGCTGCAACCAGCGGCAGTGCGTCTTGAAGATCCACGTCCCCACGGCGCTGAAACGTCGCATCGAGTCCTTCCAGGCTAATGACGCCCTCGTGGCGGCAGGCGGCAGGCTCGTCCACGACGACGTCGTCGCGGTGCCCGGCTACCCGGACACGGCGGTGCGCCTGTTCGACGACTGGGCCGTCAATCCGCACCAGAGCCGCAGCTGGCAGTGGTCGGTTGCGGCGTTCCGCTTCATGCCAAGCGTCATCGCGCACCACGCACGCAACGACGACGCGGCCGCGCTGGAGTGGGCCTTGCAGGCCCTGCGATCCTGGCAGAAGGCCATCCGCGGCAAGCTCAAGCGCTATGAGTTCGCGCGCAACGACCACGCAGTCGCGGCCCAGGCGGAGAACCTGGTCTTCCTGCTCGCGCACCTGCACATGCGCGGACTGCGCGAGGAGGCGCACCAGGAAGTCGCCGCCGCGATCCACGGACATGCCGACCTCCTGGCCACCGAGGAGTTCTACTCCCGCCACACCAACCACGGGATCGAGCAGGCTAGGACGCTCGCCGTGATCGCGGACCTGTTCCCGGACGACCCCCGGTCGCCCGCGCGCATGGCGCTCGCGATTGACCGGCTGGTCGACGAACTCGACTTCGCCTTCACCAGGGAGGGTGTGCACGTCGAGAACAGCCCCGGCTACCACGCTTACGTCTGCCTGAGCTTCCTCAAGATCCGGGACTACTTCCCGCAGGGGGAGATCGCCGCGCTGGCCGACCGCATAGACGCGCTGATGCCGCGCGCGATGCGCTACCTCGTCCATGTGTCGCGGCCGGATGGCACCCTTCCGGTGATCGGCGACACCGTGGAGGCGCCCGTCCCCACCTACTTCCGCCGCTACCGGGCGACGCGTGACTACGCCCACCTGAGGTACGTTGCGACCGACGGCGCGGAGGGAGTGCCGCCGCCTCACACCACCGTCCTGTATCCACAGGCTGGCTACTTCATAGCCCGCGATGCGTGGTATCCACCGGGCGAGGGGCGCCGCGCGTTCCATCTGGTCTTCCGGTGCGGCTACCGCTCGGGCTACCACCGCCACGACGACGACCTCAGCCTCGTCCTGTACTGCGAGGGCGAGGACTGGCTGATCGATTCGGGTGCCTACAGCTACGCGGAGCAGGATCCGCTGCGCAGGTACATGCGGTCGAAGTGGGCACACAACGTGCCTGTGGTTCCGGGGCGGCCTGCCGACAGGTGGGATTGGGTTCCCCCGGCCGCCGTGCTGCCGATGCTACGCATCCCCTCGACACAGGGCGCCGGCGCCGTCCGCGGCATATCCCACAGCTATCCCGGCCATGTCGCGATGCGTGACGTCCAAGTCGATGCAGTGGCACGCGAGTTCACCGTCGTCGATTCCCTCATCCAGTCGGGCAAGCCGCGCCGCAGGAACTATCTTTCCCTCTGGCACGTGCCCGCCGACAAGAGCGTCCGGATCGAAGGACAACAGGTCACGCTGGAGTCGAAGGTGACCGGCAGGCGGCTCGTCATCGACAACATGGGGCGCCGGGCGAACGAAGTTCGGCTTCTCGACCCGGCCATTCCCGGGGTGGACGGGCCGGTCGTCTCGCGCATCGCCGGGCGGGTCGAGCCGGCGCAACTGGTCGCGTTCGAATGGTCCGCCAACCACTTGCACGCGATGTTGCGTTTCCGCCTGCTGGATGGCGAGGGCGTGGATGATGGCAGTCAATAACAAGGAACGATCATGGGGAACACGATGCTGCCTTTGGTGCTCGGTACGCTGGCTTTGCTGGTCCTGCAGTTTATCGTGGTGCGTGGCCATGGACGTGCACGGGCCGTGATCGGGGTCTTCGTCGTGGGTCTCGCCGTGGGCGTGCTGGCATTGAATTCCTGGCTGGCGCCACCGCGATTCCTGCCCGCGGCGTCGACCTCCAGTCTTGCCAAGAGCGTGGCGAACGACATTCGCCAAGGGTTGGGCACACCGGACCTGGAGGGGTTCTTCATCCTCGACGGCGGAAGCTACTCCGCGCGCGGTGTCGACGATGCAATGCTGGAGCAACGACTCTCCAGGCGCCTGGGGGCGCCCATCCAGGTGCTCACGTTGTCATTGGCGGGAGGCAACCAGCTGGAGAGATGGAAGGTGCTTGAGAACGCACTGGCGTTGCTCGACCGGGATGAGCGCGATGCATTCCTTGCTTCGCGCAAGACGCTGCTGCTGGAAATCCATGCGCAGTACGATCGCTATCCGCTGGTCCAGTTGAGGAGGAACCGCTATTCGGATCGGGCCTACGCATACCTCGACACCGAAGTAGCGCTCGAGGTCGCCCGGACCGAGCGCGGCAGGATGGAGCCCGATGAGTACCGGCGCCTGTGGATCGACGTGCTTGGCCACGCCATGGTCAATATCATGAACATCGGGTTGGCCACGCGCGTCGTGTCGGCTGAGGATGTTTTGCCCGGCGGCGGCTACGATCCCCTGGACGGGCCGGCCCGGGGCTACAGGTTCAAGGGGACGAAATCGGCGCGACAAAGCCTGAAGCAGCCTCCCCTGGAGGCCGAGGAACTGCCATGGCACAACATCGAGCGCCGTCGAGCGCGGTACGCGCGTGTCCTTGATGGCGGAAGCAAGCCACAGATCATCTATTTCTCCGTCCCGACCCCGCGCACGTTCGATCTGACCTATGCACGTGGCTTCTGTGCAGCCGTTTCCGGATTCTCCTGTATCGATCATTCGCATTGGGGCCTGCTGGAGCGCCTCGACGACAAACGCTTCTGGTACGACGACGGGCATATGCAAAGACGCGGTGCCGAGATCTATACGCGATGGCTATCGTCGCGGCTGGCCAAAGCCGTGAAGCAAACGGGGGAGCAGGGAACATGATCTTCTCCTCCGCGACCTTCCTGGTCTTCTTCACCATCGTGTTCGCCCTGTTCTGGGGCCTGCGCTCGCATCGTGCGCGCATCTGGCTGCTGCTGGTGGCCAGCCAGGTGTTCTACGGATGGTGGGACTACCGCTTCCTGGCACTGATGTGGTTTGCCATCGCCACCTGCCACTTCGCCGGCAGGCTGATCGACCGCAACGTCGCGCCGAAGGCAGTAACAACCGTTGCGGTCGTGTTGATGCTCGGTGTACTTGCGGTATTCAAGTACTTCAACTTCTTCACCGATTCGCTGGTGGGGTTGGCGACGAGCGTCGGAATCGTCGTGTCCCGCCCCACGCTGGAGATCCTGCTACCCGTGGGCATCAGCTTCTTCACGTTCCAGGCGCTCAGCTACGTGCTCGACGTCCGCAAGGGCTCGGTGCAGGCCGAGCGGAGCATCGTCAATACCGGCCTCTACATCTCCTTCTTCCCGCAGCTGGTTGCGGGGCCGATCGTGCGGGCGTCCGACTTCCTGCCCCAACTGCGCGAGCCGAAGGTGTTCAACGGCGAGCAGTTCTTGGTCGGCATGAAGCTGTTCCTGGTGGGATTCATCTACAAGTCGGTTTTCTCGGATTCGATCTCGCCTTTCGTGGACCAGGTGTACGGCGACCTCGATGCCTTCGATGCGCATTCCAAGGTCATGGCCACGGTCGGCTTCTACGGCCAGATCTATTTCGACTTCGCCGGTTATTCGATGATGGGCATCGGCGTGGCGCGCATGCTGGGGTTCGAACTGATGCGCAACTTCGCCTATCCGTACATCTCCACTAGCATCACCGAGTTCTGGCGACGCTGGCACATCTCGCTGTCGACCTGGCTGCGCGACTACCTCTACATCCCGCTGGGCGGCAACCGGGATGGCGAACTCAAGCGGCAACGCAACCTGATGATCACCATGCTGCTGGGTGGCCTCTGGCACGGAGCGAGCTGGAACTTCGTGCTGTGGGGCGCGCTGCACGGCATGGCGCTGTCGATCCACAAGGCCTGGGCCGGGGCGACGAAGAACATCCGCCGGCCCGTCGTGGTCGCCGCGATCTGGGGGTTGGCGGCCTGGGGACTGACCCAGTTGTTCGTCCTGCTGACCTGGGTACCGTTCAGGGCCCAGGACTTCGCCGGTACGCTTGACGTGCTCGGGGCGTTCATCGGGCGCGACGATGGCGGCACGCGCGCGTCGATCCCGTACATCGCGGTCCTGCTGCCGCTCTTCGTCGACACTGCGCTGGTTGGCATCAGCTCCGCCAGGTTCAGGCTGGCGGGCAGGCTGCCTGCGCTGGGGCCCGTCACGGCGGCGCTAGCCTTGGGCGGAGTCGCGGCGGTGGCGCTGGCCGGGATGCCGTTGGCTGTGAAAAACTTCATCTACTTCCAGTTCTGATCCTCCTCCACGCTGCAGGCGAACCAGATGCGAATACGAGACCTGGCCGAAGAGGTCGTAAGCCCCGCCGAAGCATTCGTCAACGCGGTCTGCGCGCAAGCGACCCGATCCAGCGAGTTGCCGTACGTGCTGTCGTACTTTCCGGTGGCCTCGATGAATCCGTTCCAACGGCTGCTGTACAGCCGCGCCGCGGAGTGCGGTTTTGCCATCGTGCCCACGCTTCAGATTAACCAGTTGGGGCGGGTGCACTGGCGTGGTCGTTCGGTGCTCCATCTGCACTGGCTGACTTCCGTGCTGAAGGATGTCGATACCCGCCGGGCAGCGGAAGTACGGATCGCGAGCTTCCAGTCCGAGCTGACGGCGTGGCGAGCGGCCGGCCACAAGCTGGTCTGGAGCATGCACAACGTGTTGCCGCACGACTGCCTGCTCCCGGAAGCGGAACTCGCGCTGCGCCGTACCTTGGTCGAGGGTGTCGACGCCATACACGTATTGTCGAGGGCTTCGGTGGAGGAAGCCCGCAAGTTGTACGACGTGCCGGACGATAAGATCTTCCATACGCCACATCCGTCATACGAGGATTGGTACGCAAATGTCGATGATCCGGTTTCGGCGCGACTCGACCTGGATCTTCCCGCTGCCAGCTTCAACGTACTGTTCTTCGGATCCTTGCAACCGTACAAAGGCGTCATCGAGTTGATCGATGCCTTCACCCGCCTTCGGGAGCGCCACCCGACTCGACAGCTGAACCTGGTGATTGCCGGAAAGCCCGTCGATGCCGATTATGTGGAAAGGATCCATGGCGCAGTGCTTGACAATCCCGCGATCCGCTTCATTCCGAGCGCGATGGAGGAGCGGCAGATCCAGGTGCTGTTCAACGCTGCCGATGTCGTTGCGGCCCCATACCGCCGGACGCTGAATTCAGGCGTGGCCATGCTCACGGCGACTTTCCGCAAGTCGCTCGTAGCGCCGCGTGCTGGCGGTGTGTATGAAACCTTCGCCAAGGATCCTTCGCTGCTCTACGGGAGTGAACCGGGCGATGGCCTGTTCGAGGCGCTGGAGCGCTCGCTCGACCATCAAGTTGCCCCCGAGATATTCGACGAGATCCTGCACAGCCATCATCCGGCAAGAATCTCGAAGGAATTCTTCTCACAGCTGGCCGGGCATGTGTTTGCCCAGGCCACCGCGACTGCATGACGATCATGGACATGACTTCCAACAAGCAGCCGGCCAGCGGCCAGGAAACCGATCTCGCGACACTCGAAGCAGCCGTGGTACCCGGCAAGGAGTACGTGTTCCGGTTGCCCGCCTCGGATATCGCCCGGAAGGCGGGATCGCGGGCACTGGTTGGCCGCATCCGTTTCCTTGATGCGGGTGGACAGGAGATTGCCGGACCTTACGACGGATGCTTTTCTTCCGAACGATTTGGCCAGTACACCTACCTCGCCAGCGCGGACAGGGCGGTTGCCACGCCGTGGTCGGAGCGGGCGGTGGTCGCACCCGGGAATGCAGCGCTGGTGCGGATATCCGTCTACCCCTGGCGGGTGTCGCCGGCCATGCAGGTGGACGGCGAGCTCCAGATTAGAGAGGCAGGCGACACGTTGCTCGAGCGCGAGTATCCCGTCAGTGGTGGCTTCCTGCATCGCCTTTACCTGGCGCTGACGGATGCGGAACCGTCGGATCGCGCCTCGGTTGTGCGAGTCACATATCTCGATGAACAAGGGCAGGAGATCCCTGGGCCATACGAGGGTTGCAACCAGTCCGGGCGCTTCGGGAGCTTCACCTACGCGGGTGTGCCGGATGGCGAGGCGCGCGAAGTGCGTATCCGGCTCAGGGCGCCCACGCAAGCTGCGCGCGCGCGGATAACGCTGGTGCGCTGGAAGGGAACGACGGCCCTCGCGTTGGCTGCGGAGCCGCGCTTCGAGGGCGATGCGCCCGAGGGAGTGGCGGGCACGCGTGGTGAGTGGTTGCCGGTTGAGGGGTTGGATACCGCTGTTACGGTGCAGATGCCCGGGGGCGTTGGCGGCGGATTCGCAGTTTTGCGTGGACAGTACGCAGGGCAACATCCCAGTGGCGAAGCTGCAGTGCTTCGATTGGTGCGCGAGTTTCTCGATGCCAGCGGAACGGTAGTCGCGACGCAGGCAGATCGGTCGAGCGCTGGCGTGCTCGCCGAGCCCCTGCTTCTGTTCGGAAGCACTCCCGAAGCACGATCATTCGCCTGCCTGATCTGGTGCCCCCCGCAAGCCCATGCGCTGCGCCTTCGCGCCTATCCCGGTGAAGGCGCACGCAATGTCGCATTGCATGCGCTTCCTGCAGTCGAACCGTTTGCACAGCGACTGGATGCGGGCCTGCTGGACTCGCGTCTCGGCGTTGCGAGCCGGCGCGACATCCAGAGCCCGGCGTTCGGCGAATGGCGCCTCCGGATCGTTTTCGATGCGATGCGCGTGGCGCACACAGCCAACCGCGATGTCGAACTGGCGATCTTCTTCGGCGATGCGACCAACCGCACAATGGCACTGACCGGTATCGATACCCGGGTAAACGCTGGTACGGTACGACGGGCGGGGAAAACGCTCTACCTCAAGCTGATGTCGGGGGCGGCGGGCGATCCGCTGGTGGAGCGGCTGCGGGGAACGTTGCAGATCCTGCCGCCGCCGGGTGCAGCTTCGGTAACCGTCCGCCTGTCCAGCTACGACGATGCTGAGATCGCGTTCGGGTGTGTCGTTGAGCCTTGCGATGCCCTGGTCGAAGAGCGCCTCGCGCCTGCGTCGGCGAAGGAAGCAATGCGGGTGGAACTGCATGACCCGGAAGCCGCGCGAATGATGATCTCGCGGCTGCTGACCGACTATCCGCACGATCATGTGGTACTTGGTGGTGCGATGGACGTCTACCGCCGGCTTGGTGCTGCGCAGCAAATGGAAGTCATCGCCAGTCGCGCAGCCGCGCTCCCGAAGTCGCCCGGCAAGCTGCGCCACAAGGCGCGGCATATCCTGTCCTCATTGCAGGAACAGGATCCGCACTGGACCATCCAGGTTCCGGGCGACTGGCAGGGACAGTCACGCCCCCCCCTGGAAGGTCGGCCCCTGCGCGTGGCCCATCTGTTCAAGACCTCAGTCCCGCACGAGAACACTGGCGGCGCCATTCGCTGCCTGAACATGGTCAAGTTCCAGAAGCAGGCCGGCATGGATCCGCTGGTGGTGACCCCGCTGGGATATCCATCGATAAACCTCGGTGGGACGCCTTGGGAGCGTGACGAGGTGGAGGGTGTGCCGCACTTCAGGCTCAACGGCATCCATCGTGACGATTTGCGGACCATACCCAGCACCCGGCAGCTGGAGTACGGCGCTCTGTTGACGGCCAACCTGTTGCGCGAGCAGGGCGTCGATCTCGTGCAGGCAAGCTCCGGTTACCGCGGCTACGAACAGGCGCTCGTCGGCCTGGCGGTGGCCCGCAAACTGGAGGTGCCGTTCGTCTATGAAGTCCGCTCGTACCATGAGCATACGTGGCGCCCGATGGCCGAATGGGTGCTCGATTCCGAGTTCACGCGCCGCCGCATGGCACAGGAGGACCGCTGCATGCATGAGGCGGACGCCGTAGTGACCATCTGCGAGACCATGAAGGAGGGGCTGGTCGCGCGAGGCGTGGACGAGCGCAAGGTCTTCGTCGTTCCCAACAGCGTCGATCTCGAACTGTTCCAGCCCAGGCAACCGGATCCGGCGCTTCGCCGGCAGGTTGGCCTGCGCGACGGCACGGTTGTTGGCTACATTTCCAACATCTCGGCCCGCGAAGGGCATGAAGTCCTTCTACGCGCCGTTGCGATGGCGCGGGCCGCCGGTGATGACCTGCAGTGCCTGATCGTGGGCGGCGGTCCGGTGCTCCCGACGCTGCAACAGCTTGTGCTTGAGCTGGGCATCGCCGAGAACGTGGTATTCACCGGTGAGGTTCCGCATGAGCGGATCGCCGACTACTACGCATTGATCGATGTTTTCGTCGTGCCACGAGTCTCTGATTTCGCCAGTGATTTCGTGACTCCAATGAAGCCATTCGAGGCGATGGCGTTGCGGCGTCCGATCATCATCAGCGATCGCCCTGCCCTGAAGGAGCTTGTGGAGCCAGGCGTGAGGGGGTCGGTATTTGCTGCCGGCGACAGCGTGGACCTCGCTGGAAAGATTCTGGAGCTGGCGCGCAACGATGAACTGCGCTCGTCATATGCCGAGAAGGGATATGAGTGGGTTACGCAGCGGACCTGGGATAAAACCGTTTCGATCTACCACGACGTGTATGCGGCCGCCGGCAAGCATGCAGGTGACCGTCTGGGGAGTTCCGTCCTCCCGTGATGCACTACGTCTGCATCGGACACGCCAAATGCGGGACGACGCTTCTTGATAGCGTGTTCCGAAGTTCTCGGATCGTTGGCACACCTGTCGTCGAGAAGGAGCTGAAGTTCTTCCTCCCTCCCAATATTGACAAGGAGAGGGGCCGGCAACGCTATGTCGATGAGTTCGAGGCAAGCGGTGGTGGCAGGGCATTTACTCGAACATTCGAAGCCTCGCCACAGTACAGCCAGCAAAAACCTGAAGTCCTTGACGCTGTGCTGCGTCTTGTCGGTGAAGTCTTGCGGGATGTCCGGATCATCATATGTTTCCGGCATCCGGTGCTTCGAGCCTACTCGCACTACATCCATGACATACACAAGTTTGCGCTCTATGGCGATCAGGTGTACTCGCCGCGGCCAGCGCTGTTGCAAAAACCGTTCCGCTCGACGTTCAAGGAGTCAATGCCACGGTTGGCCCGAAGCTACTCGGCAACACTTCAGCGGGCCATCGACGTATTGGGGCGCGAGCGGATATCGCTTTTTTTCCTGGAGCAGGATGCCAATCACCTGGATAGCTGGGTCGCCAGGAACTTCGATGCGGAGGTGGCGCAGGATGTTTCCACCGTAGCCGCTGGAATAGGCCCCGTGTTTGCACGGCGCCCCGTGCCCAACTACGTGGTTTCCGAAAGCTGCCTTCACGCCTTCGGCTCGAATCCGGGCGAGTACATCCGGTACCAGGGGCTGACAGTAGAGGATGCCGCGCGAATTCTCCAGGATCGAGAGCGGTGGAGCCTGAGACTGGATCCGGACGAAGCGAAGGCCATCAGTGAAGAGTACTTCCGGAGTGATATCGAGAAGTGTATGGAACTGACTGGAGACGAAACCTTCGCCCAGTACCTTGTGCCCCCGAGCTTTACCGAAACCGCGGGACTGGCAGACATGTCGTTGCTCGAAAGCATGCACGGCGTTGTTCTGGATCGTTGCGGACGAGAGGACGCTTCGTTGCAGGGCGACGCCAGCCTCTCGAGCCAAAGTGCGCCGGAGATTTCAGCTGAAACAGATTGCGGGGGAGATGGTGGAAACAAGTGATTGGAAAGTGGGGCTGAGGGATTACCTGACCGATCCGGCGCGGGCCTGGGGGCGCGCGGATGAGCGACAGGTGGTCAAGCTCAACTCGGTTTTTGCTGCGGCAAGGAATCGTTACGGACTGGCCAAGGATGATCTGATCGAGACCGTTGTCCATGCGGTTGGCCAGCGCGACCCTTCCGCCCAACGACCTGTCTATCTTTCCAATCTGGGTGGCTGCGGATCCCACTGGATATCGCGCATGATGTCCCAGGCGGCTGGCCTGGTGGATGTCGGTGAAGTGTATGTGCCGGTCCCCTGGTACGCATCGATGCTCAAGCTTCCGCTGGACGTGGCGGCGCGCGTGCTTGATGGAATCGAGCTGGTCCATGGCCTTCTCTACAACGGGGAACCGGGTGGCTTTTCGGGTGCACGCACCATCAATTCGGCACACGGCTACGAGAAGATCGCATTCCATCGGGCGCTGCGCCCAAGGGCAAAAGTGATCCATCTGATCCGGGATCCACGTGACAGGACGATGTCCGTCAGTTTCCGAAAGGATGAGTTTCGGAACTATGAAGCAGCGGGTGTCGGGGATCACGAGTACTTTCTTTCAAAGGCCGTGCGTAGCCTGTCAGCGTGGCGCAAGTACGATAGCCTCAAGGAGAAGGCGGATATTGAAGTCCGCTATGAGGAATTCCGCGCGAATGCGGCAGACCAGCTACAGGTGGTTCTTGAAGCGCTGGATGCCGCTCCGGCCAAGGTGCTGATGAATTCGGTCGCGTACCGGAACAGCCCGGAATTCCTGCGCAGCGGTCGGGGCAGCAAGGCTGACGTCGGCAACCTGGATCAAGGGGGCGTGGCAAAGTCCTGGAGGGAGTTGCCCGTGGGCCTGAAACGTGCGTTGCACTCGATAGTCGCGCCCGCACTGCTTGGCCAAGGCTATTCGTTGTGCAGGTGTTTCCCGGAAGATTCCAGTCAGGGGTTGAAGGATGGCGTCGGGCTCGACAAGGCGTTGTCGGGATGGACCCCGGAAGGTGTGTACATCGATTTCAGGCATCGGGGCGAGGAAGAATGGACTGGCGCCTCGGATGTTGATCCCTCCCGTGTCGATCGTGTGCGCATACGGCCATCAGGCCGAGTGGTCCCGGCCCAGGTCGTCAAGCGCCTGCGTCCATGGATCACCGACATCTGCGCGGCCGGAGTCAAAGGCTTCGACGACGACTCCCTGGTACGCATGGGAAGGTTGCCGGCGGTCTCCCGCATGGATCTTGCCAGGACATCGGTTGTGTCGGTCCCTGGTGGGGAGGCATTCCCTTCTCTGAAGATGGTCAATGTATCGGGCAGCTCCATCGACCACGATGCGGGTGGCCGGGATGACGTGACATTGGTTCGTGACTACTAGGCATCCGATCATCGCACTTGGGGTGCGAACCCGAAGCTGGGGGGTGGCCCATGCTTCACATGGGCCACCGGGCGGCTGATCTTCAAAGTCAGTCAACTGCCCTAAAGCTCGTCACCGGCATCACTTTCCATTACGCGAAGGAGGCCGAGTTCAAGCTTTGGCGGGATGATGCAACTGACGGCGTAATGGGTATAGTTGGCGGTAACGTGGTCGATATTCGTTATGGCTGTGGAGGTGCTGTCCAGCGGTTGAACCACGAACGATCTTGGATAAACGTTCATGGTCCCTACGTTGCGCGAGCCCGCTTGTACCGAACAGTTGATGGTTGCGGGTCCCGTGCGGAAGTTGTGCGCGAAGATCCAGATATCTGTCGTGTTGTTGTCGGAGATGAACTCTCTGGGCAAGGCGCATGCCACCTGGATTGATGAGTTCGATGAATTGTAGATGCCTTGGGTACGGAAACGCAGGCCTGTGAAATTGCCGGGATCCGTTGCCTGGCAGATCTGGGTGGCGTTGTAGTAAGTGACCCGGCTCGTTTTTGCCAGGGTCTGATTGGGATAAAGGATGCCGATGGTGGCGAGCACGCCGGCCACACAGGCGATCGTCAGTTTCGATGTTTCCATGGTTCTCTCCTGGTTGAGGGTTCGCTGCGGACTACTTCGAGCATGGCGATGCCGCAGCGTTTTCCGCCCGTTCCTGCCTGCTTCGCCCCCTGCGCAAGACACGGCAGGACTGGAACTTCTATTTGATCCCGTACATCTGCAGGCGTACGGAGCCGTCCGGCTGCGGCAAGGTCGTGTACCAGACGCGTGTCAGCTTGCCCCCGGTCATGGTGGTGAATGTCGACATCCAGCCCTGTCCCAGGCCGGCGTCGGGAAAGTCGAACGTCATTTCACACAGGGTTGTCCTGCACCGGATCCGGTACGCACTGGGTGCTTCCTCCACGTTGGAGACCACTTCTTCGCTCAGAATCGCGCGCGTCAGGTCGGCCTCGGTGGATGGGCCCCAGTTCGGATCCGTGGATTCGGAGCTGAATCGCGCCGCATACGTGCGCATCTCGCGCTCACGCAGCCCGCTGTCCTGCGATCGGCCGTCCGCCTCCTCGTTGGCTCTCTCAACCATTCCGGGCACTGTCGCCGGTGCGCGGCTTGATCTCGAAGCAGACATCAAGCTGGCGATTCGGTCCATGCCGCGATCGATCCTTTCGACCCGTGCCTCAAGGCTTGCCAAGCGTTCGTCCATTTGGCTGTCCGCTGCCATGATGGAGTGCCCGGGCCGCATTCTGTCGTTTGTGAACCAAGCCGCGAGAAGCGCTCCAGCGCCGAGCGCCAGTGCAATCGTCATCAGAAACAGGGGTCGGGAGAAGTTCATGTTCATGCAAGGCGCCTGGCTCGGTTGCTGCGAATACTTTCCAGATCGAGACGGAAACTGGTTCCCAGATCTTCAAGCGTGGTTTCCGGCAGAAAGCGGCCATTCCGCAGCCGAACACCCGAATGCCAGGCCAATCCGTTGCGCGACAGCACATTGGACAGCCACAGGGCGGGAGTTCTGGGCGCAACTTTCTTCGTGAAGAACGCAGCACAGTCCGTGACTCGCATGTCCGCGCGGGTCACGGCCAGTTGACGGATGAGGGGCTGGCGAATGCCTGCGCTGTTGGCGGTGACGCTTACCGCCACGCGGCATTGTCTTCCGGCGTCCGAATCGAATCAGATCGAAGTTTTTGCGCGAATGCGCAACTCAATGATGGGTTTCGGCATCCGCGTGCCGTGCGAGCGAGTCACGGCATGGAGCGACCAAGTCGGACGCTGCCATACAGCCTGCGAAGATGAGCAGGTACGGCGCTTTACTTGAAACCGTACATGACGATGTCAGTCGAGCCATCGGTCCGCGTGATCTCGGTGCTCCATATGCGGCCGACGCTTTGTCCAAGCGTGGCCAGATAGGCTCCCGACCACTGCGAGGCGTCGGATGATTCGGAAAAGCTGAATGTCATCCGGCACATGTCGGATCGGCAGTCAAGATTGAATGACTCCGGCAAGGCCGAGGTGACGGCAAGGATATCCTCGGAATCAATATTGTTCGTCAGCTGGATGGTCGTATCCTGGCCCCACTGACTGGTTCGTGATTGGTTCCGGAACAGTTGCTCGTACTCGGACAGGGTCTTCTTCTGCAGGATTGAATCCTCGATGGGGCTGGATCCCTGCATCTGCGCCAAGCCAGCACCCCTGTGTTCTGGCCCGTTCCTGTCTCGTGGCGCGGAAGAGAGCCGAGCCAGGCTCAGGTCGATTCTTTCGAGGCGTGCCTCCAGCCTGGCAACCCTTGCTTCCATTGATTCGTCGCCAAGGGGTTCCATGGCGGGCGCGGGAACTGTGGAGTCGCTGGCCAGGACCCGGGACAGGCCCCAGCCAGCGACGAAGACAAGACCTGCCACCGAGGCCATTGCGGCCCAGGTCCGGTATCGCGAGAGCGAATGGGCCTGCATGGACAATACCCCGGAGATTGGTCGAATCAGAGAAGGCCTCCCGTATCATGTTCCCCGAACCAGATCGTGCTCAGCTCGACGTTTGGAGGGAGTATGCAGACGATGTTGTAGTGCCCAAAAGCGTTCACCTTGTTGATGTCTTGCCAGATCTTGTCGGCACTGTCGTTGGCTGGAAGGCTGATCGTATCTGGATAATTGTTCACACCGAGGGATCGCTTTCCGCCACTGACCGTACAGTTCATGGTGGTTGGGCCGCTCCTGTAGTTTCGAGCTTGGATCCGGATCCAGCCATTGTCAGTGTTGGCTTGATAGTCGCCTGGGATAGAGCATGCGACCTGGACCGCAGAACCTTGCGGCATGTTGAACACACCGAGGTGGCGGAAACGGACCTGGGCCGCCTGGGCAGGATTGACGACATGGCACACGCTGGTTGCGGCCACATACTGAGAGCGGCTATCAGCAGCCGAGCTGAGGGAAGGCGCCACGATGAACGCCAGTCCGATAGCAAGGGCGCATGTGGTCGTTGAAAGCGGGTTGCGTGTCATTGAGATCTCCACATCAGAAATTGGAATCTTACGAAGCTGGTGAGTGCCCCCTGCAGGCGCGCTCAGATGCATATACGCAGTTCGAGGCTGGAAGAGGCCATGCCGTTTGTTGCCGGATGGCGGCCGCGCCCGCCAATCCGGTCTCATCTTCCTGTTCATCATCTAAGATGTACGGGGATGCGGACGGCAATCAGCTCCGCTTGCATCCCGCCGGCAAGCGACGCTGGCCTGGAACTACCCCGAACTCATGGCTCGATGTGCCAATGTCATTGGTTCGGGACTGGAGCCGGACACTGCTGTGCGGGGTGAGTGCCAAGGAGTCTCGGGTGGTCGTTCACGGCCGCCATCGGGAGCACCGCCAACACTGGGCGCGCGCCTACTTCAACCCCGGCTGCTCCGATGGCTTCAGTGTGTCCTGAAGCTGTAGATCCGTGGAGGAAGGGAGTGGTTGTCCAGGCTGCAATCGACAGCCATGGCCTGTTCTGCGTAGGTCATCACTCGTACCAGCTTTCCGCCATACAGTGTTTGCACCAAAGGGGGGCTGGCAGCGTTACCCAGGACGGTGACAAGCCAGGTGTCGTTCGCCCTCAGGCGCGTGGAGAGCACCGGGCCCGGCTCGACCTTGGCCAGATCCCGTGTCAGCAGTCCGCGGGGAAAGCCTTCCTCGCCGCTGTTCAGGGTGGTCTTGAGTTTGGCGTTCGACGCCTGCCATACGTCAATGAAAGATTCTTCACCCTTCAGCCTGCGTGTCGAGTCGGAAAGCTGTGTGACGTCGATGGTTGGCGAGAGGTGGAACAGGACGTCGACAATATCCGCCGGCCCTTTCAGGAAGCGGTCGATCAGGACAAATGTACCCCCCCTAAGAGAGACGGCCGTTCTCTGCCATGTCGTGCCTTCAAGGTCGACAGTTTCAAGTCTTACGCTGTTGCCGAGCTTGGCCTGTGAAATCGCGGTCACGCGCGTGAGATAGTTCTGCGACTTCTCGTCGAGAATGGCAACGTTGTGCGCCTCAGCCGCCTTGAAGTAGTTGAAGCGCAAGCGCTTCCCGTAGGCATAAGGTCCACCGGAATCAACAAGGAATGGCTCACCGCCGCGATTCAGCATGAAGCTGCCGCCATCGGCATGCCCGTGCGCGCCGTGGTAGGGCTTGTCGATCAGGATGGCGAAGCTTGATGGAGAGTTCCCGTTGGCCTCCTCGCGGAAGAAGTAGTACCCGTTCCGCGGGAACGTGCGAAGCGTGGGATCAGATGGGTGCTCGCCGCCCGCTAGTTCCCAGTGTGGGGCGGCGGAGGAAATATTCTGCAGCAGCCTTGAATCCGGCTTCTTGCCGAACTGCGTGTCGCCAATGGATTGGAGGAACTCGCCTTGCGGGCAGAATGCGTGGAAGAAGTCGAGCATCCTGGCGAGGATCTCCTTGTATCCAGGTACGACCTCAACGCCGAATCCCTCCATGTAACGGGCGCTGTCCGCCAGCAATGAAGCATCGAACAAGTGGTAGTAGATGGACTGTTCCCGGCAGACACCTTCCTCAAAGTCGATCATGTTCGAGAATACGTTGCGCATGTGGCCAAGCGCGATCTCGGCAAGGCCATCGTCCGGTCCTTCGAAAACTTGTACAAGGTCCCAAAGTGCTTCGGCATGGAAGATGCCGTGGTTGTTGGCATTCCAGCGTCCGGATTCGATGAACTCCCTCAGCTTCTCCTCGTGTCGGCGCGCGGCGGCCCGGAAGAGGGCTGTCTCGTCCGGTGAAGCCTTGTCCTTGAATCGACGTTGATACAGATATGCGATGGCCGATGCTCGCCACGCGGTCGCGTGGTCGAACCACAACATTCGATGGACTTCCTCCTCCGGTGTCTCGACCACGTGCCGCAGGTAAGAGAAGAGAAGGTGCTCGAGCCGGCCACTGCATGCGCTGCGTGTCTCGGCGTTGGGCGCGTTGTCGATCCCGTGGTCAAGGATGATCATCCATCCAAGAGCATGGTAATAGAGCCCCCAGGTATCGTCCCCATGCGGATCCTCGCGCCAAGTTGGCTCTTCCGGCAGTTGCCACGGAGCGAATGGGCGGCAGATGTCGATCTCGCCCGCCGAAAGGAACAGGGAAAGAGCCTCAGGCTTGCGGTAGCGATCGAAATCGGGTTGTCGAAGTTTTTCGTACATTCTGGTCTGAAGATCTGGCGAGATGATTCCACGCTACGCATGTCGGGACGAAAACTAATCTGGTGATGCGGCTTGGTTGGGTTGCAACAGTCGACCAAGGAGGAGCCAGGCCATGGTCCATCCCATCACGACCACCCAGTGCATGTACCGATAACTCTCGATCGGCGAGGTGAAAAACAGGGAAACCGCGAGCCCCAGGCCGCTCAGGCCCATGAACACGAGAAGAGGGCGCTCGCGGGGCCTGGCCAGGCCGTAGGCTCCGCCTGCAAGGACCAGGGCAAGCCAGAAGGCCGGTGAGTACATCCAGGCGGTCCCCGGACGTACCAGCAGGGTGCGCAGTGTGCCCTGCATGGGCCCGTTGCCCTCCGGCGCCACGTACCGCGGATTGAGGATGTAGCTGTGCTGTGCCCATTCCCGACGGTCGCATAGCTGCAGCAGGCAGGCGAAGGCTTTCGCGCGATGCGTCAGGTAGGCGGCCGGCTCCTCCTTGATCAATGCCAGCCAGGCCTGCTTGACTGCGTCGGCATCATGGTCGAGCCGGTAGACGTTGATCGCGAAGGGTGCATCCGGACGACGGGAGGTGCGCAGTATCTGGCCCGCCGCGGCTGGCGTGTAGCGGCGCTTGATGGCCTGGGTGAACTCGTGGGGTGATGTGTCCGAAAGCGCCGGTGATACAGCCAGCGCCACGCGGGCGGCGCGCCATGGTTCCTTTGAATTGACGATCATTCCCGCGATGTCATGCATGAGAATCGGCGTGGTGACGTGGGCGGGTTGGGCGACCAGCCGGACCAGCGTCGAGACCAGCAACATGAGTCCGATCGCCAGGAGCACGCCGCAGACGCACGCCCGGAGCAGGCGCAGCCATGGGCGCAGATCCGGCCACATGAAGTAGAACGCCCCGGCCAGCAGGCCGGCAGTCGCCGCAACTGCATTGTGGCGGAATGCCGTGGCAAACAGGCAGCCCGTCAGGACGACGAAGAAGGCATGCAGCCGGCTCTTGGAGGAATCCGCTCGGGCCATCCGGAACAGGTATGCCAATGCCAACAGCAGCAGCGCCGACATCCATACGTCCTTCCAGATCATGCCGTTGAGGGTCATGACCGGCGGGAACAGCGAAAACAACGGGATGACGAGCCACGGTGTGAACTTCCGCACTAGGCCCGGGAACGCCTCTGTGCAAAGTTTCGCGGCGGCGATTGCATACAGTGCCGCTTGCACCGCCAGCATGAGTACCGGCCCCTCGACGATCCGGTCAAGGACGCTCCAGATGATCGCCATGATCGGCGGGTGCCAGCTCGTGAACTCCAGGGTCCGCGCCTGCTCGAGCGAAGCAATGCTGTCGTTGGACATGATGCCGGGGTAAAACGTGGCGACGATGACAGCCGCGACGATGACCCAGGCCAACGGGAGCCGCGCCGGACGCGAGGGGTGCTTGTCCGCGTGTACGGAAAGCTTGGTGGGTTGGCTCATGTCGGGCGCCTGAAGATGAAGAACTTCGATACGAGAAGTTTTCCGGCCATCGAGATCGCGGCTGTTGCAAAGTACGCGACGTGGTAGCTGTCGATCGCCGTGAACAGTGCGGAAAACAGGATGACCTCGAAAAAGCGGAACAACAGGACCGATGGAAAAAACTTGGCGGCTTCCTGCCAGAGCGGCGCGCGCGTCCCACGGAAGACCAGGTGCCTGCACCCAAAGAAGTTGAGGATCGAGCAGATGACGACCGCGATGCCGTAGGCGGCCTTGGGATCGAGCCCGCCGAGTTCGGTCATGCCGGCTGTCAGCACGTATCCCAGGGCCAGGCTCGCCAGCGAGAGTAACCCCATGCGCACGCCTTCCCCGGCCAGGGATTTCAGGCCCGCTGCCGCGGGCGGCCGGTTGGTGGGATCAGTTCTTTCACGCATTCTCGCCACGCTGCCCGACGATCCTGGCCGGGACGCCAACCGCGATCGACAGCGGCGGGAGGTCCCGGGTCACGACGGAGTTGGCGCCGACCACGCATCCGTGGCCGATCGTCACTCCCCTAAGCACGCGTACGCCGCACCCCAGCCAGACGTCGGATTCCAGGACGACGCGGCCGGTACGCTTGCCCTGCTGCCAGATGGGCGTTGCGGGGTCGTCGAACACGTGGTCCTCGCTGAGGAACGAGCAGCCATGCGCGATACGGCAATGATCGCCGATCTCCAGGCCGCCGAAACCATCCAGGAAGACTTGCTCATTGATGGTGACGTTGCGGCCGATGCTGACGCCTTCGGGGAACCAGACGGTGACGCCATCCTTGATCTTCCAGCTGCGGATCGACGCGGTGAACAGTTTGAGTACCGCAAACCGGCAGGCGTCGCCGAGGGGAGGCGGCAGGTACTTCACCAGTCCGTAGAGCGTGAAAAAGATGCCAGCCCGCGCGTAGGTGGCAACCGGGTAACGCATGTCAGGCCTTGGTCGCCACGCAAACGACCGAAAGCCCGAGCGGCGGCCCGACCAGTCGGTCCAGGCGCCTGAGCATCGGAATGGCTTTCTGGATGCGCCGGATCTGCGCCATCGAGAACGTGCGCGAGAAGTTCTCGGCGCGCTTGAGGATGCGGGACTTGATGAAGTAAGGAGGAACACCCGCCAGATTCATGTAGCGGCAACTGTCGACGTGGAACCCGCCGGCTTCGACTGATCTGCGCAGGCTTGCGCGGGTATAGCGCCGGTAATGGCCCGAAGCTTCGTCCACCGGGCCATAGAGCCACTGCAATGCGGGCACCTTGATGTACAGCTTGCCGGAAGACGGCAGCGCGGCGTGGAACTGCTTCAGGGCCGCGACATCGTCCGGGAGGTGTTCGAGCACGTCGAGGGTGAAGATGCTCCGGATGCCGTGCCGACGCAGCTGTGCCTCGCAGTCGGTCAGGTCACTGTCTTCGACCGTCACGGCGTCGTCGCCCGCGAAGCGCTCGCGCAGCGTGGCCAGGTTGTCTTCGCCGCCCTCCAGCAGGAGCAGCGGCTGCACGTGCCGGGCCAGCAGGGCGGAAAAATGCCCGGATCCGGCGCCCGCATCCGCCGCAGGACCTTCGAACGTGTCGCCGAACAGGTCGAGGGTCCACGCGTAATAGGCCATCAGGTGGCCGAGCCTGGATTGCGCCTCGTAGTGCTCTGCGTTGTGGCGGTATTCGAAGCCGCTGCCGGCGGGGACGTTCATATCTGGCTGCGCTTGTCGATCATGTCGGCCAACATCGCGAACATGGCGACGTTGAAGGTGCACATCAGCAGTACCAGGGATTTTTCCGTCAGGTCGTGAAGCACCAATGTGTCGTATCCCAGGCTGGCAGTGCTGCAAAGACCGAGCAGCACGATCAGTGGTGTCAGTATCCGCAACGGGGCGAAGTACATGCCGGTGCGCCCGATGATCTGGAGGAACCGGAGGGTGTCCTTGATCGGATGGATCTTGGACTTGCCTGTGCGCTGGTAGTAGTCGATCGGCTCGTAATGGACGCGATAATTGTTGCGCAGCGACGAGATCGTGATCGTGATCGTGAAGCTGAAACCGTTGGGCAGTATTCGAACGAACTTCTGCGCCATATCCTTGCGGAAGACACGCATGCCGGAATTGATGTCAGGCACCTTGAAGTTCACGATCCAGTTCACCCAGGCATGCAGGAAGTACTTCGGAATCTTCCGGATCTTGGAATAGGTGACATTGGCGCCTGTGCGCGCCCCCACGACCATGTCGTAATCCTTGGACAGGTTCACCAGGTGGGGGAGGTCCTTGACCGGATAGGTGCCGTCCGCGTCAGTGATCGCGATCATTTCGGACTCGGCATGGCGCATTCCGGTCTTGAGGGCTGCGCCATAGCCGCGATTGCGATCATGGTCGACGACACGCAGCCTTGGAAAGCGGGCCTTCAGCGCATCGAGGCACTCCAGCGTGCGGTCCGTGGAACCGTCATTGATTGCAATGATCTCGAAGGCTCCCAAAGGTGCGAGCGCAGCGTCGAGCTGCTCGACGGTTTCGGAAATTGCATTCTCCTCGTTGTAGCAGGGAACGAGGATGCTGACCTTCGGTGCATTGTTCACTGGGTTGTCATTCCTGTTTGGGTGACCACGCAATTGTGGTGCGGCTTGGTATGGAGGGCGGCCAGTCCGCCCCGCCCGATGCCTTGCCGCCATGCGGCATGACGCGGGGATGGCCTCAGCGTACCGGGCGCAGGGTTTCCGCGAATCGCGCGATCACCGCGGCGATCCTCCCGGCGGCCCGGCCATCGCCATAGGGATTATGGGCCTTGGACATTGCCTCGTAGGCCTCGGGCTCATCGAGCAGGCGGGTGGCCGCCGCGACGATGCGTGCGCGGTCGGTGCCTACCAGCTGGACCGTCCCCGCCTCGACGGCTTCAGGTCGCTCCGTGGTTTCCCGCATGACCAGCACCGGCTTGCCCAATGACGGCGCCTCTTCCTGCACGCCGCCGGAATCGGTGAGGATCAGGTGCGCGCGCGACATCAGGTAAACAAACGGTAGGTAGTCCTGGGGCTCGATCAGGACGACTCCGGGCTTGTCCGCCAAGATGCGCTTGACCGGTTCCTGGACGTTGGGATTCAGGTGGACGGGATAGACGACCTGCACGTCCCCGCGATCGGCGAGTTCGGCCAGTGCGCCGCAGATCTGCTCGAAGCCGTCGCCGAAGTTCTCGCGACGATGACCGGTGACAAGGACCAGTCGCTTGGCTGGATCGAGGAAAGGGAAGCGGGCAGCCAAGTCGTCCCTCAATGCGGGCTGGGACTCGATCTTGTCCACCACGTCCAGCAATGCGTCGATCACGGTATTGCCTGTGACACTGACGCTGGAGGCGGGCGTGCCCTCCGACAACAGGTTCGCAGAGGAGCGTTCCGTGGGGGCGAAGTGCAGGCTGGTGAGCGGCGCGGTCAGGCGCCGGTTGGCTTCTTCCGGCCAAGGGGCGTGCAAGTTGCCGGTTCGCAATCCCGCTTCGACATGCCCGACCGGGATCCTGGCGTAAAACGCCGCAAGAGCGGATGCGAAGGTGGTGCTGGTGTCGCCATGGACGAGGACGAGGTCCGGCCGGCGCTGTTCGAGCACTCCGGTCATTCCGGAGAGGATCCGGTTGAACAGCCCAGGCAGCGTCTGACCGGGTTCCATCACGTCGAGGTCGTCGTCGGGCGTGATCGAGAAGAGCTCCAGTACCTGGTCGAGCATCTGGCGATGCTGGGCGGTGACGGCCACCAGGGTATCCACGCCCGGCGTGTCCCGCAGGCGGGATACGACCGGCGCCATCTTGATGGCTTCCGGCCGCGTTCCGAACACGACCATGACCTTGATGTTTCCCAACGTACCGTCCTCCTGTGTCATGCCAGGGCCGATTCGAGTTCCGGAAGCACCTTGAACAGGTCTCCGATCAGCCCGATGTCCGCGATCTCGAAAATCGGCGCCTCGGCATCCTTGTTGATCGCCACGATCGTGCCGGCGTCCTTGATGCCGGTCAGGTGCTGGATAGCGCCGCTGATGCCGATGGCGACGTACAGGTCCGGGGCGATGATCTTGCCGGTCTGGCCGACCTGGAGTTCGTTGGGCACGTAGCCCGCGTCGACCGCGGCGCGCGAGGCGCCCACGGCGGCGCCGAGCTTGTCGGCGAAGTCGAAGATGATCTTGAAGTTTTCCTCCGAACCGACGCCGCGGCCGCCGGAGACCACGCGCTTGGCGCTCTGCAGGTCTGGGCGGTCGGATTCGCCGGCGGCAAGGCCGATGTAGCGGGTGTGCGAGGGCAGGGTGGCTTCGACGCTGGCGGCTTCCACCGGCGCGCTGCCGCCCTTCTCCGCCTCCGGCCAGGAAGCGGTGCGCACTGTGGCGACGACGACGTGCTCGGCCGGCGCTTCAACGGTAATGATCGCGTTGCCGGCGTAGATCGGCCGCTTGAATGTATAGCTGCTTTCGACGGCCATCACGTCCGAGACCTGCGCGGTGCCGAGCAGGGCGGCGACGCACGGCATCAGGTCCTTGCCGAAGGTGGTGCTGGGGCCGAACACGTGGCTGTAGTCTTCGGCCAGCCTGGCCACCTGCGGTGCCAGCACTTGGGCGATGGCGTTCGCGTTGGCGTCGTTGGCGACCGTGAGCACCTTCGCCACACCGTCGATCTGTGCGGCCTCGGCGGCGACGGCGACCGGGTCGGCGGCCAGCACGACGATGTCGATGGCTTCCGGCGACAACGCCTGCGCGGCGGACACGCACTTGGCGGTGGAGGTGTTGAGCTTGCCGTCGAGGTGTTCGGCGACGATCAGGACTTTGCTCATGGATGATCCTTGCAACGTAGGGCGGGTCTTGGCCCGCCATTGGAATTTCCGGAAATGGTCGTGGTGAAAATCTGCGGACCGTGGCGGGTCGAGACTCGCCCTACAGCAGGCCCTTGGCCTTCAGGGCGGCAACCAGTTCGGCCGCGTCCTTGACCATAACCCCGCGGCTGCGCTTGGGCGGCGGGGCGTAGTGGGTGGTCTTGAGCGTGTCGCCGGAGTCCACGCCGAGGTCCGCGAACGGAATGCTTTCCAGCGGCTTGGACTTGGCCTTCATGATGTCGGGCAGCTTGATGAAGCGCGGCTCGTTCAGGCGCAGGTCGGTGGTGACGACCGCGGGCAGGTCGACTTCCAGCGTCTCCAGACCGGCGTCGACCTCGCGGGTCACCGTGGCCTTGCCGTCGGCGACCTCGAGCTTGCTGGCGAAGGTCGCCTGCGGCCGGCCCCACAGCGTGGCCAGCATCTGGCCGGTCTGGTTGGCGTCGTCGTCGATGGCCTGCTTGCCCAGGATCACAAGGTCCGGCTGTTCCTTCTCGACCAGCTTGAGCAGGGCGCGGGCGGCGGTCAGGGGCTGGATCGGCTGGTCGCTGACCACGTGGATGGCGCGGTTGGCGCCCATGGCCAGGCCGTTGCGCAGGTGGGCCTGGGCGTCGGCGGGAGCGATGGTGGCGACCACCACCTCGGTGGCGATGCCCTTGTCGCGCAGGCGCAGGGCCTCTTCCAGCGCGATCTCGTCGAAAGGGTTGGCCGACAGCTTGACGCCGTCGGTGACCACGCCGGAGCCGTCCGGCTTGACCTGGATGCGGACGTTGTAGTCCACCACGCGCTTGTAGCCAACGAGGATCTTCATCGTCGCAGAGTCCTTTAGGGGTGGGCCGGCACCGGTCGCCGGGGATTCAGCCGCCCATTCTAACCGGCAGCGCGCGGACGCGTTACCCGGACCGATGGCGCATCAGGCGTAGCCGAGATCCTTGCGAATGCGTTCGAGCCGCCGGGTGGCGTGGTCGAACAGGCCAGGCGGCACAGGGGCTTCCCCGCCGCGGTAGACGTTGCTGAGCCTGCGGCCGCTTGCGCTCTGCGCACCGGCCGAATGGCTCGCAGCGATCGCCTCCAGCCGTTCCGGTGGCGTTGGTCGCCCCAGCAGCGATGCCAGTCTGCCGAGTGGCTCGACGGCACGATCGCGGACATCCTCGTACCGCACCATGTGCGCGGGTTTGCGGCGCAGCATCGAGCGGTAGAACTTTTCGACCATGGCGATGTTGGTGTCGAGGTACTCCGCATCGCTGGCGGTCTGCGTAAGATGCCTGCGCAATTTCGGTTTGCGGAAGGTGCGGGACATGGCGACGTCCAAGGGGTCCCGGACCAGGCCAACCACCACGGCCGTGTCGCCCATGAGGTCGTGTGGGTTCCAACTGTGCGCGGAGTTGATCAGTACGTCGGTATCGGCGGTTCTGGCAGCGTTTTCCACGTGCACCTGGTGGAGGGCGTCAAGGAACGTCGCACGGTCCTGCGGACGCCCTTGTTGAAGCTCGCTGCCGAGTTGCGGCGGGACGTAGACTTCGCCACAGGCATGGACGCCTGGCAACTGCGAAAGCATCGCTTCCACCCAATGGGATCCGGAGCTGCCGCAATTCACGAGGAACAGGGTAGGCGTGCCCGCGCGGGTCCGTCGCCGCGCCGCGGCCCAAACCTGTTCTGCCAGGCGGGCCAGGGACAGGTCGGCACTTTCGCACTGGCGCGCGCTGTACTCCTCCAGCTTGCGGGCCTGCAATGGCTTGTCCCGCGGCCACGCATCACGAGGGGCGTGGATGTAGCGGTTGAACGCAAGCTGCCAGGTCACCAATGGTTCTCGAAATTCTGGTTGATCGTTCCGACCGGGGGCGGTGGGTTGTCCTGTGGCCCTGCCGATACGGTCAGGACAGCCCAAGAGTCGTCACGGGCTGGCGACTATACCTGACTGCGGCGGCCAGGCCTTGCCCGCGTCTCTGGGGCGGTTGTGGCCTTGTCCGTGGCGCGCCGCAGGTCGAGCGCCCGTTTCCGGATGTGGTGTCCGGACTCGGCCTCTCGATACGTCTTCGCACCAGTGCTACTGGCAGGTAGCGGCGCAACAGGCTGTAAACTCTGCCGTCGGGTTTCGCTGCACCTCATCCTTCGTGGATGGATTCAGGAGCCTGAACCGCTTTTCACTTGGGCTGAGGATGCTGGACGAACTTGGTTGGCAGGGGTGGTTGACAGTCGCCGTGACGCTGTCGACGCTCGCCGCATTGCTGTGGGAGCGTTTCAGTCCCGACAAGGTGCTCGGTGCGGCAGCCATCGTCTTGGTCGCCACGGGCGTGCTGACGCCGACCGAGGGGCTCGCGGGATTCTGGAACCCCGGCGTGCTCACGGTGGCGCTGTTGTTCGTGCTCGTCGCCGCGCTCAAGACCACGGGAGCGATCCGCTGGATCGGCGACTGGATCCTGGGACGTCCGCGCGGTGAGTTTCCCGCCCAGGCACGGCTGGTCACCATCTGTGCGCCGCTCAGCGCTTTCATCAACAACACGCCGGTGGTGGCCATGCTCACCTCGGCCGTCGAGCACTGGAGTCCGCGCAGCGGGGTCTCGCCGTCCAAACTCCTCTTGCCGATGAACTACGCCACGATTCTCGGCGGCATGTGCACGCTTGTAGGCACGAGCACGAACTTGATCGTCGCTGGTTTGGTGCTGCAGGCGGGGATCCGTCCATTGCACATGTTCACGCCGCTTGGCGTGGGGGCCGCCGCCGCGGTTGCTGGTGCCATCTACTTGCTGACGGTCGGGCGCTGGCTGTTGCCGGAGCGCCGATCGGCATTGCAACAGGCGGAGTCCGAGATCCACGAGTACGCGGTGGAGATGTTGGTGGAGGCCAATGGCGCCGTGGCAGGGCAGACCATCGGCAGCGCGGGGCTGCGTCACCTTGAGGGCTCATTCCTGCTGGAGCTGGTCCGGGATGGGCAAGTGCACCCTGCGGTGGGCCCGGACATCGAGCTGCATGCAGGCGATCGCCTGGTCTTCGTAGGGGAGGCGGATGCAGTGCACGAGTTGCGCGATATCTCCGGCCTGTGCCTCGCCACCGAACAGATTTTCAAGATCAATGATGCGGGCGGACGGCGCACCCTTCTGGAGGTTGTGCTGTCGAGCTTCGGACCGGCGGTAGGGAAAACCTTGGTCGAATCGGCCTTCCGCAGCCGCTACAACGCTGCTGTGATCGCGATCTCCCGCCGTGGGCAGCGCCTGCACAGCAAGCTCGGCGATGTCGTCCTGCAGGCGGGTGACACCCTGCTGGTGGAAACGGATGCCGGTTTTGCGCGCCGCCATGGTGGCTCCACGGAGTTCCTGATTGTCAGCGAGATCGGTCGGGGTGCAAAGATCGATCGACAGGGCGCCATCACCGTATTGCTCATCGTGGCGATGATGGTCGTTGCCAATACCGTGTTCGGGGTCGATATTCTCATCTCCGCGCTGGTGGCAGCGTTGGCGAGCATTCTGACGCGGTGCGTGAGTTTGATTGAGCTGCGCAGGAGCTTCGACTTGCGATTGCTTGTGGTGATTGCATTCTCATTCGCGCTGGGCGCGGCAATCGACCACAGCGGCGTCGCGGCTGTCGTCGCCGGGGGGCTGAAGGGGTGGGCTGGCGCAGAGCCGTTCTGGACTCTAGTCCTGGTCTACATCGCTGCCGTCCTGTTCACCGAAGTCCTGACCAACAACGCCGCTGCCGTCCTGATGTTCCCCATCGGCATATCGGCCGCGCAACAGCTCGGCGTCGATGTGATGCCGTTCGTGATGGCGGTGATGATGGGAGCTTCCGCCGGGTTCGTGAGTCCGATCGGCTACCAGACCAATCTCATGATCTATGGCCCGGGCGGCTATCGCTTTACCGACTACCTGCGCGTGGGGGGGCCGCTATCGCTGGTCGTGGGTGTGGCCGTACTCTGGTCGATCACGCGGATTTGGCCGTTTTGACGGCGCCCCCTAGAATTCATCTTTTCGGCAGCCCCAGCCATGACTGACATCCCATCCCTATCCCACCTTGACAGGCTCGAGGCCGAGAGCATCCACATCCTCCGTGAAGTGGCCGCCGAGTTCCAGAAGCCGGTGATGCTGTATTCGGTCGGCAAGGACAGTTCAGTGCTGCTGCACCTGTTGCTCAAGGCATTCCACCCCGCGCGGCCACCCATCCCGCTGTTGCATGTGAATACCGGCTGGAAATTCCGCGAGATGATCGAGTTCCGTGATCGCCGGGCCAACGAAACCGGGGTGGAACTCCGGGTGCACGTCAATCCCGAGGGGCTTGCGCAGGGAGTCGGGCCGATCAGCCATGGGGCCACGGTTCACACCGATGTAATGAAGACGCAAGGATTGAAGCAGGCCCTCGACAAGTGGGGCTTTGATGCCGCGATCGGTGGTGCGCGCCGAGATGAAGAGAAGTCGCGTGCCAAGGAGCGGATCTTCAGCTTCCGCAATGCCCAGCATCGGTGGGATCCGAAGAACCAGCGCCCCGAGTTGTGGAGCCTGTACAACACGAGGATCCACAAGGGTGAGTCGGTTCGCGTGTTTCCGATCTCGAACTGGACCGAACTGGACGTGTGGCTTTACATTTTTCGCGAAAGCATCCCCGTGCCCACGCTCTACTTCGCACGCGAGCGTCCGGTGGTGGAGCGCGACGGGGCATTGATCATGGTGGACGATGACCGCTTGCCATTGCGCGAAGGCGAAACGCCGATGCTCAAGAAGGTTCGCTTCCGGACGCTTGGGTGCTATCCGCTTACCGGTGCCATCGAATCCGAAGCAGAAACGCTTGAGCAGATCATCGCCGAAATGCTGGTGGCCACCACGTCCGAACGACAGGGACGGGTGATCGACCACGACCCTTCCGCGTCGATGGAAAAGAAGAAGCAGGAAGGTTACTTCTGATGAACGACATCCGGCTGGAACGGGCTGCCGCCGAGGATGCAGTCGCCTCCTATCTGCAGCAGCACGAAACGAAGAGCATGCTGCGGTTCATCACCTGCGGCAGCGTCGACGACGGCAAGAGCACGCTGATTGGCCGTTTGCTGCATGACACGAAGCTCTTGCTGGACGACCAGCTCGCGGCACTGGAGTCGGACAGCCTCCGGCATGGCACGCAGAACGGTGAAATTGACTTCGCCCTGCTCGTGGACGGGCTGGCGGCAGAACGCGAGCAAGGCATCACGATCGATGTTGCCTACCGGTTTTTCGGAACGGAGAAGCGAAAGTTCATCGTTGCGGATTGCCCCGGACACGAGCAATACACCCGCAACATGGCCACGGGCGCATCGACGGCGGACCTTGCCATCGTGCTGGTGGACGCGCGCAAGGGTCTGCTCACACAGACGCGGCGGCACAGTTACATTCTGTCCCTGCTTGGTATCCGTCATGTGGTGCTGGCCGTCAACAAGATGGATCTCGTCGACTACGACGAGTCGGTATTCGTTGACATCGCGGACAGTTACCGTGCGCTGGCAACGCAGCTCGGAATCCCCTGCGTCACCTGCATCCCGCTTTCCGCGCTGCGGGGGGACAACATGCTCGAAGCGTCTGCAGCCACGCCGTGGTATGCAGGGCCATCGCTCCTTGAGCACCTTGAAGCCGTCGTCGTGGACCGGAATCCGCATGATGGTGCATTCCGCCTGCCGGTCCAGTGGGTCTGCAGACCGAACCAGGACTTCCGCGGGTTCGCAGGCACCGTGACCTCGGGGCCGGTCAGCGTGGGCGATGAGGTCGTCGTGCTGCCTTCGGGACAGCGCAGCGCCGTCTCGGCGATCGTGACGGCCGATGGCAACCTGGATCGTGCCGCTCCTGGGCAGGCGGTGATCCTGACGCTGGCGGATGAAATCGATGCAAGCCGTGGTGATGTCATCGCACTCGGGGCAAGCCCGCCTGAGGTGGCGGACCAGTTCGCCACGCACCTGTTGTGGCTGGGGGAGCAGGCGTTGCTTCCGGGTCGCACCTACTGGCTCAAGATCGGTGCCCGGACGGTTGGTGCCCAGATTACCGAGATCAAGCACAAGATCGACGTCAACACCCAGGAAGAATTGGCGGCCAAGCACCTGGAGTTGAACGAGGTCGCCTACTGCAACATCTACCTAGACCAGCCGGTCGCGTTCGAGCCATACGCAAGCAATCGGGACTTGGGAGCATTCATCCTGATCGATCGCCAGAGCAATGGCACAGTGGCCGCGGGCGTGCTGGATTTCGCCCTGCGCCGGGCGGGCAACATCCATTGGCAACATGTCGATGTCGACAAGGCCGCACGGGCGAGGATCAAGCACCAGCTGCCGCGCTGCGTGTGGTTCACCGGCTTGTCGGGGTCCGGCAAATCCACGATTGCGAACCTGGTGGAGAAACGCCTGCTGGCGATGGGACATCACACCTACATCTTGGATGGCGACAATGTTCGCCATGGCCTCAACAAGGATCTGGGGTTCACGGACGAGGATCGGGTAGAAAACATCCGCCGGGTGGCTGAGGTCGCCAGGCTGATGGTCGATGCCGGGCTCATCGTGCTGGTGAGCTTCATCTCGCCATTCCGGGCTGAGCGCCAGATGGCGCGCGGGATGTTCGGGGAAGGGGAGTTCGTCGAGGTGTTCGTCGACACGCCGTTGGATGTGGCCGAGCAACGTGACGTCAAGGGCCTGTACGCCAAGGCGCGAGCCGGAGATATCAAGAACTTCACCGGCATCGACTCGGAGTACGAGCGTCCCGACCATGCGGAACACGTCCTGGACACAACCCTGAATGATGCTGGAACCTTGGCCGACGCGCTGGTTCGATCCCTGCTCTTGAACTGACATCCTGTGCTGTCCGGACAGCGATATCCCGCTCCGCCCGGTCCATGTTGCTTCCCATGATTCACGACATTACTTTCCACGACCTCCCATAGAGATCACACGAGATGAACATCAAGACAGCTTCGATCTTCGCGCTGTTGACCATGCTGGTTGCCGGCTGCTCACAGCAGCCAACTCCGGACGCGGCAACCGAAGCCGACGAATCGCCGGCCGCACCTGTCGAGCAAGTGGTGGAGAAGCCGGCACGGGGCGCGCTGGAGGAGCCGCTGCCGGAGGGCGTCCAGCTGAACTTCCGTTATCACGTGCGAGGTGATCGGGTCCTGGACAAGGACGGAAGGCGCGACCGCCGTCGCGTAGGCATGGAATATCTCGAAGGCGATCAGGGCACGACATTCGCCAGCGTCGAGAAGTCCATGACGGCAGCTGGCTTCACCCTGCGTGACCGCAAGGAGATGGACAACGGCAACATCCGGGCGAAGTTCGCGAAGCCGCGTTACGGAACCGTCATTGTCACGGTGACGCCGGGTATGGATGTCAAGGCGCGCAACCCTGCTGCGGTGGGGCGGATTTTCCTGAGCTGGCCGGTGCCAAAGGCAGAGGAGAGCGAAGCGGGTTGATTACCCGAGCAGGTCATCTCATCGCTCCCTCGCCATTGGTCGAAAGGACAGTGCCAGGCTCCTCCACGCCCAAGCTAGAATGGTGCGGTTTCCCCCAGGAGCGAGTTCATGGTCGAAGGCACCCGCAAGGGCAAGGTGTTCGCCAGCGCCGAAGCGGCGCTGCAGGGCGCGGTGGCGGATGGGCAGACCCTCGCGGTCGGCGGTTTCGGCCTGTGCGGCATCCCGGAGGCGCTGATCGCCGCGCTGCGGGACTCGGGCGTGAAGGGCCTGACCGTGATCTCCAACAACGCAGGCGTCGACGGTTTCGGCCTCGGCCAGCTGCTGGGCACGCGCCAGATCAAGAAGATGATTTCGTCCTACGTGGGCGAGAACAAGGAGTTCGAGCGCCAGTTCCTGGCCGGCGAGCTTGAGCTGGAATTCAACCCGCAGGGCACCCTGGCCGAGCGCCTGCGCGCCGGTGGCGCGGGGATCCCGGCGTTCTTCACCGCCACCGGCTACGGCACCGTGGTCGCCGAAGGCAAGGAGACGCGCGAGATCGACGGCCGCCATTACGTGCTCGAGACCGCGCTGGTCGCCGACGTGGCGCTGGTCAAGGCCTGGAAGGCCGACCAGGCCGGCAACCTGCTGTTCCGCAAGACCGCGCGCAACTTCAACCCGGCCTGCGCGATGGCGGGCAGGACCTGCATCGTCGAGGTGGAGGAGGTCGTCGAGATCGGCGCCATCGACCCCGACCACGTGCACCTGCCCGGCATCTATGTCGACCGCATCGTGCACAACCCGACTCCCGAGAAGCGCATCGAACAGCGCACCGTCCGCCAGGAGGTGAAGTGATGGCCTGGACCCGCGAAGAGATGGCGCAGCGCGCCGCCCGTGAACTGGAAGACGGCATGTACGTCAACCTCGGCATCGGCCTGCCGACGCTGGTGGCCAACTACATCCCCGACGGCGTGGACGTGTGGCTGCAGTCGGAAAACGGCCTGCTCGGCATCGGTCCGTTCCCGACCGAGGACGAGATCGACGCCGACCTGATCAACGCCGGCAAGCAGACCGTCACCGCGCGCGCCGGCGCCAGCTACTTCGGCAGCCACGACTCGTTCGCCATGATCCGCGGCGGCCACATCGACCTGGCGATCCTCGGCGCGATGGAAGTCACCGACCAGGGCGACCTGGCCAACTGGATGGTGCCCGGCAAGATGGTCAAGGGCATGGGCGGGGCGATGGACCTGGTCGCCGGGGTCAAGCGGGTGGTGGTGCTGATGGAGCACTGCACGAAGAAGGGCGAGTCCAAGATCCTCCCTGAATGCACGCTACCGCTGACCGGCGTGGGCGTGGTGAGCCGGATCATCACCGACCTGGCCGTGTTCGACGTGACCGGCGACGGGCTGGTGCTGCAGGAGCTGGCGCCGGGCGTGGAGCTGGAAGAGGTGAAGCAGAAGACCGGGGTTGCGTTCAGCCAGGCCTGAGCCCGTGAATGCCGGCATGGCGGGGTCGCCATGCCGGAACCGCGATCTGCGTACCGTGCTTTCCGGTATTCTTCAGGCAAACTCCGGCTGAATCTGCCTTACCTGAGGAACTCCCCCATGCGTAACTACCTGACTGCGGGCATCGTGCTCGGCTTGCTGGCGGGCTGCTCGTCCGATCAGGACCCCGCCACCGCCAAGGCCGGGGCAACGGTTGCCGACAGTGCACTGATGGCCCATGCGGGCGCCGCGTTCACGTCGCGCGCGCCGATGTCGGGCGTGGCGTCGCTTCCGGACCGCGGCGAACTGCTCGCCTATGAAAAGAGCCGCCCGGCCACGCACAGCGGCGCGTATTCGGCCTATCCGGTCGCGATCAGCGAAGCGCACGCACTCAACGCGATGCGCACCGGCGAGATGGTGATCAACACCCCGGACGGCGAACCCATCCGCCTGACGTACGAACGCCATGAAGAGGGCAAGGACGGCAACTGGACCTGGATCGGCCGAAACGCCGAGGGCGCCAGCGCGGTGATCACCTTCGGCGAAAAGGCCGTGTTCGGCGTGATCCCGCAGGGCGCTACCGACAGCCTGAGCCTGAGGACGAGCGCCGGGCAGCCCTGGCTGGTACAGACCGACCGCAGCAAGCTCGCCGGCATGAACGGGATGCCGCGCCGTGACGCCGGCGACCAGCTGCTGCCGCCGGCGATGGCCGGTGCCATGGCGGCGCGGACGGCCTCTGCGACGACCGCGTTGTCGGCTCCCGTGATGGCCAATGCCTCCGCGTCGGCCGCGGTGGTGGACGTCCTGCTTGGCTATACGCCGGGATTCGTGACCGGGATCGGCAGCGAGTCCGGCGCGGTCACCCGGCTGGTGAACATGGCGGCGATCGCCAACGACGCCTATGCCAACAGCGGCGTCAATATGCGCATCCGCCTGGTCAAGACCCTGAAAGTCAACTATGCGGACGACACCGACAACAGCGATGCGCTGCAGAAGCTGACCGGCTACGAGGCGGGGGAGGATGGCGGCCCGATCGACGTCGACCCCGCGTTCAAGGAACTGCGCGAGATGCGCGACGAAGTCGGTGCCGACCTCGTTTCGCTGGTGCGCGCGTTCCGCACGCCGCAGAACAACGGCTGCGGCATCGCATGGCTGATCGGCAGCGAGCAGAGCGGGATCAGCGCACAGGATGAGCCGTTCGGCTATTCGGTCGTCAGCGACGGCAACGACAAGGACGAGGACGACGGCTACACCTACGGTTGCAGCCAGGAAACCCTGGCCCACGAGCTGGGCCACAACATGGGCCAGGCGCACAACGAAGAGGACAGCAAGGACGACGACGGCAATCTGTCGTATGGCCTGCATGAATACTCGTTCGGCTACCGGGAAAGCTCGTCGACGGGCTTCTACACCGTGATGTCGTACCCGCACGAGGACGGTAACCAGACCGGGATCCGTTACTTCGCCAACCCTGCCATCAAGTACGACGGCCGGCCGACCGGTGTTGCCAACAAGTCGGACAACGCGCGCAGCATGAACCAGTCGATGCCGGTTGTGGCGCAGTTCAGGGAAACTGTGATTCCCGCGGGTTTCGTGCGCAATGATGTCGATGGCAACGGGAAGTCCGATCTGGTATTCCGCAATCGCAGGAACGGCGCGAACGCAATCTGGTTGTCCGCCGACTACGCGACCCAGCAGCCGATGACGACGGTGACGAGCCAAGCTTGGAAGGTCGTGGGTAATGGTGATTTCGATGGCGATGGGCAGGCGGACATCCTGTGGCGAAACTCCACCACGGGCGCCAATGCGATCTGGAAATCCGGCAATTATGATACCCAGCAGGACATTGACAACGTCACCGACAAATCGTGGATCGTCGCCGGAGTCGGTGATTTCGATGGCGACGGCAAGTCGGATATCCTCTGGCGCAAGACTTCCAATGGGGCGAATACGATATGGCGATCTGGTGATTCTGCGAGCCAGATGAGTACGACAACTGTCAGCCTGTCCTGGATGGTGGCCGGCGTCGGTGACTTTGATGGCGACGGATTCGACGACATCCTTTGGTATACGCGTGCTGGGGGCAAGAGCACGATCTGGAAGCGAGGCAATTCCGGCAATCGGCAATCCGTGACATCGGTTTCGGACAAGAATTGGGAGATCGTCGGTATCGGGAACTTCAATGGTGACTCGAGCTCGGACATGCTCTGGCGCCATCGGATAACGGGCAAGACAACTATCTGGAAGTCCGCGAACTCCAGTTCACAACAGGCGGTGGGGGTCGTCAATCTCGACTGGAGTCCGGTCGCCATCGGCGACTACGATGGCGACGGTAGGTCGGACATTTTCTGGCGAAACTCGAAGAACGGCAGAAACGTGTACTGGAAGGGTGGTAATCCAGCTACTCAGCAGTCCGTCACGGCTATCACGAACCTGGATTGGGAAGTGCAGGACTAGGTTCGTTGAGGCCTGATTCTGGCGGTATGGGCGGGCGCCGATGGCGCCCGCTTTATTGTTGGACAAGATGATCTGATCGCAGAGCCATATGCGCAACACTTGGCCGTGAGTTTGGTGCGGGATTTGGCGCGACGCCCGGCTGGAACGCATGTCAATGTGCCAGCGCTGAATGCGCATTGCGAAGTCATCCAGCTCACGGGGTAACAGCTACAGATTCTGGTAATTCGGCCCCGCACCCCCCTCCGGCGTCACCCAGGTGATGATCTCGTAGGGGTCCTTGATGTCGCAGGTCTTGCAGTGGACGCAGTTGGCGGCGTTGATCTGCAGGCGCTTGCCGTGCTCCGAGGCGGCGTCCTCGACGATCTCGTAGACGGCGGCGGGGCAGAAGCGGGTACAGGGGTTGCCGTATTCCTCGACGCAGCGGGTGACGCAGAGGTCGGTGTCGGCGACCTTCAGGTGCACCGGCTGGTCCTCGTCGTGTTCGGTGGCGGCGAAGTACACGCCGGCCAGGCGGTCGCGCGGGGGCAGGGTACGCTGGACGTAGTCGCGTTTGGGTTCTTCCTGCTGGCCGAGCTTGTGCAGCGACGACCAGTCTGGGGTCACCTTCAGCGTCCACGGTGACAGGCCGGCGGTGACGGTTTCCCAGCCGGCATTGGCCAGGCCGAACCACAGGCCCTTCTTGAAGCCGGGCTTGATGTTGCGCACCTTGCGCAGTTCGGCCATCGCGTCGGAGGCGCGCAGTTTCGCGTCGAAGCCTTCGGCCGACAGCGAGTCGACCAGGTGCCCGGCGGCCAGCATGCCGCTGCGGATCGCCTGGTGGGTGCCCTTGATCTTCGGCACGTTGAGCAGGCCGGCGGTGTCGCCGATCAGCAGCGCGCCGGGCATTTCCACTTTCGGCAGCGACTGCCAGCCGCCGGTGACGATGGCGCGCGCGCCGGCCGAGAGGATGTTGCCGCCCTCGAGCAGCGGTGCGACCGTCGGGTGGTTCTTCCACTGCTGGAAGGCTTCCCACGGCTTGTATTCCGGGTCGCTGTAGTCGAGGCCGCTGACGTAGCCCAGCGCGATGCGGTCGCCGTCCAGGTGGTAGAGGAAACTGCCGCCGTAGGTCCTGGTATCCGCCGGCCAGCCGAGCGAGTGCACGACCTTGCCGGGGCTGACGCGCCCGGCCGGCACCTGCCACAGTTCCTTGATGCCGATCGAGTAGGCCTGCGGGTCGCTGTCGCGGTCGAGGTCGAAGCGCTTCACCAGCCGTTTGGTCAGGTGGCCGCGCGCGCCTTCCGCCAGCACCGTGACCTTCGCGTGGATGTCGATGCCGGCGGTGTAGCCGGGCTTGTGCGAGCCGTCCTTGGCCACGCCCATGTCGCCGATGCGCACGCCGATGACGGTGCCGCTGTCGTCATGCAGGGTTTCGGCGGCGGAGAAGCCGGGGTAGATCTCCACGCCCAACGCTTCCGCCTGCGGGGCCAGCCAGGCGCACATGGCGCCGAGGCTGACGATGAAGTTGCCCTTGTTGTGCATGCCGGGCGGCACGATCGGCGACTTGTAGCCGCCAGTCCTGGTCAGGTACCAGAACTCGTCTTCGGTCACCGGCACGCAGATCGGCGGCGGGTTGTCGCGCCAGCCCGGGAGCAGGGCGTCGAGCGGCTCCGGCTCGATCACTGCGCCGGACAGGATGTGCGCGCCGATGGTGCTGGACTTCTCGATCACGCAGACCGACAGCTCCGGGTTGAGCTGCTTGAGGCGGATCGCGAACGACAGCCCTGCCGGTCCCGCGCCCACGGTGACGACGTCGTACTCCATGACATCGCGTTCGGTCTCGGGAGCGCTGTCGCGCGGCTGGTCGTTGGGTTCGCTCATGTCGGCGGCCTGTTCTGCGTGCGCCGATTGTCGCGGGTTTGCGCCGCAAGCGCCAAACCGGCGGGTGCTTGTCGCCGGGCAGGGCGGCCGCCGCAGGTGGCGGCGGCGACGCGCGCGTGGCCTCAGTGCGGTTGCTGCTCGTGCTGCGCGCCGCTGGCCAGGACCCAGCCTGCGATCTGGCGCGAGGCCTCGGCCAGCGCCGTGTCGAAGGCGGACACGACCTCGGGCACCGCGGTACCGACCGCCGGCTCGGCGACCAGGAACGTACGTGAGGCTACCGCCTGCCGGTCGACCGGGTGCAGCAGCTTGGCACTGACCTCGATCGTCGCCGAGGGCACCGCCGCACCGGCGTATTCGGCTTCGAACCGGCGCAGGTCCATGACCAGCCGGTAGTCGCCCTCGATGCCGCGGCCCTGCCGCGCGACCGCGCGCAGCTTGCCGGAGTCTTCCAGCGTGCGCAGGATCGAGTCCTCCAGCATCTGCGTGGGCGGCTTCGACCAGCTGGCGCCCTTGTAGACCTGGACCTCGGCCGGCACGGGGCGCACGGCGATGCGCAGGCTGTCGATCATGCGCGCCGCAGAGGCCGGGCTGATCGTCAGCTGCCAGTCCGCCGACGGCCACGCCGGGTCCGGCGCGACGCGCGGATCCGGCGCGTAGATGGTGGACGATTCGCGCTGGTTGCCGCCGCCGAGCAGGGAACAGCCGGCGAGCAGGCCGCAGACGAGCGCGAGCACGGCGGCACGGGCCTGCGGGGCCAGGGAGGCGCGCGCGTGCGCGGATTGGCGGGTGCGGCCGGTCATCGGCGGCTGCATGGCTGTTCCTTCCGTCTTCATTCCGGTTCGAACTCCTTGGGCGCGTCGCGGCCGAGCAGGAACCGCGTCGGGTTGCCCTCCAGCCGGTCGCTGATGCGGCGCAGGTCGCGGATCAGCGTGCGCAGCTCGGCCAGCGTCGGGCCCAGCTGCGACAGGCCGTCGTTGGCGAAGCTCTGGATCGCGCCGCGGTTCTCGTTGAGGATGTCGTTGGCGCCGCCGGCGGCCGAATCCAGCCGGGACAGCGTGCTGTCCAGCCGCGCGACCAGGCCGGGCAGCTTCTGCACGAACTCGCGATCGACGTCGCTGATCGCGCGGTTGGTGCTGTCGAGCGTGGTGTTGAGCTGCTCGCTGGCCTTGCGCGCGTTGGCGACCAGGGCCGTCAGGTCCTCGCGCTCGTCGGCGATCGAGCCGGTCAGCGACTCGATGTTCTCCAGCGTGCCGGAAATGCGTGCGACGTTTTCCTCGCTGAGTACCTGGTCCAGGCGCTCGACCAGCCGGTTGGCGGTATCGGCGATGTTCTGCAGCGCGGAAGGCTCGGTCTGGATGATCGGTACCTCGTGCCCGGGCGTCTCGGTCAGGCGCGGGCTGTTGGGGTCGCCGCCGGTGAGCTGGATGATCGGGCTGCCGGTGAGGCTGGTCATCGACAGCTTGGCGCGGGTGTCGGTCTTGATCGGCGCGTCGGCCTGCAGCTTGAGCCGCGCGATCACCGCGCGTGGGTCGTTGGGCGCCAGTTTCAGGCTGTCGATGGTGCCGATGGCGATGCCGTTGTACTGCACGCTGCTGCCGTCGGTCAGGCCGGTGACCGGCTCGCGGAAGATCACGTCGTACTCGCGCCAGCTCTTGTCGGACGAATACTTTGCCGCCCACAGGCCGAAGCCGAGCAGGAACAGCGTCACCAGGATGGTGAACGCGCCGATCAGGACGTAGTTGGCCTTGGTTTCCATGGTGTCAAAGCCGGGATTCGGGATTCGGGATTGGGGATTCGCAAGGCACGGTGGGGGTCCGGGTGAAGAAAGAAGCAGGGCCAGGCTGGCGGGGGAGGGCGTTCATCAATGCTCCGACTCCGAAGCGCCGACCTTGGCCTCTCGCGCCGCGCGCCCGCGGGGGCCGTTGAAATACTCGCGCACCCAGGGATGGTCAAGGCGTTCGATGTCCTCGATCGGGCCCACCGCAACCACCTTCCTGTCGGCCAGCACCGCGATGCGGTCGCAGATAGCGTACAGGGTGTCGAGGTCGTGGGTGATGAGGAATACCGTCAGCCCCAGCGCCTGTTGCAGGGTGCGGATCAGGTTGTCGAAGGCGTTGGCGCCGATCGGATCCAGGCCCGCGGTCGGTTCGTCGAGGAACAGCAGCGGCGGGTCCAGCGCCAGTGCGCGTGCCAGGCCCGCGCGCTTGCGCATGCCGCCGGACAGCTGCGAGGGGAGCTTGTCGATCGCGTCGGCGGGCAGGCCGGCGAGCTTGACCTTCAGCAACGCCAGCTCGTAGCGCCAGCTGTCGGGCAACTCCGGGTTGTGCTCCTTCAGCGGCACCTGCACGTTCTCGCCGACGGTGAGCGAGGAGAACAGCGCGCCGTCCTGGAACAGCACGCCGGTGCTGCGTTCGATGTGCAGGCGGCTGTCGGCGTCATCGGCCAGCGCATCCGCGCCAAGCACCTCGATGCTGCCGGCGTTGGGCCGGCGCAGGCCGAGGATCGAGCGCATCAGCACCGACTTGCCGGTGCCGGAGCCGCCGACCACGCCGAGGATCTCGCCGGGCATCACGTCCAGGTCGAGGTTCTCGTGCACGACCTGCTCGCCGAAGCGGTTGACCAGGCCGCGGACGGAGATGATCGCTTCGCGATCATCGGGATTCGGGATTCGGGATTCGGGATTCGTCAAAGCAAAGCCTCCGCCGCATTTGCGTCGTGCGCGTTCTCGAATCCCGAATCCCGAATCCCGAATTCCGGCTCCACGATCACCACCCCACATGCATGAACCAGATCGCCGCCAGCGCGTCGATGATGATCACCAGCGAGATCGTCTGCACCACGCTCGAGGTGGTGCGCTCGCCCACGGACTGCGCCGTGCCCTGGACCTGCAGCCCCTCCAGGCAGCCGATCAGGCCGATCACGATGGCGAAGACCGGCGCCTTCGACATGCCCACCAGGAAGTGCCGCAGCTCGATGGTGTCGTGCATGCGCGCGAAATAGGCCTGCGGCGGGATGTCGAGGCTGAATGCGCCCACCGACATGCCGCCGAGCAGGCCGGCGATCATGGCGATGAAGGTCAGCAGCGGCAGCATGATCAGCAGCGCCAGCACACGCGGGATCACCAGCAGGTCGATCGGGTCGAGGCCCAGGGTGCGGATCGCATCGACCTCCTCGCGGCTGACCATCGCGCCGATCTGCGCGGTGAACGCACTGGCCGTGCGGCCGGCCAGCAGGATCGCGGTCAGCAGCACGCCGAACTCGCGCAGGAAGGCGATGTTGACCAGCTCCACCACCAGGATCGTGGCGCCGAAGTCGGCCAGGATCGTCGAGCCGAGGAACGCGATCACCGCGCCCACCAGATACGACAGCAGCGCCACCAGCGGCACCGCGTCCAGGCCGACCTGCTCCATGTGGTGCACGACCGAGGTGATGCGCAGCCGGCGCGGCTGCATGACGGTGCGGCCGAGCTTGACCAGGTTCTCGCCCAGGAAACTGACCAGGGCGATGATCTCGTTCCAGTTGTCGGTGACCGCGAAGCCCAGCCGCGCCAGCGCGGCCTGGACGCCATAGTCGCGCTTTTTCTTCGGGCGGTCGTCGGCCACGTCCTCGATGGCTTCCACCAGCGCGTGGTGGTCCTCGCGGAACGCGAAGGCGTCGTAATCGATGCCCTGTCGCCGGGCGAAGCGCAGCAACTGCAGCACGCCGGCTGAATCGAGGCGGTCCACGCCGGTGGCGTCGACCGATTCCACCTTGCCCAGGTCGTCGCGCAGCATCCTGCCGACGGCCACGGCGTGTTCCAGCGTCCACTGCCCGCGCAGACGCAGCCGGCCGCTGTCCGGATCGGTGTCGATGGCGGGTGCGTTGCCGCGGGGGGCGCCCATGTGCCGTTGCGTGCTCCGTGTGCTGCAGGGGTCGCCCCGCGGTACGCGATGGCGGCGAGCATACAGGCTACCAAGCCCGTCGTGACGGGCGGCGACACGCCCTTGCGCACGCGATGGGTGCCGGCGGCCACGCCTGCGTGCGATCCTTTGCCGATGGCCTCCTCCTTCCAGCACATCGGCTACGCCGCCCGCATCGCCTTCGTGGTCGAGCTGGCCGAGCGCCTGCATACCTACGGCACCACCGCCCAGCGCCTCGAGGGCGCGCTGGTGTCGGTGTCGCAGACGCTGGGGCTGGACTGCGAGCCGATGGCGAACCCGACCGGCATGGTGCTGACCTTCAGCGACCCGACCCGGCCGGCCGGCGAAAGCGACACCACCCGCGTGATCCGCGTGCCGCCCGGCGATGACGACCTGGCCAAGCTGTGCGAGGCCGACCGCATCGCCGAGGACGTGATGGCCGAGCGGATCGGCCTGGCCGAAGGCTACGCCGCGCTGCGCGCGCTTGACCGCCCCGCGCGGCGCCGGGACCAGGTGCTGCGCGCGCTGGCCTTCGGCCTGTCGGCGGCGAGCGTGGCCGGCCTGCTGCGCCTGCCATGGCTGGACATCGCCACCGCCGGCGCGATCGGCGTGCTGGTGGGCGCGATCGACTGGGCCTCGTCGACGCGGCCGCGGCTGCGCGAGGCCAGCGAGGCGCTGTCGTCGATGGTCGCGGCCACCGTGGCGATCGCGGTGGCCGCGCTGGTGGGGCCGCTGAACCTCAATACCGTGATCATCGCCGCGCTCATCGTGCTGATGCCGGGCATGACGCTGACCAACGCCTTCAACGAGCTGACCAGCCAGCACCTGGTGTCGGGCATGGCGCGGATCGCGGGCGCGATGAGCACGATGCTCAAGCTGACCGTCGGCACGATGATCGCGCTGATGGCCGCGCAGGCGCTGGGCATCGAGCCGCACGTGCGCGCGCTGCGGCCGCAGCCGCACTGGGTGGAATGGTGCGCGCTGGCCACCGGCGGGCTGGCGTTCGCGGTGCTGTTCCGCGCCGCGCGCCGCGACTGGCCGCTGGTGATCGTCGCGGCGATGTCTGGCTACGTGATCACGCGCGTGGTGGGCGACGACTGGGGTGGCCCGGTCGGGATCTTCGTCGCCGCGCTGGTGCTGACCGCGGGTGGCAACGCCTATGCGCGCTGGACCCAGCGCCCGGGCGCACTGGTGCGCGTGCCCGGCATCATCCTGATGGTCCCCGGCAGTTCCAGCGTGCGCGGCGTGCTGACCCTGATCCAGCAGCAGGACTTCGCCGCCGGTCAGCAGGCGGCGCTGGCGGTGATCAATATCCTGCTGGCGCTGATCGCCGGGCTGCTGTTCGGCAATTTGCTGCTGCCGACGCGGCGGAATCTATGACGGCCGGGATTGGGGATCTGGAGACGCCGGGATTTTGTAGGAGCGGCTTCAGCCGCGAGCTTTTGATCCTGCGGCAAAT
>NZ_BAAAZU010000030.1:0-21186 GCF_039537065.1 Luteimonas lutimaris | reverse complement strand
AGCTCGCGGCTGAAGCCGCTCCTGCAACAGCCTGATTCCCTGAAACAGGAACGCCGGCTTTCGCCGGCGTGCCTGTCGTCTGGCTTTTGATTCCGATCACTTCTTGATCAGGAAATCCTCGACCTTCTTGCCCTTCTTGGTCAGCGCCGCCATCCAGCGCGGCTGCTTGCCGCGGCCGGTCCAGGTTTCCTTCGGGTTGGCCGGGTTGCGGTACTTCGGCGCCACCTTGCCCAGCTTGCGGCCCTTCTTGGCGACCTTGCGCGGCTTCGCGGCCGCCTTGGCGGCGCGGCCACCGAACAGTTCCTCGACCGTGTAGCCCTCGGCCTCGGCCAGCTGGCGCAGCTTGCTGCGCACGGTGGTGATGGGCTTGCGCTTCTTGAGCGTGGTCTTGCGGGCCTTGGCCTTGTTGATCAGGGAGTCCAGTTCTTTGGCCGACAGGCCGTTCAGATCGATTGCCATCAATATCTCCGGATTATCTTCGGGGGATGAAGCCATTCCATGGCAGTTTCGCGATGATAATCGCAATTGCACGATTATCCCAAACCCCGGCCAGGGCACGGGTTCGTGGAATACCGCAAGAGCCGGGATTTCCGGGCAGCTTCGGAGGATGTTTTCTCCCTGCATATTGAGCAGGGCAGGGGTGCGAAACCCCTCCACCCTCCCGGTTGGAGGGGAGGGTGGAGGCGCGTGTCAGCGCAGGCGCGCGAGCAGCGCCTCGCGGTCGAGGTTTTCCGGTTCGGCCGAGGTGCGGGCGCGATATTCGAAGGTGCCGGCTTCCAGGCCGCGACCGGACACCACCACCCGGTGCGGGATGCCGATCAGTTCGATGTCGGCGAACATCTGCCCGGGGCGCAGGCCGCGGTCGTCGAGCACGGTCTCGATGCCGGCATCGCACAGCTCGCGGTACAGCGCTTCGGCGGCGGCGGCCACGGCCTCGTCGCGCTTGGGATTGATCACGCACACCGCCACCCGCCAGGGCGCCATCGCGTCGGGCCAGAGGATGCCGTTGTCATCGTGGTTCTGCTCGATCGCCGCGGCGACGATGCGCGAGATGCCGATGCCGTAGCAGCCCATCTTCAGCACCCGCGGCTTGCCCTGTTCGTCGAGGACGGTGCAGCCCATGGCCTGGGCATATTTGTCGCCGAGCTGGAAGACATGGCCGACCTCGATGCCGCGCACGATGCGCAATTCACCGCCGTCCTCGGCGCGGTCGCCTTCGACCACGCTGCGGATGTCGGCGACGACGTCGGGCTCGGGCAGGTCGCGGCCCCAGTTGACGCCGGCCAAGTGGTAACCGGGTTCGTTGGCGCCGACGACGAAGTCGGCCATGGCCGCGACCTCGCGGTCGGCGAGCACGCGGACCGGCTTCTTCGCGCCGACCGGGCCGAGGAAACCCGGCTCGCTGCCGAGGTGCTCGAGGATCTCGGCCTCGGAGGCCATGCGGTAGTCGGCCAGGCCTTCGACCTTGGCGAGCTTGATCGCGTTGGCCTCGTGGTCGCCGCGCACCAGCGCGAGCACGAACTGGTCGTTGCCCTCGGCATCCACGCCGACCAGCGCGATCGACTTGGCCGTGCGCTGCAGGTCGATGCCCATCAGCGCGGCGACGTCCTCGCAGGTCTTCTGCGTCGGCGTGTCGACCTTGCGCATCGCTTCGGCCGCGGCCGGGCGCGGGCCGGGCGCCGCCGCGACGGCGGCCTCGACGTTGGCCGCGTAGTCCGAGCCGCCGGAGACGGCCAGTGCGTCCTCGCCGGAGTCGGCGAGGACGTGGAATTCCTGCGAGGCATCGCCGCCGATCGCGCCGCTGTCGGCCTGCACCGCGCGGAAGCGCAGGCCCAGGCGGGTGAAGATGCGCACGTAGGCCGCATGCATGGCCTCGTAGGAGCGCTGCATGCCGTCGGCATCGAGGTCGAACGAGTAGGCGTCCTTCATCAGGAACTCGCGCGAACGCATCACCCCGAAGCGCGGGCGGATCTCGTCGCGGAACTTGGTCTGCACCTGGTAGAAGTTCAGCGGCAGCTGCTTATAGCTCGACAGCTCGTTGCGGGCGTAGTCGGTGATGACTTCCTCCGCGGTCGGCGCGTAGCAGTACTCGGCTTCCTTGCGGTCGTGCATCTTCAGCAGCTGCGGGCCGAACTTCTGCCAGCGGCCGGTTTCTTCCCACAGCTCCTTCGGCTGGACGGTCGGCATCAGCAGTTCGAGCGCGCCGGCGCGGTCCATTTCCTCGCGCACGACCGCCTCGACCTTGCGCAGCACGCGCAGGCCCAGCGGCGACCAGGTGTACAGCCCGGCGGCGAGCTTGCGCAGCATGCCGGCCTTGAGCATCAGCTTGTGGCTGGCGAGCTCGGCCTCGGCGGGGGTTTCCTTTTCGGTGTGCAGGTGGAATTGCGACAGGCGCATGGGCGTGGCGGTCCGGGAGGGATCGGGCATTCTGCCATGCGGCAGTGCAGCAGGGCCGGGAGCGCGGATTCAGGCGTCCCGCATTTGGGTGATGTGCGGGGAGAAACCGGTAAATGGCCGGCGATTGCCGCGGGGAGACCTTGTGGGAGCGGCCATGGCCGCGATGGGGATGCCCGCGAAGCATCGCGGCCATGGCCGCTCCCACCAGGCTGGAGAAGCCGGGTTGCCTAGCGGCGGTCGCCGTGGACTTCGATCGCCACGTCGGGCTCGATCGGGATGCGTTCGTACCTGCGCCCCCTGGGCGCGGTGTCGGTGACGTGCAGGTTGCCATTGTCGTCGCGCCAGCGGTACAGCACCGGGCGGGAATCCTCGAAGTCGGCCGCGGCGGCCTGTTCGGCGCGGACCTGTTTGGCCTGCGCCAGTTCGGGGGTGTCGCGCGACAGCCACCAGGCCAGCGCCACGCCGCCCGCCAGTCCCAGCAGCAGCGCCCAGCGCAGTCGCATCAGGCGCCCCGGGATGTCATGGCCGCAGGGCTAGTTCGCGGCCGTCGCGCCGTCGGCGCAGTTGGCCTTGAGCAGCGCGCGTGCCAGTTCGAGCTGGTTGGCACGCTCGGTGTCGTCCAGGGTCTTGTCGGGCTGGCCGTCGCCATCGGAGTCCTGCTGCACCGGCGATTCGCTTTCGAGCAGGGCGATGTTGGCGCGGGCAGTGGTGCACTGCGGCGATTCGGCCGGCTTGTCGGCCTTCGCCTCGGCCTCGGCGGGCGAGCGGGCGACGTCGCGGCCGCTTTCGGTGCGTTCGGTGTATTGGCCGCTGGCCGGCGGGGTCTGCGAGTAGTGGGTGACGCCGTTGGCGTCCTTCCACTGGTACAGCTCGCCGGCCGACGCGGCGGCCATGGCCAGCAGGAGGGACAGGCCGAACAGGATCTGGGAGGCGTTGCGAGGCATGCGGGCTTCCTGCGGGGGAGCGATGATCCCGGCGATTGCAGCACCGCCGGCGCGCCGGTGCAAGCCGCGCGGCGCCGAATCGTGACCATCCGACGGTCTGACGCACCGCTGCCGGGGCGGATACACTCGCCGCCATGGACGACCAGCCCCTGCAACGCCCGCGCGGCCGCGGCATCTACCTGCTGCCCAATCTGTTCACCACCGGCGGCCTGTTCGCGGGTTTCTTCGCGATCATCGCCGCCTCGCAGGGCCGCTTCGAGGCCGCGTGCGTGGCGATCTTCATTGCGTCGATCCTCGACGGCCTCGACGGCCGCGTGGCGCGGATGACCAACACCCAGACCGAATTCGGGGTGCAGTACGACTCGCTGGCCGACCTGGTCAGCTTCGGCATGGCGCCGGCGCTGGTGATGTACCACTGGGCACTGGTGTCACTGAAGCTGGACGGCAGCACGCTGGGCAAGGTGGGCTGGCTGGCAGCGTTCCTGTACGCGGCATGCGCGGCGCTGCGGCTGGCGCGCTTCAACAGCCAGGTGGCCAAAGTCGACAAGCGCTGGTTCATCGGCCTGGCCAGTCCGGCCGCGGCCGGGTTGATGGCCAGCTTCGTGTGGACCTTCCACGACCTGGACTGGAGCGGCGACGAGATGCGCTACGGCGCGCTCGCGGTGACGGTGTTGAGCGGCCTGCTGATGGTCAGCGGGCTGCGCTACAACAGCTTCAAGGGCGGGCGGGGGCCGGAGAAGGTGCCGTTCTTCGCCCTGCTGATCGCGGTGGCGGTGATCATCGCGCTGGTCATCGACCCGCCCAAGACGCTGCTGGCCGCCGGCGTGCTGTATGCGCTCTCGGGGCCGGTCATGTGGTTCAGGCGTCGTGGCAACGCCGTCGGCGGCGACGCGGGCGGGGCTGCATCGTGACCTGGGACCCGCTCCAGCGCGAGGTGCTCGATGCGCTCGGCCACCCGGTGTACCGCGCCATCGGGCAGGTGCCGGACGAACCGCTGCTGCACGCGCTGCTGCGCGCGGCCGGGCGTGACGCCGACGCCCCGGACGCCGCCGCGCTGTGCCGCGAGTGGATGCCGGTCGAGCGCCTGCACGACCCGTCCGCCAAGCGTGCGCTGTGGCCGCGGTTGCGCGCGCTGCGGGCGGCGCGTCCCGGCTGACGCCGCACGGGCATGAGTGCGATCGCTTCCGACCGTGCGGGCTCCGCCAGGGGCCGCCTGCGGCCGATGCGCGAGGACGACCTCGACGAGGTGATGTCGATCGAGCATCGCGCGTACCCGTTCCCGTGGACGCACGGTATCTTCCGCGACTGCCTGCGTGCCGACTATCCGGCATGGATCCTGCAGGAGGGTGGTCGCATCCTCGGCTACGGCGTGCTCAGCGTGGCGGCCGACGAGGCGCATGTCCTCAACCTGTGCATCGACCCGGACGAACACGGCCAGGGCCTCGGCCGGCGCCTGTTGCGCGCGCTGCTGAAGTTCGCACATGGCCACGGCGCGCGGCGGGTATTCCTCGAAGTGCGGCCGTCGAACCCGCACGCGATCACGCTGTACGAGGACGAAGGCTTCAACGAAATCGGCCGCCGCCCCCGCTACTACCCGGCGCAGGTCGGGCGCGAGGACGCGATCGTGATGGCCAGGGAGCTGCTGGATCCGTAATCCGCGAAGCCACGATCTGCGCGAAAGCCTTGTGGGAGCGGCCATGGCCGCGATGCTTTTACCCGGGGTGCCCAAAGGTCAAGGGCAATCGCGGCCATGGCCGCTCCCACAGTTGCTGCCACAGGTGCCCCGCGGCAGGGCGGGTGCCGTCAGTCCAGCCGCGCCCGCTGCGCCGCCAGCGCCTCCAGCTTCGCGCTCCAGTCCGCCAGCCGCTGCCGCTCCTGCTCGACCACCGCCGCCGGCACGTTGCCGCCGAACTTCGCCAGCTTGGCCTCGCTCTTGCCCTTCTCCGCGGCGACCTTGGCCAGCTCCTTGTCCAGGCGCGCGCGCTCGGCATCCAGGTCGACCAGTCCCTCCAGCGGCACGAACAGCTGCAGGTCGCCAACCACGGCGGGTGCGGCTGCCGGCGGCTCGCCGGCCAGCGTTTCGATGCGATCGAGCCGGCACAGGAAGCGCAGCTGCGCGTCGAGGCGGGCGATGCGCGCGGCGTCGTCGGCGCGGCCGCCCCGGACCAGCAGCGCGACCTGCTTCGACGGCGACACGCCCAGCTCGCTGCGGATCCGGCGCACGGCGCTGACCATCGCCTTGAGCCACTCGATGTCGGCATCGGCGCGCGCGTAGGCGGCGGCGTCGATGTCGCCGGCCTGCGGGTAGGGCTGGACCATGATGCTGCCGGACTTGCCCAGCTTCGGCGCCACCGCCTGCCACAGCTCCTCGGTCACGAACGGCGCCAGCGGATGCAGCATGCGCAGCAGCGCGTCGAGGACGTACAGCAGGGTGTGGCGGGTCGAATCCGCGGCTTGGGCGTCATCGCCGTTCAGCGCCGGCTTGGCCAGCTCCACGAACCAGTCGCAGAACTGGTTCCAGGCGAACTCGTACAGCACGTGCGCAAGCAGGTCGAAGCGGTAGCTGGCGAAGTGCGCGGCCGCCTCGGTGCAGGTGCGGTCGAGCTGCGACAGGATCCACTGCTCGGCATCGGTCTTCGGCTGCGGTATGCCGTCGAAGCGCGCGTCGTCGCCGATGTTCATCAGCACGAAGCGGGTGGCGTTCCACAGCTTGTTGCAGAAGTTCTTGTAGCCCTCGGCGCGCGCCAGGTCGAACTTGATGTCGCGGCCCGGGCCGGCCAGCGCGGCCATGGTGAAGCGCAGCGCGTCGGCGCCGTGGGCGTTGATGCCGGACGGGAATTCCTTGCGCGTGGCCTTTTCGATCCGCGGCGCGTCCTGCGGCTTCATCAGGCCGGTGGTGCGCTTGGCGACCAGGTCGTCCGCACTGATGCCGTCGATGATGTCCAGCGGATCGAGCACGTTGCCCTTGGACTTGGACATCTTCTGCCCGTGCGAATCGCGCACCAGGCCGGTGATGTAGACGTCGCGGAACGGCACCCGGCCGACCAGGTGGTCGGTCATCATGATCATCCGCGCGACCCAGAAGAAGATGATGTCGAAGCCGGTGACCAGCACGCTGGTGGGCAGCGCGATGTCGAAGCCGAGCTCGCCCATCGCGTCCTCGTCCGGCCAGCCCTGGGTGCTGAACGGGAACATCGCCGAGGAGAACCAGGTCTCCAGCACATCCGGGTCCTGGCGCAGCGGCGCATCGCCGAGGCCGTGCTTTTCGCGCACTTCGGCCTCGCTGCGGCCGACGTAGACCTTGCCGGACTCGTCGAACCACGCCGGGATGCGGTGACCCCACCAGAGCTGGCGGCTGATGGTCCAGTCCTGGATGTTCTCCAGCCAGTGGCGGTAGGTGTTGATCCAGTTGGGCGGGACGAATTTCACTTCCCCCGACTCGACCAGTTCGAGCCCGCGTTTGGCCAGGCCGTCCATCTGCACGAACCACTGGTCGGTCAGGAACGGTTCGATCACCTGGCCGCTGCGGTCACCGAAGGGCTGCATGATCGGCTTGTTGTCGACCACTGGTGCGCCTTCGGCGTCGGTGACGGCCAGGCCTTCGGCGGTGATCGCCTCGACGACCCGCTTGCGGGCCTCGTAGCGGTCCAGTCCGCGCAGGTCGCCGGGGACCAGGTTCACCGCCGATACGTCGCCGACGTCCTCGCCGCGCGCCGCGCGGCCGGCGATGGCCGCGCTGTCCTCGTACGACAGGCCGTCGGTGCGCATGTGCGCCGAGTCGTCCATCAGCGCGTACAGCGGGATGCCGTGGCGGCGCGCGACCTGGTAATCGTTGAAGTCGTGCGCGCCGGTGATCTTGACCGCACCCGAGCCGAAGTCCGGATCCGGATGCTCGTCGGCGATGATCGGGATCTGGCGCCGGTGCTGTTTCGGCCCGACCGGGATCTCGCACAGCTTGCCGACGATCGGCGCGTAGCGCGCGTCAGAGGGATGCACCGCCACCGCGCCGTCGCCGAGCATCGTTTCCGGGCGCGTGGTGGCGATGGCGATGTAGTCGCGGGTCTCGCGCAGGGTGACGTGGCCGTCGGCGTCGCGCTCGATGTACTCGTAGGTCTCGCCGCCGGCCAGCGGGTACTTGAAGTGCCACATGTGGCCGGGCACCTCGCGGTTCTCGACCTCCAGGTCGGAGATCGCGGTCTTCAGCACCGGGTCCCAGTTCACCAGCCGTTTGCCGCGGTAGACCAGCCCCTGTTCGTGCAGGCGCACGAAGGCTTCGACGACGGCGTTGGACGCCATCGGGTCCATGGTGAACACGCTGCGCGACCAGTCGCCGCTGGCGCCCAGGCGCCGCATCTGGCGTTCGATGGTGCCGCCGGAGTGCTGCTTCCACTCCCAGACCTTGTCGATGAATTTCTCGCGGCCCAGCGAATCGCGCGTCTCGCCATTGCCCTCGAGCGCCAGGTTGCGGCCGACCACCATCTCGGTGGCGATGCCGGCGTGGTCGCTGCCCATCTGCCACAGCGTGCGGAAGCCGCGCATGCGGTGGTAGCGCACCAGCGCGTCCATCAGCGTGTGCTGGAACGCGTGGCCCATGTGCAGGGTGCCGGTGACGTTCGGCGGCGGCAGCAGGATCGTGTATGCCGGCCCGTCGCCCTGCGGTGCGAACACGCCGCTGGATTCCCACTGCGCGTAGAGGCGGGTTTCGAAGGTCTTGGGGTCGTAGCCGGTGGAGAGGGTCATGGCAGCCGGGATTCGTGGATCGGGGTTGGTGGTTCGAAAAAGCGGAGCGGCGATGGTGGATCGATGTCCCGGATCCCCAATCCCCAATCCCGGCTTTTTCACATGTCGTGTTTGTTCACTTCCAGGCCCCGCGCCTTGTACTGCTTCCAGCGCTCGCGCAGCGGGCCACGCGCGGAGTCGTCGGCGGGCACGACTTCCAGCACGCGCTCGAAGTCGCCTTCCACCGCCGCGTCGCGCAGGTTGATCACCAGCGGGCGCAGCGGCGCGTCGATTTCGGGCGGGGCGATCAGCACGGGCGTGACGTCGTCCTCGTCGTCGCCGGCGACCTGGTGCGGGATGTAGGCGTCGTCGCCCATGTCCCACAGCAGGCCGTCCAGCGCCTCCGCCTGGTCCGCGTCACGCGCCAGCACCAGCGTCCACAGCCCGGCGTCGTGCGCCTTGCGCGCCAGCTCGCACACCAGTCGCAGCGGCTCCTCGCGGAACCGCGGCTTGGCGATCAGGTAGAAGTCGGCGCGCATGGGCGAGGAGGGGAGATCGTAAGGGCAGGATTCGGCTTTTACCGATTCCCGATTCCCGATTCCCGATTCCCGGCCCTGTCCAGCAGCCACTGGCTCAGCAGCCCCACCGGGCGGCCGGTGGCCATGCCGCGCTTGCCCTCGTCGCTGGCGGTGCCGGCCACGTCCAGGTGCGCCCAGCGCTGGCCTTCGGTGAAGCGCGACAGGAAGCAGCCGGCGGTGATCGCGCCCGCCCAGCGGCCGCCGATGTTGTAGACGTCGGCGAAGGTGGAATCGAGCATGCCTTGGTATTCGTCCCACAGCGGCAGGCGCCAGGCGCGGTCGAAGACGGTCTCGCCGGCGGCCAGCAGTTCGTTGCCGAGGTCGTCGTGCTTGGTCATCAGGCCCGAGGCGTAGCGGCCTAGCGCGACCATGCACGCGCCGGTGAGCGTGGCGACGTCGACGGTCGCCTGCGGCTCGTACTTCTGCACGTAGGTCAGCGCGTCGCACAGGATCAGGCGGCCCTCGGCGTCGGTGTTGCCGACCTCGATGGTCTTGCCGGACATCGAGGTGATCACGTCGGACGGGCGATAGGCATTGCCGTCGATCGCGTTCTCGACCGCCGGCACCACCACGACCAGGTTGATCGGCAGCTTCATCTTCACCGCCGCGACGAAAGTGCCGATGACGGTGGCGCCACCGCACATGTCGTACTTCATCTCCTCGATGCCGCCCTGGGTCTTGAGGTTGACGCCGCCGGTGTCGAAGGTGATGCCCTTGCCGACCAGGGCGAACGGCTTGGCGTCGCCGCCGCCATTCCATTTCAGCACCACGAGGTGCGGACGGTTGGCCGAGCCGCGCGCGACCGCCAGCAGCGAGCCCATGCCGAGCGCTTCCATTTGCTTCTCGTCGAGGATCTCGGACTCGGCGCCGTTGTCGGCGGCGAACTTGCGCGCCTGCTCGGCGATGTAGGCCGGGTTGCAGATGTTGGCCGGCAGGTTGCCCAGGTTGCGCGCGAACTCGACGCCCTCGGCGACCGCGATGCCCTGCGCCAGCGCGGTGGCGTCGTCGCCGGCGATGGCCAGCGACTTCAGGCCGCTGTCGTCGGTCTTGGCCTTGTTCTTCTCGCCCAGCGTGGCCGTGTAGCGGTAGCTGGCGTGGTTGGCGGTGATCACGGCCTGGCGGATGTTCCAGGCGCGGTCGCGGCCGGGGACCTCGAGTTCGGACAGGGTGAACAGCGCGCCGGCGCCCGCACCGCCCTTGAGCGCGCGCGCCGCGTCGCCCACGGCCTTGAGGTACTGCGGCACCGCGAACTTGGCCTTCTCGCCCAGGCCGATGGCCAGCACCCGCGGCGCCTTCACGCCGGGCAGGTCGTGCAGCAGGGCGGTGCGGCCGGTCTTGCCGGACACGTCGCCGCGCTCGACCAGCGCCTTCAGGCGGCCATCGGCGGCTGCGTCGATGGCCTGGCCGGCCGGCGTGAGCGACTTGTCGGCGAAGACGCCGACGACGACGCAATCGGTCTCGGCGGTGGCGGGGGCGGACTGGTTCAGGGCGAATTCGAGGGTCATGGGGTTTCTTGTGTCTCCGTGGAGCGAATGGTGCAGGCAATGGCCGCGCGCCTGGCGGCGTGGACTGCGCATGGACGGGTGGTTCCGGACGCGTCCATGCCGTGCATGAACGAATCCTCACAGGTCCCGTGGGGTGTTCCTTACAATTGGCCGCCCGCAGCGCGCGGGACGCCGCCGGGACCGCGGCCGATGATGGCGCGACCGGACCCTCAATTCTAATGGCAAGCCCCGCCTGATGCTGAAAAAGCTCGACGCCTACCTGTTCCGCGAGTTCGCGCAGGCCACGTTCGCCACCCTGGTGGTGCTGCTGATCGTGAGCCTGGGCGGCGTGTTCGCCGACGTGCTCGGCGACATCGCCCGCGGCCGGGTGCCGGCCGGGATGATGCTGGCCCAGCTGGGCCTGCAGCTGCTCAACTACCTGCCGCTGATCCTGCCGCTGGGGCTGATGCTGGGCCTGCTGCTGTCGGTCGGGCGCCTGTACCGCGATTCGGAGATGGCGGTGCTGACCGCCATCGGCGTGGGCCCGCGGCGCCTGCTGCGGCCGGTGCTGATGCTGGTGCTGCCGGTGGTGGCGGTGATCGGGCTGTGCTCGCTGTGGCTGGGCCCGTGGGCGCGCGACTACTCGCAGAAGATGGTCGAGGCCGGCAACCGCAGCCTGCTGGTGGCCGGGCTGGAACCGGGGCGCTTCATCGAACTGCCTGGCGGCGGGGGCGTGGTCTACGTCGGCTCGATGTCCAACGACGGCACCCACCTGTCGCGGATCTTCGTCTACCGGCAGAAGGACGACCGCCTCGACGTCACCACCGCGCGCACCGGCCAGCTCAACGTCGAGGGCGAGGAGCGCTACCTGACGCTGGGCCAGGGCTTCGAGGTCGAAGGCCCGCTGGGCGACGGCCGCGACTACCGCCTGATGCGCTACGCCAGCAACGACCTGCGGCTGCCCGACGCGGCCGAGAAGTCGGACGATGACGATCCCGACCGCCTGTCGACCGCCGCCCTGTTCGGTGATCCGCGCCCGGAGGCGAACGCGCAGCTGCACTACCGGCTGGCGCCGCCGCTGCTGGCACTGGCCTTCGCCCTGCTGGCGGTGCCGCTGGGCCGCAGTTCGCCGCGCCAGACGCGCTACGGACGGGTGATGCTGGGCTTCCTCGCCTATCTGGTGGGCATGAACACGATGTACATCGGCACCAACTGGCTGGCCAAGGGCAAGCTGCCGGAAGCCGCCGGGCTGTGGTGGCTGGTGCTGCCGCTGCTGGCATTCGCGCTGTGGGCCTACCTGCATGACGGCCGCATGCGCCGTGCAAGGCGGGCGCGGCCGGCAATGGAGGGCGCACGATGACGCCGTTCCCGAAAATCCACGACCAGTACGTCAGCCGCACCGTGGTGATGACCGTGTTGCTGACCTGGGCGGTGCTGGTGGGGCTGGACGCGATCAACGCCATGGTCGGCGAATTCAGCGATGTCGGCAAAGGCAACTACGGCTTCCTCGAGGCGCTGACCTACCTCGTCTACACGCTGCCACGCCGCGCCTACACCATGTTCCCGACGGTGGCCGTGATCGGCGCGCTGATGGCGCTGGGCCAGCTGGCCGCCAGCTCCGAGTTGACCGCGCTGCGCGCCGTGGGCCTGTCGCGGCGCCGGCTGAGCGTGTCGGTGGCCGCGCCGCTGCTGGTGCTGACCGCGCTGATGGTGCTCAGCGGCGAGACGCTGGGGCCGTGGGGCCAGCACAGCGCCGACGCGCTGAAGGCCTCGGCCAAGTCCAACGACATGACCGTGGCCCAGTATTCGGGTCTGTGGGCGCGCGAGGGCGACACCTTCCTCAACGCGCAGAACGGCCGCGAGCACGCGGACGGCAAGGACACCTGGCTGGAGCTGGACGACGTGCGCCTGTTCGAGTTCGACGACGACGGCCGGCTGGCGTCGATCGCGCGCGCGGCCACCGCCGAGCACCGCAGCAGCGGCTGGCTGCTGCGCGGGGTCAAGCGCACCTATTTCGAGGACAACGCCGTCACCCGGACCGACGTGGCCGAGGAGCACTGGACCTCGCAGCTCGACGCCGCGGCGCTGGCCGCCAGCGCCAGCAACCTGTGGCGCCCGCGCTACATGTCCGCGCGTGACCTCGGCGCCGGCATCGAGTACCGCAAGCGCAACGGCCTGGACGCCAGCGAGTTCGAGGAGCACTACTGGGGCCGCTGGTTCTACCCACTCAACGTGCTGGCGCTGTGCCTGGCCGCGATCCCGTTCGCCTTCGGCACCCTGCGCAGCGGCGGTGCGGGCAAGCGGCTGTTCATCGGCATCATCTTCGCGCTGGGCTTCTGGCTGCTACAGATGCAGTTCGTGAAGCTCGCCAGCGTGTACCGCTTCGACTACCGGATCGCCTACCTGATGCCGCCGCTGGTGATGCTGGCGGTGTCGGCGTGGCTGTTCCGGCGCAGGAGCGGGTGAGTCCGCGCGTTTGCGAGGCATTGCCTCGCGCGCGGGCGAACGCCCGGCCATGGATGGCCGGGCAGGGCGATCCGAAGCCGGCAATGTGACGCCAAGGATGGCAGCCGCGATATTTTGGATGATTGGTCGCAGGCCGGGGCTATGGTTTCGGGTTCCGCACCATCCGCGTCCCGCTGGCGCGGTCGTGCCAGGCCAGCCGGTCGCGGTCGATCCACGCCCACCAGAACCCCAGCCCCGCGGCCAGCAGCGACAGCGTGCCTACCGCGTAGCGCGCGCACAGCGCCTGCCAGGAGGGCGGGCGCCCGTCCGCGCCGACCACCCGCAGCCGCCACGGCCGCATGCCCAGCGTCTGCCCGCCGCGGCGCCAGCTGATCACCGCGTACAGCCCGGCAAGCAGCCAGCACGTGGCCCACAGCGCCCACTGCAGCACGCTGAGTGGCGCGATGTTCTCGTGTGGATCGTGGTGGCCGGCGATCGTGTAGCCCAGGGTGAAGCACAGCGACGCAAGCATCCACAGCGCCAGCGCCGGCCACAGGTCATAGAACAGGGCCAGCAGGCGCCAGCCGATCAACGGGCGCGGCAGGGCGGGGGCGGGGGCTTCGGGAGCGGAGGCTGGCATGCGCGACAGGATACCGGCCCGCCTGCTTCGAAGACCCGCGCTCCTTGCCGGAGCGGCTTCGAGATATTGACCTCGCAGGAGCGACGGAAGTCGCGAAAGCCCTACCGGCACGGCCATTCGCGATTTCCGTCGCTCCCATGATTGATGCGAGCCGGCGAGGGACCATCCGGACTTGCCGCGTTACGCTTCACGGCAAGCTCGCCCCCGACCCGCTGCGTCCATGCCCACTCCCGCCGATCGCCGCGCCCTGACCCTGGCCCTGCCGCCCACGCCGGAGGCCGACGCCCGCGCCATCGCGTCCTTCATCGATGCGATCTGGGCCGAGAGCGGCCTGGCCCGGCAGTCGCTGGACAGCTACCGCCGCGACCTCGAAGGCTTCGCGCGCTGGCGCAACGGCGCCGGCGGCGGGCTGGTCGCCGCCGATCGCGCGGCGCTGTTCGACTATCTGGCGTGGCGCACGCGCCACGGCTGGTCGCCGCGCAGCAACGCGCGGCTGCTCTCGGCGCTGCGGGCGTTCTTTGCCCACTGCGTCCGGCTGCGGCTGCGCGCGGACGACCCCACCGCGCTGCTGGAGCCGCCGAAGCTGCCGCGCTCGCTGCCCAAGGCGCTGGCCGAGGGGCAGATCGACGCACTGCTGGACGCGCCTGACGTCGCCACGCCGCTGGGCCTGCGCGACCGCGCGATGCTGGAGCTGATGTACGCCGCCGGCCTGCGCGTGAGCGAGCTGGTCGGCCTTCCAGCCACCGCCGTCAACCTGCGCCAGGGCGTGCTGCGCGTGACCGGCAAGGGCAGCAAGGAGCGGCTGGTGCCGCTGGGCGAGGAGTCGCAGCACTGGCTGGAACGCTACCTCGCCGAGTCCCGCCCGCAACTGGCCGGCAAGCGCAGCCTGCCGGCGCTGTTCCTGGGCACCCGCGGCGAGCCGCCGAGCCGGCAGCAGTTCTGGACCCTGGTCAAGCGCCATGCCGCCGCCGCCGGCATCGACCCGGACAGGATCAGCCCGCACGGCCTGCGCCACAGCTTCGCCACCCACCTGCTCAACCACGGCGCCGACCTGCGCGCGCTGCAGATGCTGCTCGGGCACAGCTCGCTGTCGACCACCCAGATCTACACCCTGGTCGCGCGCGAACACCTCAAGCAGATGCACGCCCGGCACCATCCGCGCGCCTGAACGGGCCGCGCCCGGCCCGGGCGGGGAAGTCGGGACGCATGCGACAATGCGGCCATTCGCACCACGTCCCGGACACCCGCATGAAGCCCTATCTCCTCGCCTTGCTCGGCGCCTTCAGCCTGAGCGCCTGCGCCCAGACCGACAGCCCCCCGGCCGCGGCCGCCGATCCCGGGCCGGCCTCGCAGCAGGCCGCGGCAGGCAGCGGGCCGAAGGTCGCGCCCGGCTCGGCGGACGAGCGTGCCCGCGATGCGATCCGCAAGCTCAACAAGCAAATCCGCATCGACCACATCGGCGCCGCGCCGATCGCGGGCTTCCGCGAGGCCATCGTCGGCGGCCAGACCCTCTACGTCAGCGACGACGGCCGCTACATGCTGCAGGGCAGCCTGTACGACATGGACGCAAAGCGCGACCTGAGCGAGGCCAGCCTGGCCAAGCTGCGCCGCGAACTGCTCAAGACGATCCCGGTCAGCGACCGCATCGTGTTCGCGCCGGAGAACCCGAAGTACACCGTGTCGGTATTCACCGACGTCGAATGCGGCTTCTGCCGCAAGCTGCACTCGCAGATCGCCGACTACAACCGCGAGGGGATCGCCGTGCAGTACCTGGCGTTCCCGCGCATGGGGCTGGGCAGCCCGGACTTCCAGAAGATGGTCAACGTCTGGTGCGCCAGCGACCGCAAGCAGGCGCTCACCGATGCCAAGAACGACCGCAAGGTGCCGACCCGCAACTGCAAGAACCCGGTGACGATGGAATACGACGTCGGCCAGCGCATCGGCCTGGCCGGCACCCCGCTGATCGTCGCCGCCGACGGCACCGCGATGCCCGGCTACATGCCGCCGGAGGACCTGCGCGCCGCGCTCGACAAGCTGGCCGCGCAATCCACCGGCAGCGCCGCGGCCAGCGGCAGCCGCTGAGCTGCGTCCGGGGGCGTGACAGCGGAACGATGCCGCGCTCGCCAGGCGCCGTGACGGTGCCGGCGGCAGGTACAATGGCGCCCCCCGCAGCTCCCGACAGCCTCCGGACATGATCGTCCTCGAGGGCCAGCCGGCCCTGTCGCCGTTCCGCCGCGAACGCCTCGAAACCCGCCTGCAGGCCCTGTCGCCCGGAATCCGCGTGACGGGTGCCTGGCACGTCTACTGGATCGATCCCGCCGGCGATGCGCAGGCGGTCGACCGGCCGGCGCTGCACCGCATCCTGCAGGCCGGCGATGCCGCCGCGCCGCGCGAAGAGGGCGCGGTTTCGCGCTACGTCGCACCGCGGCTGGGCACGATCTCGCCGTGGGCGAGCAAGGCGACCGAACTGCTGCATGGCGCGAACCTCGACGTGCACCGGGTCGAGCGCGGCATGCGCATCGACCTCGCCGGCTGGCCGGATGACACCGCGACGGCCGATGCGCTCGCCGGCCTGCTGCATGATCCGATGACGCAGTCGCTGCTGGCCTCGCACGACGCGGCCGTCGCGCTGTTCGGCGTACCCGCGCGCAGCGAACTGGAGCGCATTCCGCTGGCGCAACTGGAAGAGGCCAACGCACGCCTCGGGCTGGCGCTTGCACAGGACGAGATCGAATACCTGCGTGAACGTTTCGGCGAACTGGGCCGCGAGCCCAGCGACGTCGAGCTGATGATGTTCGCGCAGGCCAACTCCGAGCACTGCCGGCACAAGATCTTCAACGCCTCGTGGACCATCGACGGGCAGGACATGCTGCGCGACGACGCGCCGCAGACGCTGTTCAAGATGATCAAGCACACCCACGCGCGGACGCCGCAGTACACGCTGTCGGCCTACAGCGACAACGCCGCGGTGGTGGAGGGCTACCCGGCACGGCGTTTCCGGCCCGACCCGAAGTCGCGCGCCTATCGCGCCGAACCCGAGCGCGACAGCGCGTTCTGCATCAAGGTCGAGACCCACAACCATCCGACCGCGATCTCGCCGTTCGCGGGCGCGGCCACCGGCGCCGGCGGCGAGATCCGCGACGAGGGCGCGACCGGCCGCGGCGGCAAGCCCAAGGCCGGGCTGTGCGGCTTCTCGGTCTCGCACCTGCGCATCCCGACGCTGCCGCAGCCGTGGGAGCATCCGCGCGCGCTGAACCCGCGCATGGCGCCGGCGCTGGAGATCATGCTCGACGGCCCGCTCGGCGCGGCCGCGTTCAACAACGAATTCGGCCGGCCGAACCTGTCGGGCTACTTCCGCTCGTTCGAGCTCGAACAGCCGGGCCACGGCGACGAACCGGCGCTCGTGCGCGCCTACGACAAGCCGATCATGCTGGCCGGCGGCCTCGGCGCGATCGACCGCGCGATGGTGGAGAAGACCCTGCTGTCGCCAGGCGACGCCGTGATCGTGCTCGGCGGCCCGTCGATGCTGATCGGCCTGGGCGGCGGCGCGGCGAGCTCGGTGGCGTCGGGCGAAAGCAGCGCCGACCTCGATTTCGCCTCCGTGCAGCGCGACAACCCGGAAATGGAGCGCCGCTGCCAGGAAGTGATTGACCGCTGCGTCGCGCTCGGCGACGACAACCCGATCCTGTGGTGCCACGACGTCGGCGCCGGCGGCCTGTCGAACGCGATTCCCGAGCTGCTGCACGACTCCGGCGTGGGCGGCGTGATCGACCTCGACAAGGTGCCCACCGACGACCCCTCGCTGTCGCCCCTGCAGCTGTGGTGCAACGAATCGCAGGAGCGTTACGTGCTGGGCGTGGCGCAGTCGCAGCTGGCGGAATTCGCGGCGCTGTGCGAGCGCGAGCGCTGCCCGTTCGCGGTGGTCGGTACGGCCACGGCGGAGGAGCGGCTGGTGGTGGGCCACGGCGCTGGAGCCGGACCCGATTCCCGGATCCCGGGTGCCGGGTCCCGCGCTCTGCCCATCGACCTGCCGATGGACGTCCTCTTCGGCAAGCCGCCGAAGATGCATCGCGACGCCCGCCGCCCGCGCCATTCGCGCTGGGTGTCGCTGTCGACCGATACGCTCGACCTGCACGAGGCCGGCCTGCGCGTGCTTGCGCATCCGACGGTGGCGTCGAAGAGCTTCCTGGTCACCATCGGCGACCGCAGCGTCGGCGGGCTGACTGCGCGCGACCAGATGGTCGGGCCGTGGCAACTGCCGGTGGCCGACTGCGCGATCACGCTGGCCGGCTTCGAGGGGTTCTCCGGCGAGGCGATGGCGATCGGCGAGCGCGCCCCCGTCGCGCTGATCGACTCGGCCGCCGCGGCGCGCATGGCCGTGGGCGAGGCGATCACCAACCTCTGCGCTGCGCCGGTGGAGTCTCTCGACCGGATCAAGCTGTCCGCCAACTGGATGGCCGCCGCCGGCCACCCGGGCGAGGACGCGCGCCTGTTCGATGCGGTGCGCGCGGTGGGCATGGAACTGTGCCCGGAGATCGACCTGTCGATTCCGGTAGGCAAGGACTCGCTGTCGATGCAGGCGCAGTGGCACGACGACGGCGCCGCGCACAAGTCGGTGTCGCCGGTCTCGCTGGTGGTGACCGCGTTCGCCGCGGTGCCCGACGTGCGCAACCAGCTCACGCCGCTGCTCTCGCGCGATCCCGACACGGAGATATGGCTGCTTGGCCTCGGCGCCGGGCGCCAGCGGCTTGGCGGCTCGATCCTGTCGCAGTGCTTCGACGCCTTCGGCGGCGCCGCGCCGGACCTGGACGACCCGCAGCGCCTGCGACGCCTGTTCGACCTGATCCGCGACGCCCGCAAGGCCGGCCTGCTGCTGGCCTACCACGACCGCTCCGACGGCGGCGCCTTCGCAGCGCTGTGCGAGATGGCCTTCTGCTCGCACCTCGGGCTCGACATCTCGCTCGAAGGCTGGGGCGGCGACCGCGCCGACGACGTCTGCCGCACGCTGTTCAACGAAGAGCTCGGCGCGATCGTTCAGATCCGCGGCGAACACCGCGCCGAATTTGCCGACCTGGTCGCCCAGCACGGCCTGATCGAATGCGCGCAGCGCATCGCGCGCCCGAGTACGGCGCCTTCGATCCGCATCACCGACGACGGCAAGACCCTGGTCGAATGGCACTGGGAGGCGCTGTTCGACGCCTGGTGGTCGACGACGCACGCGATGCAGAAGCTGCGCGACGATCCGGCCTGCGCCGACGAGGAGCGCGAAGCCGCGCGCCGCTTCGATGCGCCGGGGCTGCAGCCGAAGCTGGTGTTCGACCCGGCCGAGGACGTCGCTGCGCCGCTCATGTCGTCAACGCCGGCGCCAGGCGCGCCGTCGGTCAACACCGGCGCCGCGCCGCGCGTGGCGATCCTGCGCGAGCAGGGCGTCAACGGCCAGATCGAGATGGCCTCGGCCTTCGTGCGCAGCGGCTTCGAGGCGGTCGACGTGCACATGAGCGACCTGATCGCCGGCCGTGCCGATCTGTCGACATTCGCAGGCCTGGTCGCCTGCGGTGGCTTCAGCTACGGCGACGTGCTCGGCGCCGGTCGCGGCTGGGCCACCTCGATCCTCGAGCGCGAGGCGCTGCGCGCGATGTTCGAAGCGTTCTTCACCCGCGGCGACACCTTCTCGCTGGGCGTATGCAACGGCTGCCAGATGATGTCGCAGCTCAAGGCCATCATCCCCGGCGCCAAGCACTGGCCGCAGTTTCTGCGCAACCGCAGCGAACAGTTCGAGGCCCGCTTCGGCATGCTGGAAGTGGTTGAATCGACATCGCTGTTCTTCCGCGGCATGGCCGGCTCGCGGATCCCCGTCGCCATCGCCCACGGCGAGGGCCGGGCCGAATTCGCCAGCGCCGTCGACCAGGCCGCCGCGCGCACCGCGCTGCGCTACGTGCAGGGCGATGGCAGCCCGGCCACCACGTACCCGGCCAACCCCAACGGCTCGGCCGACGCCATCGCCGGCCTGTCCAGCGACGACGGCCGCGCGACCATCCTCATGCCACACCCCGAGCGCACCTTGCGCACCGCCAACCTCAGCTGGGCGCCGGGCGAGTGGGCGGGGGATTCGCCGTGGTTGCGGATGTTCCGGAATGCGCGGATGGCAGTCGACTGACGCTTTTTTCGTTGGCGAGACCCCTCAAGCCCGGCCGTGAGCCGGGCTTTTTTGTGCCGTGAATCGCGCTTAGGTGACACATTTTGGCACCATCCATTCACATATCAAGTAATTGAAAAACAACGAAAAAGAATGGCGTGAGCCGGCTTTGCCGGGATTCCGGCGTGACTTGACGCACAAAATGCCAGCGGTAAGTATCGGGGAGGAAGTCAGCGGTTAGGCGAAAGTTCAGCTTCTTCCTGCACCGCAGCAAAGAGCCCGGGCGCGATGCGCCGGGTGACCACAATTCGGAGTTGTCATCACCTTGATTGGCCGCTCGGCAGCGCCGGGTGGCCAGCGTCATCTTCGCCATCAAAATCCGTAGGGGAATGAGTCAATGAACCGCATTTACCGCAAGATCTGGAGTGTCGAGCGTGGTGTCGTAGTTGCATCGGAACTGGCGAAGGCGAAGGGCAAGGGCAAGGGGGCGCGGCTGCTCCAGGCGGTGATGGTAGCGGGCGCGATCGCGTCTGCGCCGGCGATGGCGGGGGATGTGTGCGACCAGTCCGGTGACGGTACGACGCCTCCAACGGCAGCAGAGACCGGATCCCTGGCGTGCGGGGACGGCGCCGTTGCAGGTGGCGCTGGTTCAATAGCGCTGGGCAACGCCGCGCAGGCGACGCATATCAGCGCCGCCGCCATTGGCAACAACGCCAGGGCGCAGCAGGCGAACGCCACCGCACTTGGCAGCAATGCCCAGGCAACCCAAGCCGGAGGAACGGCATTGGGTTCCAACACGCAAGTTTTCGGCGATCGCGGAACAGCGGTTGGCCACAGCGCGCAGGCCAATGGCATCGACTCGGTGGCTATCGGGTTCAACAGCCGCGTGGCGCCTTCGGCTGCTGGAAGCGTTGCGATCGGATTGGGCGCGCGAGCGTCGGAAGCCAATGTCATTTCTGTCGGAGCGGGTACGGAGTCGGGAGCCCTCGGCCCCGTTACGCGCCGCATCACCAACGTCAGCGATGGCATCGCCGCCAGCGACGCCGCCACGGTCGGCCAGCTCAGCGAGGTGGCCGAGGCGGCGGAAGAAACCGCGCAGTATTTCCAGGCCACCGGTGACTTGACTGCCGAAGCCAGCGGCGAGAACGCCACGGCTTCGGGTTCGGGTGCAGCCGCTTCCGGCGACTATTCCACGGCCACTGGTGCCGAAAGCGTGGCCCAGGGCGCCGCCAGCACGGCGACCGGCGCAGCCGCGTACGCGACCGGCGATGCCAGCACCGCGACCGGTGCGGAAAGCTGGGCGTCCGGCATCGAGTCGACGGCCGTGGGCTACCACAGCACGGCCTCGGGCGAGGTTGCGACGGCGGTGGGTGCAGAGGCCACCGCCTCCGGCGCGGGCGCGTCGGCATACGGTGCCGGCAGCGCGGCCGGCGGGAACTACGCGACCGCCGTCGGCCTGGTGGCGGACGCGAGCGGCACGAGCAGCACGGCAGTGGGCGAGTACAGCATCGCCTCAGGCGAAGAGAGTGTGGCGTTGGGTGGTACGGCGTTCGGGATTCTGTCGGCGGAGGCCTCGGGCTACGGCGCGACGGCCTTGGGCGCTGGTTCGTACGCGAGCGACGACTACACGACGGCGGTGGGCTGGCTGGCGGAGGCGGAGGCCTACAACAGCACAGCGCTGGGATCGGGTGCCCGGGTGCAGTCGGGTGCGGACAACGCGGTGGCGCTGGGCGCGGATTCGGTGGCCAACCGTGCCGATACAGTGTCGGTGGGTGATGTCGGCAGCGAGCGCCAGATCACGAACGTGGCGGCGGGCACCGAGGACACCGATGCGGTGAACGTG
>NZ_BAAAZU010000029.1:51432-120963 GCF_039537065.1 Luteimonas lutimaris | reverse complement strand
GATCTCGGCCGGTGGCGCGTCCGCGCCCGGCGCCGTCGGCGCCTGCGACAGCCGGAACCAGGTGCCGGCCCGGAAGCTGCGCGCCGTGCCTTGCCCGAACCAGCCTGCAGCCGACGCCTCGCGCGCCTGTGCCATCAGGCCGGCGTAACGATCGGCCTCGGCCGCGCTGGCGAACGCATAGGCACCGCCCGGGTCGTAGGCCTCCAGGGGTGACGGCGGCTCGAACCCGGCCTGCAGCGGCAGTTGCGCCGTGTTCGCCCGCACGGTCTTGTAGTCGTGGCCCAGGACCGTCAGCCGGTCCGCGCCGATCCGCTGCCGCCGGCCGAAGGCCTGCAGGCTGTCCGCCGACTCGGTCGCGTCGCTGCGATGGAAGCGGATCCCGCCGCCGCCGGCCGAGAGCACGTCCTCCGGCTGCGCCGCGCTGTCGGCAAACAGCACCAGCCGATGTCCGGCGGCGGCTTCGGCATCTTCTTCCAGCCGCCAGCCCAGGCCTTCCTCGGCCAGCAGGCGGCTGACGAAGTCGAAGTCGCTCTCGCGGTACTGCACGCAGTAGCTGCGCTCGCGCTCGCCCAGGAACGGGCCGACCTCGTCGCCCAGCTGCCATGCGGCCAGTGGCGCGTAGTCGGCGAACACCGCCTCCACGATCCCGACCACGCTGCGGTCCTGGAACACCCGGCTGTGCCGCCCTTGCGTCAGCAGCCATGTCCACGGCACCAGGCAGATCCGGTAGCGCGCCAGGCCGCCGTCGGTCCCCAGGCACGCCGCCTCGCGCACCAGGCCGCTGCGCGTGCAGTCGCTGCCGTCGGCAAGCCGGGTGACCAGCCGGGCCGGCTGGCCCAGCCAGGCCTCCAGGTCCAGCGTCGCGTCGGTCGCCAACAGGTCGACCCACCATGCGAACCCCTGCGACAGCGACTCTTGCCCGCACCAACGCTCCACCAGCAGGTTCGTCGCCTGCGGCAGCTCGATCCGGTAAAGACGGGTGGCATCGTCGATGCCAACCAGTGACGCCAGTCCATCCAGCACACCATCCAATGAGTGCATCGTGCGAACTCCATGACTCGACAAGGCCCTTCGCGCGTCGGTCGCCTTCCCTGGGCACCATCGGCGCGGCCTCTTCCTGCCCGGCAAGGTAGCAAAAAACCCGGCCTGCCGCAGCCGGACGGCCCGGCACCCGCATGTAGAATCCCAAGTCCACATCCACCAAAACCTGCGAGTACCGCCATGCTGGAACTGGAAGACCTGCTGGCTCCCGTCACCGACGAACGACCCACCGGTGACGACCTGTCCTTCTCGACCGAATTCGACGCGATCCAGGAAGCCAGGCGCGCCGATGACCCCACCCTCGAGCAGGGCGAATGGATTACCGACATCAAGTACGCGGACTGGGCTGCCGCCGAGCGGATGTGCCGCGAGCTGCTGCAGGCGCGGACGAAGGACCTGCGGCTGGCCGCATGGTTCACCGAGGCCCAGGCGCAGCTCCACGGCTTCTCCGGGGTGGCGCTGGGGTTCCGCACCGTGTCCGGGCTGTTCGACCGCTACTGGGACGACGTGCACCCGCTCGCGGAGGACGGCGACTTCGAGGAGCGCATCGGCAACGTCACCTGGCTGCTGTCCAACGCGCTGCAGTGGCTGCGTGCGCTGCCGATCACGCACAGCGCCCACGGTCATTTCGGGCTGGGCGACTTCGAGGCCGCACACGCGCGCAGCGGCAACGGCGAGCCGGCCGGGGACGACGACCAGCCGGGTCTGGACGTGATGGAAGCCGCGCGGCGCGACACTCCGCACGAGTTCTATATCCGCCTGCTCGATGCGGTACCCGACTGCTCGGTCGCGCTGCAGGAACTGCAGCAATCGGTGGACACACGGCTGGGCACCGAGGGGCCGAGCTTTACCCCAGTGCGCGACCAGATCGAGCACCTGCACAAGACCGTGCGCCGGTTTGCGCGCGAAGCGGGCGTGCTGGTGGACGGCGACGCCGGTGCCGAGAGCGACGACGTCATCGAGGCCGCGGGCGAAGGCGGCACGGCGCAGGCGCCATCGAACAGCGGCCCGATCGCAAGCCGCCGGCAGGCGCTGGCGCAGCTGCGGCAGGTGGCGGAATTCTTCCGCCGCACCGAGCCGCACAGCCCGGTCGCCTACCTCGCCGACAAGGCCGCGCGCTGGGGCGAGATGCCCCTGCACGTGTGGCTCAAGCGCGTGATCAAGGACGACAGCACGCTCGCCCAGGTGGAAGAACTGCTGGACGTGGACGCCGGCCAGGAGCCGTTCGGCGCCTGACGGCGCCGCGCGGCCAAGGGGCTACAGCACGCGGAACTGGATGCGCCGGTTGCGCGCGCGGCCGTCCGCGGTTGCGTTGTCGGCGACCGGTTCGTCCGGCCCCTTGCCCAGCACGCTCAGGTTCTCGCGCGCGATGCCCTTGCCGACCAGGTAGGCGCGCACCGCTTCGGCGCGCGCCTGGCTCAACGCGATGTTGGCCTGGCGCTGGCCGACGTTGTCGGTGTGGCCGATGACCTGCACGCGCGCATCGCCCATCCCGCGCATCTTCCCGGCCATTTCGTCGAGGATCGCGCGGCCGACATCGGTGAGCCGCGCACTGCCGCTCTCGAACTCGATGATGCGGTCGCCGAGCGTCGCGTCCAGCACCTCCTGGCCGTCGCCCATGCCCAGGCCATTGGTGACGGTGTAGGTGCTGTTGCTGGCGAGGCTGAGCTCGCTGGCGACCTGCTGGCGCTGGGCCTCGTTGGCGACCTCGCCGCTGATGCGCACGCTCTGGCCATCGACCTCCAGCTTGCCGTTGTGCACGCGCTTGAGCCCCGGGGTGAGCATGCCAGCCACGTACTTGCCCCAGTTGGGCGGCGTTGGAATGGATTCGACCTGGATCCGGTCGACCACGCGCTCGCTGCCGTACAGCTCGCGCAGTTCGCCCAGGATCAGCGATTTGGTGGCCTGGTCGGGGACGACACCCTCGGCCACGACGGGCTGCGCGTCGGACTGCGCGTGGGCCGCGGCCGCCATGGCCAGCAGGACGAGGAAGATTGTCAGGCGACGCATGCTCATGCTCCCACGAAGGTTTCGCCGAAGATCCTGCGGGCGGCTTTCAGCGACAGTTCGTCGCGGTCGACGTAGCTGGCAAGCTTGTTGAGCCCGTAGTCGCTGGACAGGTGCTCGTCGACCCACTCCGCGTCGTGCACCCGGATCAGGTGTTCCTCGGCAAAATACGGATCCAGCACCGCGCGCAGCGTCTGGTGGTCGGCGCCGTTGAAGCCGACGATCATCCGCGGCGCCGCCTCGTCGCGGACCAGCACCGCCAGTTCGAAGTCGCCGCGGGTGATGAACCCGGCAATCATGTCGAGCCAGAACGCGCCGACCAGCGGGCGGTACAGCGGATCCTTCGGCAACGGAAGCTCCAGTCCCTTGTCGATGTTCACCCCGGTGCCGGACAGCAGCGGCTGCAGCAGCAGGCCCAGGGCCGGCAGCATGCGGCGCAGGACGACGTCGTCGTGGCCGCTCTCGCGCAGCAGGCGCTGCAGCGAACCGATCGTCTGCATTTCGAGGAAGTCCTCGAAGGGTGCGGCATATGCGCCCGGGTCGGTGCTCAGCTCGCAATGCGTCTCGGCCAGCGCCTGCAGCGGCGCACCGGCATCCTCGGCCTGCACCGCCTCGCGCGCGCGCCGCGACAGTCCGCTCCACACGCGCGACAGCGCCATCGGGCTGCGCGCGAGGAAGCCGAGCGGATTGGCCACTTCGACCCGGATCGCCGACAGCAGCGGGAACCGGCGCTGCGAGGCGTCGCGGCTGGGCAGGAAGTGCCCGCACACCACCAGCTTGCTGCGCGAGCCCATGAACCCGTAGTGCACGTCCGGCGCTTCGTCGTACAGGCGCTTCCAGTCCGGGCTCTTGCTCAGCAGTTCGATGCTGTTGCCCGCCCAGCGGTCGAGCAGGCCCATCAGCTGGTGGTTGTCGACGGTGCGCACGAAGTCGCCGCGCGAAGGCACCTTGCCGAAATAGCTCACTGCCACCGACGTTTCCTGCGTCATCCCTCGTCCTCCGTGCCATCTGGTTCCGCCGCGGCAACCGCCGGCTGCGCGCCGACGATGGTGGCCGGAAGCTGCAGTCCATTCTGCCAGTCGCTGCCCCCGCTGCCGCTTCCCGGCGAGCGGATCTTCCGCATCACCACGCTGACCGACACCCCGTCACGGGCCCAGGTCAGGGTGCTGCTCTCATCCCGGTCTTCCTGGGTCGCTGCGCCCATCAGGCGGGACACCCCGCTCCCGCCGGGTGCGTTGACCAGTTCGACCGTGCGGCCGTCGCCGGTGACGGCAACCAGCCTCGCACCCGGGACCGCACCGGGGTTGGGCCACTGGAAGGTCTGCCAGGCCGGCGGCGTGTTGCGATAGCGCAAGGTCTGCCCGTCGATCTCGAGCGTGTATTCGATGGCGCCGATGGCCGGCTGCGGCAACACCTGGAAAATCGTACTGTCCGGGCTGGACCCGCTTGCCTGCTGGCCGCTCACCCACTCGCTGTAGTGCGTGACCAGTTCCGGCGACAGCGTAATGCCGCTGCCCGCCCAGCGCTTGGCCTCCAGCAGGTTACCGCGCTGGATCACCAGCGTACCCAGCGCATCCTTGTTGAACTCCGCGACCGCACCTGACGAGCCGAAGATCGCCGCGACATCGGCCGGCGCGGCGTCGACATCCGCTCCCTGGTCGAATGGATACTGGCGGCCGATCCCGTCCTCGAACGGCTGGTACACCTGCGCCACCCAGATGCGGTTGACCTCTGCCTCGACCGGCGGCACCAGCGCCGAGAAGGTTTCGGTCAGCGGCCGCAGCAGCAGCGGCCGCAGCGCCTTGCGCTGTCCCTCGTCGAGGCCGTTGAGCAGATCTTCGTCGACCAGCGCCAGCGCCGCATTGAGTTCCGAACCCTCGTTGCCCAGCGTGTCCTGCATCAGCTTGCGCGCGCCGGGACCGGGATCACCCTGGGTCTTGATCGCGTTCAGGCGCGTACGCAGCTTGCCCAGCACCTCGAAGTAGCTGTCGATCAGCGCGGCGCTGCCGTCGCGCGGCGCGACCAGCCGCGCGAAGCCCTCGAAGGCCTTGCCGATCGGCCCCATCGGCGGTGTTTCCGCCTTGCCGGTGTCGGGATTGATCCGCACCGGGATCGACGACGGCGTGCGCCGCAGGATCACGCGCTGGAACCAGGCCACGAAGCCGCTCTTCATCTTGCCGGCCAGCGCGTTGCTCGCGACCGGATTGTCCCACACGGTCTGCTCGTTGATCGCCTCCAGCAGCTTGCGCAGCGGCGACTCGCGCGGGTCGCCGATGCTGTTCATCCGCGATACCGCCTCATCGAAGCTGCTGAAGCCGGTGACGCTTACGCCCTGCAGGAAACGCTGCCACTGCTCGGCGTACTCCTTCTTGTAGAGCATCGCCAGCTCGCGGGAAATGTGCTCCGGGCTGCCGGCCAGCGACAGGTCGCTGCTCTGGGTCGTGTCGAGCACCCAGTCGGTGGTACTCAGCTCGGTGGTCGCGGCCTCGTCGATCGCGCCCTTGACGTAGTCCTCCCATGCCTGCCGCGAGAACGCGCCGGAGATCGCGTAGCTGCCCGCGATCGCGTCCTTGTTGGCCTCGTCCCCGATCAGGCTGTTGACCGTTACCGGCCCGAAGCGGGTCGCGGCGCGCGCCTTGATCTGGGCGAACACGCGGTTGATCGCCGGCTCGCCGCGGGTGGCCTGGTTGAGCACCGCGCGCACGTCGGACACCAGCGACACCTTGCCGTCCACGCGCGGCCAGGCCTGTTCGCCGGACCGGGCGACGTAGAACGTCATCAGCTTCTCGGCCGCACGCGCCATTTCCTCGCGCGACATCTGTCCGCGGTTGGCGTCCAGCCACCCGCGCCAGAAACGGGTGAGCTGATGGCCGAGCGCGGCCTGCTCCACCTTTTCCGGGTCGGCAAGCATCAGGTAGGCCTTGAGCGCGCTGTAGGCGTCGTCCGGATCCGTGGGCGAGGCTTCCTCGTAGAGCGACTTCTCGCGCGGCGCATCCTTCTGCGCCGGTGCGGACTGCGACATCTCGCCGCCGTGCGCGACCACGTCGGCCAGGTAGCCTTCGATCCGTGCGCGGGTAGGCGCAAGCATCACCTGGCGCATGCCCGAGAAATACTCTTCCAGCAGCTTGTTTTCGATCCGGTCGCCCTGGTACAGGCCGATGCGCGTGGTGAGCGGGTGGTCGCCGCGGTAGCGCGCGAGTTGCTCGATGCGGTCCTGCAGCAGCAGCAGTGCGTCGACCCGCGACTTGAGGTCCACGCGCCCCTCCTGCACCTGTACCGCCTGCTGCAGGTCCTTGGTGGTGTTCTCCACCATCTGCCGGTTGGTGGTGTACGACCAGGTCCACAACCCAAGCGCCACGGCCAGCACGGCCACCGCGCCGAGGAACACCGCGTAGCGCCGACGCGTCACGTGCGGGCTGGAGTATTGCCGGACGAGCTGGCGGTCGGCGAACACGACCTTGCGGAACAGGTCCTTGAGGAAGTGCGCGGTCTGCCCGGCAGGCTCGCCCTCGCCCGCCCGCGCCCGCCCCTGCAATCCGAATTCGCGCCCCACCCGCTCGGACGCGTAGTGCACCGAGTTGCCCTCCTGCAGGGCGCTGGTGAAGTAGAAGCCGCGGAACACCGGCGGATACTGGTACGGGTTCTCCTCGAACAGCGTGGCGATGAACGTGCGCAGCGCCGGCTTGATCGCCAGGAATTCCAGCGGCAGCGTCAGCAGCCCGGGCGAAAGCTCGCGGCCGCGCTGCATCGCCATCTGCGCCAGCCCCATCTCCTTGAGGCCGTCGGACAGCTCGTCGAAGTGGCGGTCGAAGCTCGCCAGCGCGTCGGAGTCGGCCTTCGGGTCGAACGGCAGCGTCGCGCCCCACACGTTCTCGCGCTCGGCCGGATCCAGGCTGCGGAAGAACTCGGTGAACCCGGCGATCAGGTCGGCCTTGGTGAATACCACGTAGACCGGCGCGAACACCTCCAGCCGTTCGGTGATTTCCTGCACGCGCTGGCGCAGGTTCTTGGCCAGTTCGATCGCGAACTCGGGCTTGCTGCCCGACAGCTCGGCGATGCTGGCGGCGATGATGATGCCGTTGATCGGCGCGCGCGCGCGATTCTTCTTCAGCAGGTCGAGGAAGGTCAGCCACTCCAGCCGGTCCTCGACGCTGACCGAGTAGCGGCCGGCGGTGTCGAGCACGATGCCCTCGGTGGTGAAGTACCAGTCGCAGTTGCGGGTGCCGCCGATGCCCTGGATGACGTTGCTGCCGTTGTCCTCGAACGGGAACTTCAGCCCGGAGTTGAGGATCGCCGAACTCTTGCCCGCGGCCGGGTTGCCGATGATCACGTACCACGGCAACTCGTACAGCGCCGCCTTGCCCTTGAGCATGCCGATGCGCGAGGACTTGATCGCCTTGACCGCCTCGAGCATGCGCTCGCGCAGCACCTCGGTATCGGCGCGCGCGGCCGGCTGCGCGCTGGCGACGGCGCGGTCTGCCTCGTCCTCGACCATCTCCTCGACGCCCTTCGCCGCGCGGCGCGCGAGCACCCTGCGAACCAGCCACACCACGCCCCAAACCAGCAGCACGACGACGATGATCGCCAGCGCCCAGATGCCGATCGTCTGCAGCCCCTCGGCGCCGAAGTACATCAGCGCAGCCGCCGCGACGATGCCGATCGCGGCGAGGACGCGATAGTCGGTCAGGTAGTACATCAGTCTGTGGAACATCGTCGTGCGGTCCTTCAGGTCGCTGCGGCCGGCGCGTCGCCGGCCTGTTCGGGGGATCGGTCTTCGGGCGCCTGCGGCGCGATGACGGCGGCCATGCGTTCCAGGCCGGCGCCGAGCGAAAGCAGCAGCACCGCCTGCATCGAGGCGCGCACCTGCGCGGTGCCGAGCGCGAGCAGCGCGATCGGCGCGACGTGCCCGGTCTCACCGCAGGGCACGCCGAGTGCGCCGCACTGCGTGGAGATATCGAGCTCCGGGCAGGCGGCAGCGGCGCCGGCGCTGGCCTCCACCGCGCGGCTCGGGCGCTGGTCGGCGTCGGTGAGCACGAGTGCCACCGCATCGGCTTCGACATCCGCGCGGCGCAGCGCGAGCGACATCAGTTCGCCGGTGCTCCGCGCGGCCGCCCGCGGCTGCATGCCGGCAGCAAGTACCGCGCGGGAGGCTCGGTGCAGCGCGACGGCCTGCGCGGGATCCTGTCCGGAACCTGAGATCTCCGGCGCGACGGACGGCCGCAGCAGGACGCCTGCCGCACCTTCTCCCGGCACAACGCCCTCGCTGCGGCGGCTGTCCATCAGGCGCCCGGTGGCGATCAGCCGCTGCACGCTGCGTTCGCCGACCAGCGAGTCGCAGGCCAGCACCAGGTGCCAGGCCTCGCCGTCGGCGGTACCGCCGGCGATCGCGTCGAGCAGGCCCCATGCGGTGACCGCTCCGTCGGCCGGCACCACGTCCAGCACGATGCGCCGCCGGTCGATGCCCGACGCCAGCGCGAGTTCAAGCAGCCAGTCCGCCACGGCCTGCCGCAGGGGCGTTTCCCACGACATCGGCAGCAGCGCGTGGACGCGCACCGCGACCCGGACGTCATGCCCTTCGGTACGACGCAGCCCGGCAATGACGCGTTCCTCGGCGACCGGAAGCGGCGGCAGCAGCAGCGCGGCGGCGTCGAAAAGTTCGGTTGCGACCGGTTCCAGCAGTGCGAGCGCGCGCACGCGCTCCTCGTCCTGGTCGAGCTGCCGTCCCGCCTCCGCGGACGCGGCCACGGTATCGGCGAAGCCTTCGGTCTCCAGCCGCTCGACATGGGCGGTGAAGACGGGCAACCCGTCGCGGTCGCGGAACTTCGGATGCAGGCCCGGCCGCTGTGGCGCCGGCAGCGCAGCGAGCACCTGGCCGGCGTCGTCGCCGCACGGCAGCCACAACGCGGCGGCGAGGCAGTGCAGCGGCGGCGTGGCCTCGAACGTCGTCTCGTCCCCGCTTGCAGCGGCGACCGCCTTCGGTTCCTCCGCCGGCGCCGCGCCGGCACGCGAAGCACGGGCACGGCGCAGCAGCCAGATCCCGCCCAGCAGCCCCACCGGCAGCACGCCCAGGAGCAGCAGCATCTGCGTGCCGCCAGGCGTCGCGCCGCTGCTGCGCCAGTAAAGGATCACGCACAGCCAGACCGCGACGAAGACCGCCGCCACGACCAGCAACACGCGTCCGATTCCAGCCAGCTTCACGCCCTCGCTCCCTGAGTCCTTCCTTCCCTGCTCCCCGGTCCCGCCTACCTGCTGGTTCGCATCGACGGCATGGCTTCGCATGCCGTTCGATCCACGCCGTGTTCCGCCGCCGCGCCCTGGAGGCGGCGCACGGTGCGGCGGCCGATGCGGGGCACCGGCATGCGCTGGAGTTTCGTGGAAGGGGCGGCGGCGAAGGCCGTTTCCCCGTGATCGATCCGGCTGCCTGCCCCGATGATCCAACGCGTCATGACTGTTCCGCTCCCTGAGATCGCGGCGCGCCACTGCCTCCGGCCGCCGTCGACCGGCCCATCCCGGACCGGAAAGGAAAGATAGCAGGACTGACCCGGCTTTATCACCCGCGGTCGCCGGCGAGCCGCGCGCGCCGCTCCCGCTTTGCCTGGACGCAGCGATCCTTGAGCTCGACGTGCACGTAGTCCCTGAGCGAAGGCCAATTGCCGCCCCACTCCAGCCCGGCCTGCTGCGCGAGCCTGCCGTAGAGGAAGTAGGCATCGCGGGTCGACGGGTCGGACATGTTCCACTGCAGCTTGCCGTCGCGCAGCGGCGCGCTGTCGAGTGCCAGGCCGTACTGGTGGCAGCTCGCCCACGCGCCGGCGTTGGTCGCCCGGCCGCCGCGGCGGAGTTCGGCCTGGCGCTCGGGGCTGCGGTAGCCTTCGACCAGCACCATCTCGATGCCGTGGCGCTCGCGCATCACCTGGTAGATCGCCAGCACGCGCTGCTGCAGGTCGGGATCCAGGCGCGCCCATTTCCGGTCAGCCGTCACGATTTCCGGCTTCAGGCGCAGGACCTCCCTGGTCCTGAACACCGCCGGCGGCGGCGCCGGTGGCGGCACCAGGCGCTCGCCGCGCAGCAGTTGCGCGATCATCGTCCGCGATTCGGCCATGTCCTGGCCGTGGAAGCCCTCGAACACCACTCGCTGCCGCGACCACAGGATCAGCAGCGACGGCGCGCACACCAGCACCACCGCCGCCAGCAGGATCCAGCGATGCCGGAGCAAGCCGTCTGCGGCACTCGTCCCGCCCGACTGCACGCGGCGACCGGCATCGCCAACGCCACCGGCCACGCGGCGTCCCGCGCCGCGGGCGGCACCGCCGATCGCGCGCAGGATCCGCCGGCACGCGGCGACGAACGCATCCCCCGCTTCCGGGAACAGCAGCAGCCACGCGGCCACGCACACGGCGGTGCACGCCAGCGCGATCCCCGCCACGATCATTGCGGGGAACCGGCAGCGGCCGCCATTGACGCCCCCCCGGCAGCCGATAGAATGCGGCCGAGGACATCCCCCGGCGCATGCCGGGCAAGAGCAGGAAAGCACTTGAATACTGGCGGACCCAATCGCCCCAGCCTGGTCGCAGGAAGCGCCCCCGCCGCACAGCCGGCCGGACGGATCCTCGCCGACATGGAAAACCGTAAGCCCCAGGCGCCCGTCCGGGCGGCAGGGCGCAGGCGGTTGCCGTGGATCCTTGCACTGGGCTGCATCATCCTTGTTGCCTTCGTCGTCCTTCGGTGGCCGGCGGGCATGCCTGCCTCCGGCACCGGCGCGGAATTCGCCGGGGACGGAACAATGGGCCAACCGGCGCCCGCGACGCAAGGCGCCATCGTGCGGCCGGACCCTGCCGCGCAACCGCAGGGCGCGGTGATCATCGACGACCCGGCCATGGCCGAGACGCGCCACGCGCTGGAATCCCTGCCCTCCTCCGATGCGGCAACGCCGGCTGCAGCCGACGCCCGTTCCGCGTCCACGGCGAAGGCGACGCGCACGTCGCGCAGCAGCGCGTCGCACCGCAGATCCGCTCCACGCCCGGCCGCGAAGAAGCCGGAGAACGACCTGCTGGCCACGCTGATGCAGATCATCAAGCAGGACGAACCGGCCGCGGCCAAGGCCCGCGCGGGGAACCCCTCGTCGATGGACGCCCTGGTCGCGCAGATCGAGGCCGAGGACAACCGCAACCGCAGCGAGAACCAGGCCGCACTGGCATCGCTCGGCGGCAAAGGCAATGACGCCGCGCCCGTGCGCTCGCCCGACGTGCAGCAACAGCTGCGTGCCTGTCCGCGCGCCAACACCGTCGCCGGGATCGAATGCCGGCGCCGCGTATGCGCCGAACACGTCGGCGACGCGGCCTGCCCGCGGCAGTAGCGCGCCGCCCTATCCCGGCGAACCCGCCCTGCGCCACGGCCGCCCGTGCCAGCGGAACACCAGCAGGTACACGCCCACCGCCCATGCCGAGGCCGCCGCCCAGCCGGCGAGGATGTCCGAGGGGTAATGCACGCCCAGGTACACGCGCGACAACCCGACCATCGGCACGAACACCAGCATCGCGGCGACCACCGGCCAGCGCCAGCGCGTCGGCCAGGCAAGCAGCACCAGCACCATCGCCAGCGTCATCGAACCCATCGCGTGGCCGCTGGGGAAACTGTAGTTGTGCTCCGGCGCGATCGATTCCCACAGGCTGGGCCGCTCGCGTGCGAAGGCCTGCTTGGCCGCGACGTTGAGCAATCCCGAGCCGCCGGTGGCGAACGCGGCGAACACGCTCTCGCGATAATGCCGGCGCAGCGCGAGCAGCAGCACCAGGGCGATGTCGACCGGCACCACGCCGTATTCATAACCCAGTGCGGAGAACAGCAGGAACAGCCGGTCGAAGCCCTCGCGCGCGAGCTCGCCGGCGGCCAGCAGGATCGGGGCGTCGAACGGAAAGCCGTCGCCTTCGCGCACTTCGTCGGCCAGTTCGGTGAACCCCCACAGCGGCAACAGAAGCCCGGTGAACAGCAGGACCAGCCGCCAGCCGTGGCGGCGCAGCAGCGAACCTCCGGCATGGACCTCTTCGCGCAGCAGTTCCCTCGCCGCCGGGCGTCCGGCGGCCGGCTCAGGCGGGCTCGGCGGCACGGCCGTAGCGGCGCTCGACGTAGTCGTCGACGATGTCGACGAATTCATGCGCGATGTTCCCGCCGCGCAGCGTCATCGCCTTCTGGCCGTCGATGAACACCGGTGCCGCGGGCGCTTCGCCCGTGCCGGGCAGCGAGATGCCGATGTCGGCGTGCCGCGATTCGCCGGGCCCGTTGACCACGCAGCCCATCACCGCCAGCGTCATGTGCTCGGCACCGGGATGGGTGACCTTCCACTCCGGCATCTTCGCGCGCACGTGCTCCTGCACCACCTTGGCCAGTTCCTGGAAGAACTCCGATGTGGTGCGGCCGCAGCCCGGGCACGCGGTGACCATCGGGGTGAACGCGCGCAGGCCCATCGTCTGCAGCAGTTCCTGCGCGACGACGACCTCCTGCGTACGCGGCGCGCCGGGTTCGGGCGTGAGCGAGATGCGGATGGTGTCGCCGATACCTTCCTGCATCAGGACGCTGAGCGCGGCGCTGGAAGCGACGATGCCCTTGCTGCCGATGCCCGCCTCGGTCAGGCCCAGGTGCAGGGCGAAGTCGCTGCGCCGGGCGAGATCGCGGTAGACCGCGATCAGCTCCTGCACGCCGCTGACCTTGCAGCTGAGCACGATGCGGTCGGCCGGCAGGCCCAGGCCCACCGCGCGCGCGGCCGAATCCAGCGCCGAGCGGATCAGCGCCTCGCGCAGCACGCGGCCGGCATCCCAGGGTTCGGGGCGGTTTGCGTTCTCGTCCATCAGCCGGGTCGCCAGCGACTGGTCGAGCGAGCCCCAGTTGGCGCCGATGCGCACCGGCTTGTCGTACTGCAGCGCGAACTCGATCAGCTGTGCGAACTGGGTGTCGCGCTTCTTGCCGAAGCCGACGTTGCCGGGATTGATCCGGTACTTGGCCAGCGCCTGCGCGCAGGCCGGCTCGTTGGCGAGCAGCTGGTGGCCGTTGTAGTGGAAGTCGCCGATCACCGGCACCTCGATGCCCATCATCGCCAGCTTCTCGACGATGCGCGGCACGGCGGCGGCGGATTCGGGATTGTTGACGGTGATGCGGACCAGTTCCGAGCCGGCGCGCCACAGCTCGGCGACCTGCCTCACCGTCGACGCGACGTCGGCGGTGTCGGTGTTGGTCATCGACTGCACCACCACCGGCGCGTCGCCGCCCACGGCCACGCCGCCGATGCGCACCTGGCGCGTGGGCCTGCGCGGGGCGGGGCCGAACGACCAGTCGGCCAGGCTCTGGACGATGGTGTCGGGACGGTCGGCGGGAATCGCGGTCATGGCGCCATTTTAGTCGCTCCGCGCATGCGGCGCCGGCCCGGCGGAAGCGAAGCCCCTGTGGGAGCGGCCATGGCCGCTCCCACAACGTTCCAGGGCCTGCGACGGGTGCCGGGTATCCTGTCGGCCATGCCAGCACCCGCCGCCAACGTCCTCACGCCCAGCCAGCTCAACGCACTGGCCCGCAGCCTGCTGGAGGACGCCTTCCCGGTGGTGCAGGTGGAAGGCGAGATCGCCAACCTGGCACGGCCGGCGTCCGGGCACCTCTACCTGACCCTGAAGGACGCGCGCGCGCAGGTGCGCTGCGCGCTGTTCAGGCCCAAGAGCCAGTGGCTGCGCTTCGAGCCGCGCAACGGCCTGCAGGTGCTTGCGCGCGGCCGGCTCACGCTGTACGAGGCGCGCGGCGACTACCAGCTGATCCTCGATTCGCTGGAGGAGGCCGGCGAAGGCGCGCTGCGGCGCGCGTTCGAGGAACTGAAGGCGAAACTGCAGGCCGAGGGCCTGTTCGACCCCGAACGCAAGCGCCCGCTGCCCGCCTGGGTACGGCGGCTGGGCGTACTGACCTCGCCGTCCGGCGCGGCCGTGCGCGACGTGCTCAGCGTGCTGGCGCGGCGCTTCCCGCTGCTGGACGTGGACGTACTGCCCGTGCCCGTGCAGGGCGACGCGGCCGCCGCGCAGATCACGGCGATGCTGCAGCGCGCCGGCGCCAGCGGCCGCTACGACGCCCTGCTGCTGGCGCGCGGCGGCGGCTCGCTGGAAGACCTGTGGGCGTTCAACGACGAAGCGTTGGCGCGCGCGATTGCCGCTTCTCCGGTGCCGGTGGTGTCGGCGGTCGGCCACGAGACCGACTTCACCCTCGCCGACTTCGCCGCCGACCTGCGCGCGCCGACGCCGTCGGTGGCCGCCGAACTGCTGGTGCCCGAGCGCAGCGACCTGCGCACGCGCCTGCACGGCCAGCAACAGCGCCTGCAAGCCCTGCACGCGCGCGGGCTGCGCGATGCCATGCAGCGCACCGATCGCACGGCACTGCGGCTCAACGCGCTGCGGCCGCAGGCGCGGTTGCAGCAGCTGCGCACGCGCCAGCAGGCGGCGATGCAGCGTCTGGACCGCGCCCTGCGCGCACGCAGCGACGCCCGCACCGCGCGCCTGCGCCACGCCGAGGCGGTGCTGCGCGCGATGCAGCCGGGGCGTCGCCTGGCCGCGCTGCGCGACCGGCTGGCGACCTTGCGCCCGCGGCCGCAGGCCGCCGTCGCGCGGCAATTGCAGCGCGACGCGCTGCGCCTGCGCGGACTGGCACGCTCGCTGGAAGCGGTCAGCCCACTGGCGACCGTGGCCCGCGGCTACGCGATCGTGCAGCACGAGGACGGCCGCGTGGTGCGCGGCGTTGGCGATGCACGGGTTGGCGACCGCCTCCAGGCGCGGCTGGCCAACGGTGCCCTGCGCGTGCGCGTCGAAGGCAGCGACGCGTCCTGACGTTCCTGTATTTGCTTTGCAGGAGCGGCGGAAGCCGCGAGCTTTTGCCTCGGCTCCGCAGCTGCAACGGAAGGCGCGCGGGCAAGGCCTCGCGGCTTCCGCCGCTCCTGCGAGAGACTTGGGTTGCCACGACGCGTTAACGCCGCGCGCGGGATGCTGGTGGGCACAAGGAGACCGCGATGCTCAACAAGACCTACCCCTACTACCTCGCCGGCAAGCCGGTCGCGGCCAATACCGACCTCGAGGTATTCGACAAGTACTCGGGCAAGCGCGCCACGCGCGTGGCGTTTGCGGATTCGACCGCGATACGCAAGGCGATCGCCGCGGCAACGAAGGCCGCGCCGGCGATGGCCGCCTTCCCCCACGATGCACGCCGCGACGTGCTCGAGCACTGCGTCGCCCGCTTCACCGAACGTCACGAGGAACTGGCGCTGGCCCTGTGCATCGAGGCCGGCAAGCCGATCCACGACGCGCGCGGCGAGGTCACCCGCTTGGTCGACACCTTCCGCATCGCCGCCGGCGAAGCCACGCGCCTGGGCGGCGAGGTGGTCGACATGGAAATCTCGAAGCGCACGCGCGGCTACCGCGGCATGGTCAAGCGCGTGCCGGTGGGTCCATGCGCGTTCATCACCCCGTTCAACTTCCCGCTCAACCTGGTCGCGCACAAAGTGGCGCCCGCGATTGCCGCCGGCTGCCCGTTCGTGCTCAAGCCGGCGGCGAAGACGCCGGTCGGCGCGCTGATCATCGGCGCGGTGCTGGCCGAGACCAACCTGCCGAAGGGCGCGTTCTCGATCCTGCCCTGCAGCAACGACGACGCCGGCCTGCTGGTCGAGGACGAACGCATCCGCCTGCTCAGCTTCACCGGCGGCCTGGTCGGCTGGGACCTCAAGGCCCGCGCGGGCCGCAAGAAGGTAGTGCTGGAACTGGGCGGCAACGCGGCGTGCATCGTCGACGACGACCCGGGGCTGGACCTGGACGCCGTGGTCGAGCGCATCGTCTTCGGCGCCTACTACCAGTCCGGCCAGAGCTGCATCGGCGTGCAGCGCATCTTCGCCCACGCCGATGTCTATCCATTGCTGCGACGCAAGCTCAAGGCGGCGGTGGCCAAGCTGGAGATGGGCGACCCGCGCAACGAGAAGACCTTCATCGGCCCGATGATCGACGAGGACGCCGCCAAACGCGTGGAAGCCTGGATCAAGGCCGCGCGGAAAGGCGGCGCGAAGCTGCTCGCAGGCGGCGCGCGCGAAGGCAACATGCTGCCGGCGACGCTGCTGGAGAACGTGCCGCACGATTCCGACCTGTACCGCCAGGAAGCCTTCGGGCCGGTTGCGGGAATGGAGTCGTTCGACGACTTCGACGATGCGCTCGACCGCGTCAACGACAGCGATTTCGGCCTGCAGGCCGGCGTGTTCACCGGCCGCCTCGCCCACGCGATGCGCGCCTGGGACCGGCTGGATGTCGGCGGCGTGGTCGTCGGCGACGTGCCGAGCTTCCGCGTCGACAACATGCCTTACGGCGGGGTCAAGGGCTCGGGCCTGGGCCGCGAGGGCGTGCGCTACGCGATCGAGGACATGACCGAACAGCGGCTGCTGGTGATCCGCGATCCGTGATCGCGACGCCACGCCGTCAGCGTTTCCACAGCGCCAGTCCGTAGACCGCCAGCGAGACCACCACGTAGGCGGCCTCCACCAGCCGCCTGCGCGCCGGATCACTGCGCGAGCGGGTAAGGTCGAGCACCAACTGCCGGAGCAGGAAGGTGTACAGCACGTAGTAGATCACCGGGACCACGTGCAGGTACCACGGATAGTCGCGCGCATGGCGCCCGGACAGGCCGAGGATCCAGTCGATCTGGCTGTAGATGCCCACGATCCCGAGCGCGGCGTTGATGAACATCCACTGCACCTGGTCGCGGCCGAAGATCACCAGGTAGAACACCACGTAGACGATGATCGCGATGCCGCCGTGCAGGTATACGAACGCCGCGTCCTGCGCGCCGTAAGCCAGGAGAAAGCCGGCGACGCCGAACATCAGCATGTGGAACAGGAAGAACGGGTAGATGAAGGCCTTCGGGAAGGCCTCAGCGACCTTCTGCGTCGACCCACTGGCAGTTGCACCCGGTACCAACCGTATCGACTTCGACCAGACCTTCCTGCCTGCCATCCGCCCCATCCCCTGCCCGCCCCGTTCGCCGACGGACATCGTACGACGCCTGCGCCTGCCGCCCCGCCCCCTGCAGGTCCGCGGCGGCCCGCCAACCCCGTTCCCGCCTCCGGCCCGTTCGCATCGGCACCCCAGCCCGGAGATGCCAGCATGCAACGCCACGCTCTTGCTTCCGCCCTGATCCTTGCGATCGCCCTGTCCGCCTGCAGCACGGTCGGCAACGACACCCAGCCGGCCGCGGTGGCCGATGTCGCACAGGCGGCGCCCGCGCCAGCGGTTGTCGCCCCGGCGGAGGCCGGGAAGCAGGCCAGCCTCGACCGCGTCCAGGTGACCGGCACGCGCCACGCAATGGCGCTGGAGGCCTATGCCATGGCACCGCCGCCTGCGCCCCCCGCGCCGGGCTGGCAGCCCGCCAACACCGAGAATTACGCCGCGCACGAGGACAATCCCGTGCATCGGGCCAGCGAGCAGCCGGTCTCCACGTTCTCCATCGACGTGGACACCGGCAGCTACGCCAACGTGCGCCGCATGCTGCACGACGGCATGCGTCCGCCGGCCGACGCGGTGCGCGCCGAGGAGATGATCAACTATTTCCGCTACGGCCATCCGGCACCGGCGTCGCCCGATGTCCCGTTCCGGGTCACCACCGAACTTGCGCCGGCGCCGTGGAACGGCAAACGCCAGCTGCTGATGATCGGTATCAAGGGCTATGACGTGCCGGCCGCGACGCTGCCGCCAGCCAACCTGGTGCTGTTGATCGACACGTCCGGATCGATGTATTCGCCCGACAAGCTGCCGCTGCTCAAGCAGTCGATGAAGCAGCTCGTGGACCAGTTGCGCCCCCAGGACCGCGTGTCGATCGTCGTCTACGCCGGTTCCGCCGGCCTGGTGCTGCCGCCCACGCCCGGCGACCGTCGCGGCGAGATCCTGGCCGCGCTCGAACGCCTGCAGGCCGGTGGTTCCACCAATGGCGGCGACGGCATCCGCCTGGCCTACGCAATGGCGAAGCAGGGCTACGTCGAAGGCGGCGTCAACCGCGTCATCCTCGCCACCGACGGCGACTTCAACGTCGGCACCGTCGACCAGGGCGCGCTGGAAACGCTGGTGTCCGACCAGCGCAAGTCCGGCATCGCGTTGACCACGCTCGGCTTCGGCCGCGGCAACTACAACGATGCGCTGGCCGAACAGCTGGCCGACATCGGCGACGGCAACCACGCCTACATCGACAGCCTCGCCGAGGCGCGCAAGGTGCTGGTGCAGGAAATGGGTTCGACCCTGCTGACCATCGCCCGCGACGTGAAGATCCAGGTCGAATTCAATCCCGCGCTGGTGTCCGAGTACCGCTTGGTCGGCTACGAGAACCGCGTGCTGCGCAACGAGGACTTCGCCAACGACAAGGTCGACGCGGGCGACATCGGCGCCGGCCACGAGGTGACCGCGCTGTACGAGATCACCCCGGTCGGCTCCGGCGCCGAACAGCTGCCGCCGCTGCGCTACGGCAACGCGCCGGCCCCGGCGGATGCGCGCACGGATGAAACCGCGCACCTGCGCCTGCGCTACAAGCGCCCCGGCGAGGACGCCAGCCGCCTGATCACCACCCCCATCGCCCGCACGTCGCTGCGCCCCACGCCGAGCCCCACCCTGCGCTTCGCCGCCACCGTCGCGGCCTACGCCGACGCGCTGCGCGGCGGCACCCGCATCAGCGGCTGGGACTGGGACGACATCCTGCGCAGCGCGAAACTGGCCCAGGACGGCAACCCGCAGCGGGCCGAATTCACCAGCCTGGTCGAAACCGCGCAGGCACTGGTGGATGGCGATCGCCGCGAGGCGGCGGTGGCGGATTAGCGGGTCGGCGGGAAAAACGGGCGCGCCGGCAGGGTTCAAGGGATGGAACCGTGCGTCAGGGGCACGGCCCCGACCTGCCGCTGTCGTGGGAGCGGCTATAGCCGCTCCCACAAGGTTTTTTTGCTGTTGCTGTTGCCTTTGATCTTGCTCTTGACCTCCGGGGCCCCTCCGAAGCGGCGGAGCCGGCGGACAAGACCCCGCAGGGGCGCCGCACATGGATGTGCGGCGTTTTCCGCGGGGGCAGGATGCCCCCTCGGAAAATCCCGCCGGCTCCGCGGACCCGGCGCGCAGCGGCGGGCGCGCAGGCGGGGTGTGTTTCTTTGCGCCAGGTTTCTTTGCACAAGCAAAGAAAGGTGGCTCGCGCGCTCAGCGCGAAACGCTTTTGATCTTGTACTTGGACTTGATCTTGTTATTCGCGGAAACAGCAGGAGCAGCTCGCTGCGCTCGCGCTCGCATCCGCATCCGCATCCGCATCCGCCCTCCGGGCACCTTCTCATGCACCCTGGAGAAGGGCCGGGGTGCTTCGTCCCTACGCGTCGCCGACGGGCGGCTCCGGCTCGGGCCGCCCATACAGGAACCCCTGCCCGTACTCGCAGCCCAGCTGCCGCAGGATGTCGCGCTGCCCCCCGGTCTCGATGCCCTCGCCGATCGTGTCGATCCCGAGGGTGCCGGCCAGCGCCAGGATCGCGCGCACCAGCGCCAGGCTTTCGGCATGCATCTCGCCGCCCAGGCCCGCGACGAAGCTCTGGTCGATCTTCAACGCCTGGATCGGGAACCGGTGCAGGTACGACAGCGCCGAGAACCCGGTGCCGAAGTCGTCCAGCAGCGCGAGTACCCCGCGTCCGCGCAGCACGTTGAGCATGCGCAGGATGCGCGGCGCGTCTTCCAGCAGGGCCACTTCGGTGATTTCGATGCGCAGCCGGCGCGGGTCGGCGCCGGCATCGTCGAGCATCTGCAGCAGCCGGTCGGCAAAGGTCTCGGAGTGGAAGTGGCGCGGCGAAACATTGATCGACACGTAGCCTTCGCGGTTGCGCGTCATCCAGTCGAACACGCGGCGGTACATCAGCCAGTCGACCTGCTCGATCAGGCCGCTGTCCTCTCCCACGCCGATGAACTCAGCGGGCGGCAGCGGCCCGTGCAGTTCGTGGTTCCAGCGCAGCAACGCCTCGTGGCCGACGACCGCGCCGTCGTCCAGGCGCACGATGGGCTGGAAATGCGGCACGAACGCATCGGCGAAGATCGCGCGGCGCAGGTCGGCCTCCAGGTCGAGCAGGCGCGTGGCCTCGGCGCGCATTTCCTCGTCGAACAGCGCGCTGCGGTCGCGCCCGTGCGCCTTGGCGCGGTACATGGCCGCGTCCGCGTCGCGCAGCATCTCCTCGCCCTGCCGGTAGCGCGGCTCCCACAGCGCGATGCCGATGCTGGCCGAGGGGAACAGCTCCCGCCCGGCGACCCACATCGGCTTGCCGAGCTCTTCCAGCAGCATCGCCGCCAGCGACTCGACCGCCGCATGACCGTCGACACCCTCGACCAGCGCAGCGAACTCGTCCCCGCCCAGGCGCGCGACCAGGGTGTGCTCGCCCAGGGTGGCGGTGATGCGGCGCCCGGCCTCGACCAGCATCTCGTCTCCGGCCGCGTGGCCTGCGCTGTCGTTGACCAGCTTGAACCGGTCCAGATCGAGGAACAGCACCGCGAATCCCGGCCGCCCGGGCTCGCCCATCCGCGCGATCGCGGCGTCCAGGCGTTCGAGCAGCAGGACGCGGTTGGGCAGGCCGGTCAGGCCGTCGTGGCGCGTCTGGTGGGTCAGCTTCTGCTCGGCGCGCACGCGCTCGCCGATCTGCGCGCGCAGCTCGCGGTTGGCGCCTTCCAGCTCGCGCGTGCGCGCCTCGACGCGGAACTCCAGCTCGGCGTGCGCGGCCTTCAGGTGTTCCTGTGCGCGCTTGCGCGCCAGCGCGCTGTCGATGTGGTGGGCAACGAAGGTCAGCAGCTCCTGGTCGCGCTGCTCGAAGCTGATCTCGGGGGTGTAGCTCTGCACCACGATCGCGCCGACGACGGTGCCGTCGCGTTTGAGCGGCACGCCCATCCAGCAGTGCGCCAGCGGCCCGAAACTGCGCACCGCGCCGGTGCTCTCGAGCTCGGTGATGGCCGCGCGGTCGGCCCGCAGCGCGGTGCCGGTCGACAGCACGTACTCGGTCAGGCCGCGGGCCAGGCGGCGCGACTCGCGGGTCAGGTCGCGCTCGTCGACCGAATACGGAAACTCGATCTGCGCGCCGTCGGCCGACAGCAGCGCGATGTAGAAATTGCGCGCGTACAGCAGCTCGCCGACGATCGAGTGCACGTCGGCGTAGAAACGCTCCAGGCTGCCGGCGGTGACCGAAAGCGCGGTGATGCGGTACAGCGCGCGCTGCAGCTTCTCGGCGCGCTGGCGCTCGATGATCTCCGCCTGCAGCACCATGTTGGCCTGCTGCAGTTCGTACGTGCGCTCGTGGACGCGACGTTCGAGCTGCTCGCGCGCCTGGCGGCGGTCGAGCGCCGTGAGGATGTGCTGGGCGACGTACTCCAGCAGCGTGCGGTCCTCGTGCGTGTAGCGCGCGGCCTGCACGTAGTTCTGCACCACGATCGCGCCGCTGACGCGTCCCTCGCGCCGCATCGGCACGCCCAGCCAGTCGTCGCTGTCGGGCCCGTGCGAGGGGTCGTTCGGCACGTTGAGGCGTTCGCGGACGTGTTCGGACGAGCCGAAGATCGGCTGCCCGTGCCGCAGCAGCGCCACGGTCACGCTGTTGCCCATCTCGTCCAGGCCCAGTTCCTGCGCCGGATCGGCGACGTAGGGGTCGCGCTGGTCGGCGAAATACAGGAAGCGGATGGTTTCGCGGATGTCGTCGTACAGCACGATGTAGAAGTTCTCGGCCTGCATCAGGCCGCCGACGACCTCGTGGATGCGGCCGAGCATCTCCTGCATCTCGAGCCCCGAGCCGGCCAGGTCGGCGATCTCGTACAGCGCCTGCTGCAGGCGCTCGGACTTCTGCAGCGATTCGATGCGCGCCTGCGCCTGCGCCGCGGCCAGGGTGGCGCCGATGGTGCGGCGCGCGAGCTCCAGCCACGCGACGTGCGACCCCGGCGCCAGCGGCTGCGACAGGCGCGCGGCCAGCGCGATGTGCGTGCCCGCGTCGCTCCAGGCGTCGACGATCTCGGCGTCGGCGCCGCTGGGCACCAGGTGTTCGAGCGAGTCGCGAGCGCGGTCGATCAGCGCATGGGGCGCGTTGCCGGTGTACGACACGCCGCCATCGATGCGCACGTCGCTCCAGGCGACGGCGAGCCTGGACTCGGTCGGCAACGTGGCCGCCAAAAGGTCGGCCAGCCCGGCCGGTCCGCCCTCCGGCGCCCGGGTTGTGATTGTGTGCGCCAAGGTCCGCATGCCATCTGGTTCCCCCCGGGGCGACATCATTCAGCAAAATGCCGCCTTTTTCCATAAAACCGCAACCCCGCGGCGCGCCGACGCACGTTTGCCACGTCATGGAAGGCGACAGGACATGAACGCGCTGGCGATACCGGCAGTGCCGCTGACGGCGTGGCGGCCGGCGGCGGGCTTTTCCCGCGCCGCGGCAACGCTTAACCTGCCGCCAATGAACGATGTCGCCATCCCGGAGGCCGCGGCCAGCGATGAGGCCAGCGACGAAACGCTGATGCTCGCGTACGCGGCCGGCCGGATGGACGCTTTCGAGCAGCTCTACGCGCGCCACCGGCTGCGCCTGTACCGCTACCTGCTGGGCCAACTGCGCGACGGCGCGCTGGCGGACGACCTGTTCCAGGACATCTGGCAGCGGGTGATCGCCGCAAGCGCCGGCTGGACGCCGGAGGCGTCGTTCGCCAGCTGGCTGTACCGGATCGCGCACAACCGCATCGCCGACCACTGGCGCGCGCAGCAGTACCGGCCGCCCGCGCCGGAGAACGCCGACGAGCGCACCGCGCGCATCCCCGATCCCGACACGCCCGAGCGCACGCTGTCGGAGTTCGAGCAGCGCCGCGGCCTGCAGCTGGCGCTGGACGAACTGCCCGAGGAGCAGCGCGAAGTGATCATGCTGCGCCTGGAACAGGAGCTGACGCTGGAACAGATCGGTGACATCACCGGCGTGGGCCGGGAAACGGTGAAGTCGCGCCTGCGCTACGCGATGGACAAGCTGCGCCTGCGGCTGGGAGAAGCCGGATGAGCCACGATCCCCGACTTCCCGGCGACGATCGCGACCCGCTCATGCCGGAAGAACGCGCGCTGGCCGACCGGCTTGCCCGCTCCGGCCCGCAGGGCGGGCCCTCGCCCGCGCTCGACGCCCGCATCCTGGAGGCCGCGCGCGCCGCGGCTGGCGCGGGCGCGCCCGCATCCGCGCACCGCACGCCAACCGCGCGCCGGCACCCGCGCCGACGCTGGCCGGTCGCCTTCGGCGCGGCGGCCACGCTCGTCATCGTCGGCGGGCTGGCCTGGCAGCTGCGCCCGGTCGACGACATGCAGGTCGCGTATTCGGAGGCGCCGCGCGCGGCGTCCGGTCCGTCCGCGAACGCCGTCGCACCCGTTGCCAGGCAGCGGGAAGCCGCACCGGCGCCTGCCAAAACCACGGCGCCGGCCGTGGCCAAAACCGCATCACAGCCGCCGGCCGCGGATGCCGGAGCTGCTCCGGCACCCGTGCCGGCACCGAAGCCCGCCGACGATGCCGCCGACGCATCCGATACGCAACGCGAACAGCAGCGCGTCCCGACGGCCTTCCCGCAGCCATCGCCGCCGCCCGAACCGCCCGTGGTCTTCGACGAGCCCTCGCCGATGGACACGCCCGCGCCACCACCGGCCCCGCCCGCCCCGCCGGCGCCGGCAGCTCCCGTCGCGCCCGCGCAGCCGCCCGAAGCAAGCCCGGTCGCCTCGCCCGCCCCGGCGCCGGCCACGGACGCGGCTTCCGCTCGCGCGGCGGAAGCCCGGGCGGCAAAAGCCGGCACGGAGAAGGCCCGACTGCAGCGGGCAGAAGTGACGCCTGCCCGCCGCGCACCGCAGCCGGCTGTCGCCAGCGGCACGACCGCGCATGCCGTCGAACCGGCTGCGGCCAGCGCCGGGGCAGACGCCGACGAGCTCGACAGCGTCGTGGTCACGGGCACGCGCCGCGTCGACGGATTCACCGACCAGCCCATCGACGACCAGCCACCCGCCTCCGCCGATTCGCCCCGGGTCCAGGACGCCTGGCTGCGGCGCGTACGCCAGCTCGTGTCCGAAGGCAGGCTCGAAGACGCGCGCGAAAGCCTGCGCGAATACCAGCACCGCTACCCGAAGGCCACGCTGCCCGAAGACCTGCGCGCGCTGCTGGCCGACTGACGTTCCGCCATGGCCCTGCACACGCTGGCGGCCGCCGCCACCCATGCCCTCGAGGTGAAACACAGCCGCTTCGTCGCCAATGCCATCCCGGTCGAAGGCACCGAACAGGCGCTGCGCGCACTGGCCGGTGTGTCCGTCGCCGACGCTACCCACAACTGCTGGGCCTGGCGCATCGGCGACGACTACCGTTCCAGCGACGACGGCGAGCCGGCCGGCACCGCGGGCCGCCCGATCCTCGCTGCCATCGACGGCCAGGGCATCGACCGCGTCGTGGTCGTGGTCACGCGCTGGTTCGGCGGCATCAAGCTCGGCGCCGGCGGCCTGGTCCGCGCCTACGGTGGCACCGCGGCCGAATGCCTGCGCCGCGCCGAACGCGTCGAACTGGTGGCCATGCTCGACGTCATCCTGCGCGCACCGTTCGACGACCTGGGCACCGTCCACGCCGCGCTTGCGGCTGCGTCCGCCGAAAAACTCTCGGAAACCTTCGACGCCAGCGGCGTGCGGCTGGTCCTGCGCCTGCCCGAAGACGGCGTCGACGCCTTGAAACTGCGCCTGCGCGACGCCACCCGTAACCGGGTGACGATCGACGACAATGGCTGATGGCTGACATTCCCGAACCGGACCCCGCATCCACGCCCGACGCGGGCACTGCCGCCGCCAAGCCGAAACCGCGCATGGGCAGCCTGCGCGCGCTGTGGCCGTTCGTCATGCGCCAGAAGGGCCTGCTGGTGGCCTGGCTGGTGTCGCTGGCGGCGTCCAGCACCGCCACGCTGAGCCTGCCGCTGGTGGTGCGGCGGATGATCGACCACGGGTTCTCGGGCGACAGCAACATCAATGCCACCTTCCTGCTGGTGTTCGCGGTCGCGCTGGCGCTGGCGCTGGCCACCGCCGCGCGCTTTTTCTTCGTCTCGCTGCTGGGCGAACGCGTCGTCGCCGACCTGCGTGAGCGCCTGTACTCGCACCTGGTCGGCCTGGACCAGGCGTTCTTCGAACGCAGCCGCAGCGGCGAGCTGGTCTCGCGCCTGACCGCCGACACCGAGCTGCTGCGCAGCGTGGTCGGCTCGACGGTCTCGGTGGCGCTGCGCAGCGTGGTGATGGTGATCGGCAGCCTGGCGATGCTGGTCGCGACCAGCCCGCGGCTGGCGGCGTACACGCTGGTCGGCATCCCGCTGTGCGTGCTGCCGCTGGTGATCGGCGGGCGCAAGCTGGGCCGGATCTCGCGGCAGAGCCAGGACCGCGTGGCCGATGCCAACTCGCTGGCCGCCGAAACACTTGGCGCCATCCCCACCGTGCAGGCGCACGCGCGCGAGCCGTACGAGCGCGGCCGCTTTTCCGCCGCCATCGCCGCATCGGTCGCCACCGCGCGCAGGCGCATCGGCTGGCAGGCGCTGGTCACGGCGATGGCGATCTCGCTGGTGTTCGGCGCGATCACCCTGGTGCTGTGGTCGGGCGCGCACGACGTGATCGACGGGCGCCTGACGGTGGGCACGCTGAGCCAGTTCGTGCTGTACGCGGTGCTCGGCGGCGGCTCGGTCGGCGCCCTGGCCGAAACCTGGAACGAATTGCAGAAGGCCGCCGGCGGCATGGGCCGCATCGGCGAGCTGTTGGACGAACGCCCCGGGATCGTCGCCCCCGCGCAACCGAACGCACTGCCGGCGAACGTGCGCGGCGGGCTGCGCTTCGACGGCGTCACCTTCCACTACCCCTCGCGCCCCGACGCGCCCGCGCTGGAAGACTTCAACCTGCAGGTCACGCCGGGCGAAACGGTGGCGCTGGTCGGCCCCTCCGGCGCCGGCAAGAGCACCGTGTTCTCGATGCTGCTGCGCTTCCACGACCCGCAGCGCGGCCGCATCGACCTCGATGGCGTGGACATCCGCACGCTGGACCCGGCCACGCTGCGCGACGCCATCGCGCTGGTGCCGCAGCAGCCGACGATCTTCGCCAGCAGCGCGCGCGAGAACATCCGCTACGGCCGGCTGGAGGCAACGGACGCCGAACTGGAAGCCGCGGCGCGCTCGGCCGAGGCGCACGATTTCCTCGCCTCCCTGCCCGACGGTTACGACGCGCAACTGGGCGAACGCGGCGCGCGCCTGTCCGGCGGCCAGCAGCAGCGCATCGCCATCGCCCGCGCCCTGCTCAAGGACGCGCCGGTGCTGCTGCTCGACGAAGCGACCTCCGCGCTCGACGCACAGAGCGAGCGCGCCGTGCAGCAGGCGCTGGAGCGGCTGATGGAGGGCCGCACCACGCTGGTGATCGCCCACCGCCTGGCGACCGTACTCAAGGCCGACCGCATCGTGGTGATGGACCGCGGCCGCATCGTCGCCCAGGGCACGCACGCCGAGCTGCTCGCGCAGGACGGGCTGTACGCGGAGCTGGCGCGGCTGCAGTTCCTCGACTGAGCCGCGGGGCGCGCGCGGCGGCGGCGGCGCGCTAGCATGCAGGCCCCGCGACGGACGCAGGAGGCTGCACATGACCGACCAGACCACCGCGCATGAAGGCGGCTGCACCTGCCGCGCCGTGCGCTACCGGCTTACCGACGCGCCGCTGTTCGTGCACTGCTGCCACTGCCGCTGGTGCCAGCGCGAGACCGGCAGCGCGTTCGCGCTCAACGCGATGATCGAGACCGGCCGGGTCGAACTGCTGTGCGGCGATCCGGAGACCGTCGACACGCCGTCCAACAGCGGCAAGGGCCAGCAGGTCGTGCGCTGCCCACGCTGCCGCGTCGCGCTGTGGAGCCACTACGCCGGCGCCGGCAAGGCGATCGCGTTCGTGCGCGTGGGCACGCTGGACGATCCGGACGCGTTCCCGCCCGACATCCACATCTTCACGGCGTCGAAGCAGCCGTGGGTGGCCATCCCCGAAGGCGTGCCGGCGATGGCGGCGTACTACGACCGCGACCGGCAGTGGCCGGAAGCGAGCCTGGCGCGGCGCCGCGCGCTGCGCGGGCGCTGAGGCCGCCGCCCCGGCTACGGCCAGGCGCGGCGGAGGATCGCGGCGAAATCGAGCTCCACCGGCAGCGTGCCGAACGCCAGGCCATGTTCACGGCCGAGGCGGCTGCGGCAGAACGCGCCGGCCATCGGGCTGCCGGCGCGCAGCAGCACGCCCGCCTGCAGCGCCAACGCCAGCCGCTCGACCAGCCTCCGCGCGCCCGCTTCGTCGGCATCGTGCAACGCGCCGCGCAGCGCGGACAGCGTGGCATCGTAGTCGCGGTCGATGCCAGACGCCGCGTCCAGGTCGGCCAGCAGCGCATCCACCGATGCCGGTTCGCGCGCCAGCGCGCGCAGCACGTCCAGGCACTGGATGTTGCCGCTGCCCTCCCAGATCGAGTTCAGCGGCGCCTGCCGGTACAGCCGCGGCAGGATCGATTCCTCGATGTAGCCGGCGCCACCCAGGCACTCCTGCGCCTCGTTGACGAAGGCCGGTGCGCGCTTGCAGATCCAGTACTTGCCGATCGCGGTGGCGATGCGCGCAAGCGCCGCCTCGCGCGGGTCGACTGCCGCGGCGTCGACGGCACGCGCCACCCGCATCGACAATGCAAGCGCGGCCTCGGACTCGATGGCCAGGTCCGCCAGCACGTTGCGCATCAGCGGCTGTTCGACCAGCCGCTTGCCGAACACCTGCCGATGCGTCGCATGGTGCAGCGCCTGCGCCAGCGCCATGCGCATCTGCGCCGCCGATCCGAGCATGCAGTCCAGGCGCGTGAGCATCACCATCTGCAGGATGTTCGCCACCCCGCGCCCCTCCTCGCCGACGCGCCAGGCGCGGGCCTCCATGAACTCGACCTCGCCGGATGCATTGCTCCAGTCGCCGAGCTTGTCCTTCAACCGCATCAGCGCAAAGGCGTTCCTGGTACCGTCCGGCAGCCGCCGCGGCAGCAGGAAACAGGTCAACCCGCCGGGCGCCTGCGCCAGCACAAGGAAGCCGTCGGACATCGGCGCGGAGAAGAACCACTTGTGCCCGACCAGCGCGTACTCGTCCCTGTTGCCGCCCAGCGGCGTGGCGGTCGTGGTGTTGGTGCGCACGTCGCTGCCGCCCTGCTTCTCGGTCATGCCCATGCCCAGGGTTACGCCGGGCTTGTCGGCGATGGCGACATCGCGCGGGTCGTAGCGGCAGGCGGCGACCTTGTCGGCCCACTCCCGCAGCGCCGGGGCCTGACGCAGCACCGGCACGGCGGCGTGGGTCATGGTCAGCGGGCAACTGCTGCCCGGTTCGACCTGCCCGTGCAGGTAGCACAGCGCCGCGCGCGCGACGTGCGCGCCGGGCGACGCTTCGGCCCACGACAGCCCGGCGACACCGTGCTCGATCGCCGCGGCCATGACGCGGTGGTAATTGGGGTGGAATTCCACCAGGTCGATGCGATGCCCGAAGCGGTCGTGCGTGCGCAGCCGCGGGCGGTCGCGGTGGGCGTCGAACGACAGCTTGTACAGCTCGTCACCCGCCAGCGCGCCGTAACGCGCGACGCCGTCGGCATGACTGTCGCCTCCCTCGCGCGCCAGCGCCCCGCGCAAGGCGATGTCGTCATTCCACAAGTCGCGCGGCGCGAACTCCGGAGGCTGGTTGTCGATGACATGGGTCTGGAAACGCTGCATGATCGAAGCTCCCTGCTGTGCCCCGATTCTGGCGCAATCCGCGATCCTGCGTCGTCATGCGCCGTCCTTGCCCGCAAGTGCATCGACAAAGTCGTCGCGCAGCCCGAGCCGACCGAACAGCCCGCGCTGCGTGCCACTGAGGACGCGCAGCATGTGGCCACGCCCGCCCGGCAGCCGCCCCAGCGGCAGGAAGGCCAAGTCGCGCAGCTTGGCCACCAGGTCCCGGTCGGACTGGAACAGCGGCGTCAGCCATCGACTCCAGAACTGGTAGATCCGTACGTGGCGACGGCGCTCGCGCTCATAGCACCCGAGCGCATCCTCGACCCCGTTGTTCGCGCGCAGCGCGTCGCGCAGCGAAAGCGCGTCCAGCAGCGCCATGTTCACGCCCTGCCCCAGCTGCGGGCTCATCGCGTGCGCGGCGTCGCCCGCCAGCACCACGCGCCCGCGGCGCCAGCGGCGCGGGACGGCATCCCGGTAACTGGCACGTGCGAGGGACGTCGCCTGCACCTCGCCGAGGCAGCCGAGCGCGTCCGGCCAGATCGCACGCACTTCCTCGCGCCACGCCTCCATGCCGCCCGCCTGCCAGGCGTCGAAACCGTCGCCGCGCAGGCTCCAGAAGAAACTCAGTCTCGGGATTTCGTCGCCGGGCCGCGTCCCGACCGGCAGCAGCCCGATCATCCGTCGCGCGGCGACATAGCGCTGCCGCAGTTCATCGCCCCACGGCCAGTCGCCGCGCGGGACCAGGCACCACAGCGCGCCCCAGGGATACGGCCGGTCGAGACCTCCATCCGCTACGTGGCCGCGCAGCCGCGATGCCGAGCCATCGGCCAGCACGATCATGTCGAACGGCCCGTGCCAATGCCCGGCCGCGTCGCGGATGCGGCGCGCATCATGGTCGACCGCCGTGATCCGCGTCCCCCGGTGCATCGCGCCGAAACCCGGCCAGGCCCGCGCCAGCAGCGAGAACAGCGCGCCGCGCTGCATGCCCAGCCCATGCAGCCGCGCATCGAGCCCGGCATAGCGCATGTCCATCACCGCCCGGCCGAATGGCGTCTCGCCATACAGGCGCCGCACCGGCGCACCGTGCGCGAGCGCCTCCCCAAGCAAGCCCATCGACCACAGTACTTGCAGGCCGGTCGGCTGCAGCAGGAAGCCGGCACCGACCGGACCCGGTTCGGCCGCCTGTTCGAACACCTCGACCCGGTGCCCGTCGCGCGACAACAGCAGTGCGGCGGCCTGGCCAGCGGTGCCATAGCCGACGATGGCGACATGGTGCGGCGTCATTGCATCCCTTCCCCCGTGCAGGCGGCTTCAACTGCTCCGGCCATCATCAAAAAAAAGCCCCGCAATGAAGCGGGGCTCAAGAAATCGCGGTGGGCGTGTTTCAGGCGTCGGCCGGCTGCACGCCGGCGGCCTGGGCTCCCTTCGGCCCCTGGGTCACCTCGTAGCTGACGCGCTGGCCTTCCTGCAGCGTGCGGAAGCCCTTGGCCTCGATGGCCGAGAAGTGCACGAAAACATCCGCGCTACCGTCCTCGGGCGCGATGAAGCCGAACCCCTTGGCGTCGTTGAACCATTTTACTGTGCCGTATTGCATGTTTCTCCCTACCTCGTCTGGATACGATGTGCGTACGCCCCTTGCGGTCCCCCGGCGCACGCTCGCGAGTATGCAAAGCATGCCCGGCGGTTGCAATCACCCCGACAGCATTTCCGTGACCAACGCCGGCAAACCGGACGAGGCCGCCTCGACGTTGGCGAGCACGTCGTCGAGCGTGATCACCTCGCTGGCGTCGGGTCCCGCGCCCGCCGCCCAGTTGGCGACGATGGCCAGGCAGGCGTAGTCCAGGCCGAGTTCACGCGCCAGGCCGGCCTCCGGCATGCCGGTCATGCCGACCAGGTCGCAGCCGTCGCGGCGCATCCGCGCGATCTCGGCCCGGGTTTCCAGCCGCGGCCCCTGCGTGGCGCCGTAGCAGCCGCCGTCGACCAGCGCCACGCCCGCCGCACGCGCGGCATCGAGCACCTGCCGGCGCAGCGACGGCGTGTACGGCTCGCCGAAATCCACGTGCAGCACCTTGCTGCCCTCCTCCTCGCACAGCGTCGAGATGCGGCCCCAGGTGTAGTCGATCAGCTGGTCCGGGCAGGCCAGCACGCGCGGGCCGAAGCCCTCGGTGATGCCGCCGACGGTATTGAGCGCCAGCACCCGGGTCGCGCCCAGCGACTGCAGCGCGGCGAGGTTGGCGCGGTAGTTGACCTTGTGCGGCGGCACCGAATGGCCTTCGCCGTGGCGGGCGAGAAAGGCCACCCGCCGGCCGGCCAGCGTGCCCACGCGCACCGGTCCCGGCAGTGCGCCGTAGCGCGTGACCGGCTGGTGCGCCTCGATGTCCTGCAGGCCGTCGAATCGGTAGACGCCGGTGCCGCCGATGATGGCGAGGGCGATGTCTGGCTGGCTCATTGCGGTCCCGGTATTGCAAACGAAGGCCGTCGATCATCCCCAATGCCGGCCCGCCGCGCAAAGCCGCGCGATGCGCGGCCTTCAGCGCGGTGCGACATAACCGCCCGGCACGCCGTGCGGCGACAGCACCAGCTGCCACAGCTGGATCCGGCGGACGCGGAAGCTGGCCATCGACGCGGCCAGGTAGTAGCGCCACATGCGCCGGAAGCGCTCGTCGTAGCGGGCGGGCAGCGAGTCCCACGCGGCCTCGACGTTGCTGCGCCAGGCCTGCAGGGTGCGGTCGTAGTCGGCGCCGAAGTTGTGCCAGTCCTCGGTCACGAACAGGCCTTCGGTGGCGGTGGCGATCTGCGCGGCCGACGGCAGCATCGAGTTGGGGAAGATGTACTTCGCGATCCACGGGTCGGTGTGGGTGACCGAGCGGTTGCTGCCGATGCAGTGCAGCAAAAACAGGCCGTCATCGTCCATGCAGCGCTGCGCGACCTCGAAGAAGCGGCGGTAGTTGCGGAAGCCCACGTGTTCGAACATGCCCACCGACAGGATCCGGTCGAAGTGCTCGTCGACCTCGCGGTAATCCTGCACGCGGATCTCGATCGGCAGCCCGGCGCACAGTTCGCGCGCGAATGCGGCCTGCTCCTCCGAGATCGTGACCCCCACGCCGCTGACCCCGTAGCGCTCCGCGGCGAACTTCAGCGCCTCGCCCCAGCCGCAGCCGATGTCGAGCACGCGCATGCCCGCGCGCAGGCCGAGCTTGCGGCAGATCAGGTCGAGCTTGGCTTCCTGCGCGTCGTCGAGGTTGCCGGCGTTGCGCCAGTAGCCACAGCTGTAGACCAGGCGCTTGCCGAGCATCGCACGGTACAGGTCGTTGCCCAGGTCGTAGTGGCGCTTGCCCACTTCGTAGCTGCGCCGCCCGGCCTGCAGGTTGAACAGGCGCGCGCGCAGCGCATCGCGGATGTCGGCCGGGCCATGCGCGCGTTCGTCGAGGCGCGCATCGAGCAGGTGGACCAGGAAACCGTCGAGCGATTCGGCGTCCCACCAGCCGTCCATGTAGCTTTCGCCCAGCTTGAGCGAGCCACCGGCGACCAGCCGCGCCGGCAGGTGCGGATCATGGACCTGCAGGTCCCAGGGACGATCACCGTCGATGCGGACATCGGCATCGGCCAGCAGGGCCTGCAGTCGGTCGCGGAACGGATGGGATGCGGACATGCCTTCCGGGCAACTCGGGAGCGGTCGCGCGACAGGGTAACGCCGCGCCGCGGTCGCCGTCACCGTCCCGGCCGCAACACGGCACGGCGGCTACGCGCCCGGCGAGGCGAACAGTCCGCGATAGGCCTCGGCGACGTGGGGCAGCAGGACGCTGGCCGGCACTTCGGCCACCTGCACGCCGTCGGAGTAAGGGCCGACCTGGTACGGCGGGAACACGAAGCGCAGCGCGGTGATGCGCCCGGCCGCGTCCAGCACCGGTTCGAACTGGCTGAAGTTGTCCGGATCCGCGCCCGAGCCTTCGTCGATCATCTTCAGGCCGGACTTGAGCATCTCCGCGCGGTCGTCCGGTTCGATGTCGTCACCGTCGATGCGCTGCGAGAGCGCCGCGTGCAGCTGCTCGCGCACGGCGCGGGACACGGCCTGCCAGCCGTCCTTGCCGGTGATCAGCCGGTCCGCCGTCAGCAGTTCGTTGTGCTGCGGCAGCCAGACGAAGCGTGCGATCAGCGGGTTGCCGTGCGCGCCGCCGGTGTAGCTGCTGCCGTTGGCGGCGACGGCGACGATCTGCGGGGTGTCGGCCAGCATGTCGTAGGCCAGCGACAGGTCGTAGGGCGCGGTGGGCTTTTCGCCGCCAAGGCCGTCGACCGCCTGCATCAGCTCGTCGAGCGCGGCCTGGGAATAGCGCTGCAGCTCGGCGGCCAGGCCGGGGTACTTGTCGACGCCGGGCGGATAGCTGATGCCGATGACGTAGTGGTCGCCGCGCTCGATGCGGTCTTCCAGCTTGACCGGTGCGTCCGGCGCGGCGGTGGCGGGTGCCCCGGCAGCCGGCGTCCCCGGCTGCGCCGGTGCCGGTGCCGGCGCCTCGGGCGCAGGCGCCTCGCGCTGGCAGGCGGCAAGCAGGAACAGCAGGCAGCAGGCGGTCAGGCGTTTCATGGCGATCGGCTCCCCTTCGGCAACGGAGTCCGGGCATTCCGGATGCCGGCAGTCTAGGAGTCCCCGCGTGATGCCCGGATTGACATGGCGCGCGCGGGACTCGCCGGGAAACGGTTCTTTGGCTGCCTGAGCAAAGAGGCTGCATTGGTTCGATGGCAGAGGCACGGGTGCGGATGGCCCTGGCGCGTCACCCGAAGGCCTGCCGACTGCAGCGGGGCCCGTCGGGTTGCCGTCCGGCCTGCGAGTGGACCGTCAGCCGGCATTGCCCTCCCGGACGCGGCCGAAGAACAAAAAAAAGCCCCGGGCGTTTCCGCCCGGGGCTCGGTGTTGCGACTGACGCTGTGCGGGATTACTCGGCCTGCACTTCGTCGGCCTGCAGGCCCTTCTGGCCCTGCACGACCTTGAACGAGACCTTCTGGCCTTCCTGCAGCGACTTGAAGCCGCTGCCCTGGATCGAGCGGAAGTGGACGAACAGGTCCTGGCCGCTTTCCGGGGTGATGAAGCCGAAGCCCTTGGCGTCGTTGAACCACTTGACGATACCGGTCTGACGATCGGACATGATGTGTTACTCCTTGGAACAGTTTTTTGAGGTTTACACGGTCCGCTTCGAGCGGATCCGCGACTGTGTCAGCAAGGGGTAACGCGAAGCGATGGAGCGGATCGGCAGATCTACCGCATCGAAACCACGATGTACCGTGATCCCGGCTAGAACAGTGGGCGCACCTTACCGCACTTTCCGCGAGAAGTGTGAATGGGGTTTACCCGAGGTCGGCGGGCATCGTCCGGGCCGGGTTCCCGGCCCGCCGGTGCCGGCGCAACCACCCCTGCAGGAGCGGCCATGGCCGCTCCCCCAGCTCCCACAAGGCGCTACCAGTCTTCGTGGCGCGGCAGCAGGCCGCGCAGCTCGGCGTCGGTGAGGTTGCGCCACTGGCCCGGCTTCAGGTGCCCAAGCTTCACGTTGCCGATCCGCACCCGGACCAGCTGCTTGACCCGATACTTGAAGAACGCCGCCATCAGCCGGACCTGCCGGTTCAACCCCTGCACCAGCACCACGCGAAAGCCGAAGCGGCCCAGCTTCCCGGTCCGGCACGGCAGCGTGGCCTGGCCGTGGACCGGCACGCCGCGCGCCATGCCGCGCAGGAACTCGTCGGTGACCGGATGGTTCACGGCGACCAGGTATTCCTTCTCCAGCTTGTTTTCCGCGCGCAGGATCGCGTTGACGATGTCGCCGTTGCTGGTCAGCAGGATCAGGCCTTCCGAATCCTTGTCCAGGCGCCCGATCGGGAAAATCCGCTGCTCGTGGCCGACGAAGTCGACGATGTTGCCCTTCACCGCCGACTCGGTGGTGCAGGTGACGCCCACCGGCTTGTTCAGCGCGATGTAGACGTGCCGGCGCTGGCCCTTGCCGGCGCTGCGCACGCGCAGTGCCTGGCCATCGACCTTGACCTCGTCGCCCTCGCCGACTTCGGCACCGATGCGCGCGTGCAAGCCGTTGACGGTCACCCGGCCTTCGCCGATCAGGCGGTCGGCTTCGCGACGCGAGCAGAAGCCGGTGTCGCTGATGTGCTTGTTGAGTCGCATCCGTATCGGGCGTGGCGGCGGGCGCGCAGTCTGGCAGATCGACCGGGCCGCGGCACGCACCGGCTGCGGGCGCCGCCTGTCCCCCGTGCCGGAACAGGTCTTGACAAGCATGGTTTGTACTGCAAACATATTTGCAGCCCAACAAACCGCAGCCGACATGCAGACCACGACCGATCCCCTGACCCGCCTGGCCGAGAACACCGGCCGCTACGCCCGCTACTCCCGCAGCGCGGGCGGCCTGAGCCTGGTGATCGGCGGGATCCTGTGCCTGGCGGCCTTCACCGTCGGCGCCACGGTCGAGCTGACACCCGCCTGGCGGTATGCGCTGGTCGCCGCGCCGCTGCTGTGGCTGGCTTCCAAGGAGCTGCTGCGCGCCTTCTACTACCAGCGCGCCGGCGCGGTGCGCGAGCGACTGTCCGACCGGCAGCGCCGCGGGCATTTCTGGATGGTGGCCTACCTGGCCGTGATGGCATTGCTGATCATCGGCGGCGTGGCCTGGACAGCGGGCGCGCGCGCCTGGCAATGGCCCGGCATTGCCTACATCGCGATCGTGGCGGCGATGCCGCTGGTCGCGGCGCGCTGGTTCTGGTCGACGGGTGACTTCCTGGTCGGCGTGTTGCTGGTCTGCCAGGCAGCGGTGGTGATCGTCGGCCTCCACTACCCCTGGTACTGGATCCTGGTCGCCGGGCTGTACGCCGCCATCGCCATTCCCACCGGTTGGCGCGAACACCGCGACTACCTGCGGCTGCGCGACGAACTGGGCCTGCGCGACGAGGCCGCCGGCGCATGAAGCACCAGGCGCAGGATGCCATCGACGCGGTCCTCGCCGTCGACCGCCTGGTCCACGAGCCGGCGCGGCTGGCGATCCTCACCGTGCTCGGAGGCGCCGAGCTGGTCGAATTCGGCTTCCTCGAAACCGTGTGCCGGCTGAGCAAGGGCAACCTGTCCAGCCACCTGTCGAAGCTCGAAGCCGCCGGCCTGGTGTCGATCGACAAGAGCTTCCGCGGCAAGCGCCCGCTGACGCGCGCGTCACTCACCGACGCCGGCCGCGACGCGCTGGAACGCTATCGCGCGCAGATCGCCGCCCTGATCGAATCCGCCCCGCCCCGCAGCTGAGGAGACCCCGCCATGTCCATCCGCCCCCTGTCCGCCGCGCTCGCGCTGCTGCTCGCTTCGCTGCCTGCGGCGGCACAGCAACCGGCGCCTGCTCCTGCGCCCGAAGCGACCGCCACCGCCACCGACGAAATCGCACTGCGCGAGGGCCGCGAGCTGTCGCAACTGTTCCTGCAGGGCGACACCGATGCCGTGTGGGCACGGATGGCGCCGTCGATGCAGGCCGCGATGGGCGATGCCGCGGCGCTGGCGAAGTTCCGTGCGCAGGTGACCGGCGACCTCGGCGAAGAGGAAGCCGTCCTCGACGAATCGGCCGCGCAGGCCGAGGGTGCCCACGTCTACGTGCGCACCTCGCGCTGGAGCAAGCTGCCCGTGCCGGTCCTGATGCAGTGGGCGGTGGACGATGCCGGCAAGGTCGCCGGCTTCCTCGTGCAGCCCAGGCCCGAGGCCGCGCCCTCGCCCTACCTCGACTACCAGACCAGGAGCCACCTGCGGCTGCCGTTCGACGGCCAGTGGTACGTGTTCTGGGGCGGCCACGACATCGAACAGAACTACCACGCCGCCTCGCCCGGCCAGCGCTTCGCCTACGATCTGGTCAAGCGCGTCGACGGCAGCAGCCACCGTGGCGACGGCCGCGCGCTGGAGGACTACTACTGCTGGAACGAGACGATCCTCGCGCCGGCAGCCGGCACCGTGCTGGAAGCGGTGGACGGCCTGCCCGACCAGGCGATCGGCTCGCGCGATACCAGCCACATCGCCGGCAACCACGTCATGCTCGACCTGGGCAACGGGGAATACGCCCTGCTTGCGCACATGCGCCAGGGCAGCGTGGTGGTCAAGGCGGGCGACAAGGTCAACCCCGGCGACGAACTCGGACGCTGCGGCAACAGCGGCAACACCAGCGAGCCGCACCTGCATTTCCACCTGCAGGACGCCCCGGTCTTCGGCCAGGGCAACGGCCTGCCGGCGTTCTTCGAGCACTACACGGCGGACGGCAAGGCCGTCGAGCGCGGCGAGCCGGTGCAGGGGCAGGTAATCGCACCGACCGGCGGTACCACGCCGCGATAGCGGCACGCCGGAGGTCCCCGGCGCCGGTCGCGGCGCCGGGATGCCGCCGCGTCAGCCCGCTGCCCGCAGGTCCGCGTACTCCGCGTGCCGCTGCATGTAGCTGTCGGCGTAGGAGCAGTCCGGCCGCACCTTCAGTCCTTCGGCGCGGGCGTGGTCGAGCGCGGCCTTCACCAATTGTCCGGCGATGCCGCGGCCGCCGATCTCCGGCGGCACGATGGTGTGGGTGATCACGAGCACGTCGCCGGCGCGCTCGTATTCGACGAAGCCTTCATGGCCGTCCACCTGCGTGGCGAAACGCTTGCGGTCTTCCTGGTGGTCGATTGCGGGGCTGTCCAAGGACGTTCTCCTGTCAGTCGTGTTCAACGGTTGTCGCGCTTGCCCTGGTCGTGGCGACCCTGCGTGCCGATGCTGCCCTGGGTGGCCTGCAGCCGGCTCTCGGCGGCGTGGAGTTCCTCCGCCCTGGCTGCCGCCTGCTCCGACTGGAAGCCGTCCGGCGTCGGCGACGGGTGTGCGTCACCGAGCTGCTGCCAGGGCTGCGGCTGGCGGTCGTGTTCCTGCTTGGCCTCGAGAAGCTTGCGCGTGTTCTCCAGCGCCTGCTCCGGGGTGATGCGGCGGCGCGACCGGGTCGCGGCCTTCTTCCCGGTGGCCTTTTTCGCAACCGTCTTCTTCGCGACGCTCTTCTTCGCCGCCTTCCGGGCCGTCTTTCCTGCAGGCGCCTTGCGTGCGGCAGACTTCCTGGCGACGACCTTCTTCGATGCCTTGCGCACGACCTTGCGGGCGACGGACTTCTTCGCCGTCGCCTTCCTGGCAGCAGGCTTCTTGCCCACCACCCTCTTTGCGGTGGTCTTCTTCGCAGCGACCTTCTTCGCGGCGGGCTTCTTCACCGCAGATTTCTTCGTCGCAGCCTTCCTGGCAGTGGTCTTCTTCGCCGTCGCCTTCTTCGCAGCAGCCTTCTTCACTGTCTTGCGGGTGGACTTCTTCGCGACCGTCTTCCTGGCGGCCGTTTTTTTCGCGACAGCCTTCTTTGCAGAGACTCTCCGGGCCACTGTCTTCTTCTTCGCGGCCGTCTTTTTCGTGGCTACCTTTTTTGCAGCCGTCCTCTTCACCGCCTTGCCGGTGGCCTTCTTCGGGGCCGCCTTGCGCGCCGGCGCCCGTTTCGCGGCGGTCTTCTTTTTGGCCACCTTTGCCTTCCTTGCCGTGGCCCTGTTCCTGACTGCCTTGCGCGTGGTCGCCATTTCGCCTCCGTGTCCGGTGTTGGGTGAGTGCAGGCAGCAATAGCATCGCCTCCATTCACGCCGGGTGAGCGAACCACGCCGCCTTCCGGTGTCATTCAGCGGCGCGGGACGTGGATTGCTGACACGTTGCGTCACGTCCGCCGGCCTCCCTCCGCCGGAGACATTGGCACGCTTGCTGCTTCCCCTTAAATGCGAAAGGGGAGGAAGACCATGTACGACCACGACGACAACGCCGAGCACGAAGCCGTGACCCGCCTGTTCGAGCTCACCCGCAGCGGTGACACCGGCAACTGCGAGTACAACCAGCTCGATTCGATGATCTACGACCGCCTGGAACAGGCCTACGGCAGCGACGACACCGGCCACCGCCCGTCCGGCGCGATCCAGGTCCAGACGGCCGCCAGCTGACCCGACGGGCCAGCCCTGGCACCGGCGCAACGCCGGTGCGGCGGCCCGGTGGCTATCCGAACGCCGGGTTGGCCAGTTCGGCCAGGAAGTGCTGGAACAGCCGCGGCTCCATCACCAGCGCAAACAGCACGCCGTAGCCGGCGCCCCACAGGTGCGCGCTGTGATTGACGTTGTCGGTGCCGCGCCGGTCCATCCAGATGCTGTAGCCGACGTAGAGCACCGCGTAGAAGATCGCGGGAATCGGGATCGGGATGAAGAAGATGTAGATCCCGGTCCACGGCGCCATCAGGATGAACGCGAACAGCACCGCCGACACCGCGCCCGAAGCCCCCAGGCTGCGGTACTGCGCATCATGCCGGTGGCGCAGGTAGGTCGGCAGGATCGCGACCACGATCGCCGACAGGTAGAACAGCACGAAGCCGGGCACACCGATCCGCTCCACGAACACCTGCTCCACCGGCCGCCCGAAGAAGAACAGCGTGATCATGTTGAAGGCCAGGTGGCCGATGTCGGCATGGATGAAGCCGTGCGTGACCAGCCGGTCGTACTGCTTCGAGCGGTCGATCGCCGGCGGCCACAGGATCAGCCGGTCCAGCAGCTGGCGGTTGTTGAAGGCCAGCCACGAGACGACGCAGGTGGCGATGACGATGACGAGCGTGATCGAGAAGGTCATCAGGCGGTCCGGTAGTGTTCCTGCATCGGGTAGCGCCGGGCGTACCAGGCGAATACCAGCGTGACCACGAGCGCGAACGCGGCGAAGAAGAACATCAGGAAGGCGTTCTCGGTCATCCCGGTCTCGGCGATGCGCGCGGTCACGGCGTCGTTGCGCACCGCGGCGTTGGTGATCAGCACCCACAGGTTGCCGTAGGACACCGACAGCATCCAGAAGCTCATGATCGCGCCCTTCATCGACGGTGGCGCCTGGCTGTAGGCGAACTCCAGGCCGGTCGCCGAGACCAGTACCTCGCCCAGCGTCAGCAGCGCGTACGGCGCGATCTGCCAGGCGATCGACACCGCGTCGCCGCCGTCGATCGCCAGCTGCAGCAGGCCCGCCACGATCCAGGCCAGGCCGGAGAACCCGATGCCCGCGCCCATCCGCCGCAGCGAGGTCACCGCGATGCCCATCCTGCGCAGCAGCGGGAACAGCACCATGTTGTTGAACGGGATCAGCAGCATCACCAGCAGCGGGTTGAGGGCCTGCATCTGCGCCGGCGCCTTGACCAGCCAGCTCGGCCACCACCACTGGTCGTGCGGCATGGTCATCGCCCCGCCCTGGATGACCCAGGTCGAGGCCTTCTGGTCGAACAGCGACCAGAACGGCGTGACCAGCGCGAACACGATCAGCACCCGCAGCACCGCGCGCACGCCTTCCACTGCCTGCGCCGGGTGCACGCCGCGCGCGCGTTCAAGCTGCATCGAGGCACCGATGCCGCCGCCGGCCATCAGCAGTCCCAGCGCCAGCAGCACCGCGATCACGAAGTCGTCGCGCACCAGCCAGGCCAGCGCGGCGGCGGCCAGCACCACGCTGAGGCCGAACACCACCAGTCCGCCGCGCCCCTGCCCCGGCGCGTGCGCGAACAGCGCCGTGCGCACCACGCGCAGGAACGAGTGCGGGTCCGGCGGCGCCGGCGGCACGTGCACGTACTTGTTGCGGCCGCTCCAGAACACCACCGTGGCGATGAACATCAGCACGCCGGGGATGCCGAAGGCCACGCTCGGCCCGTACTCGCGCAGGAACAGCGGCATCAGCAGCGAGGCGAAGAACGAGCCGAAGTTGATGATCCAGTAGAACGCGTCGTAGACGACCTTGGCCAGGTGCTTGTTGCTGCGGTCGAACTGGTCGCCCACGAACGCCGAGACCAGCGGCTTGATGCCGCCCGACCCCAGCGCGATCAGGAACAGGCCGGTGTAGAAGCCGCCGCGGCTGTCCTCGAACAGCGCCAAGCACGCGTGGCCGGCGCAGTACACCAGCGACAGCCAGAACACGGTGTTGTACTTGCCGAACCAGCGGTCGGAGATCCAGCCGCCCAGCAGCGGGAAGAAGTACACGCCGATGACGAAGGTGTGGAAGATGTCCTTCGCCGCACCGTCGCGCTCGGATTCGGGCAGGTAGGCCAGCAGCAGGCTGCTGACCAGGAACGGCACCAGGATGTTGCGCATCCCGTAGAAGCTGAAGCGCTCGCAGCCTTCGTTGCCGATGATGTAGGGGATCTGCCGGGGCAGTCTTGCGTCGCGGTCGACGGGCGCGTCGGGTGCGGTCATCCGGTGTGCCTGGTCTGGGCCAGCGGCAAGCCTAACCGATAGGGATGCCGCGGCTACAGCGCTGCGGCCGCGCGCCCGATGGCGGGCAACGGCGTGTGCCGGCGCGGGACGCGCGGCAGGCCCGGGTGCAGTGGCTGCGTGGCCGCTCCGGGAACCCGGGCCTGCCGGCTCAGCTGCCGGCAGCCTTCATCCGTATCCCCAGCGCATCGGCGCGCAGCCTCGCCAGCTCCTGGCGGTGCGTTTCCATCGCCGCGCGCACTTCGTCGGCAAGGCCGGCGTAGGGGTCGCCCAGCTGTGCGAGCAGGTCCCCGCTGCCCTCGCTGCCTTCGAGCCCCTGCTTGAGGTCCAGCTTGCCCAGCACGGTGTCGATGGCGTTCTTGACGAAGCCGTAGCGGGCCACGTCGAGTCCGGCCGCCTTCGCCCCGGCCGCGTCGACGTCCGGGCTGGACAGTTCCATCAGCGCCGTCATCTGCGCATCCTCGTCGTGCTGCTCGCCTGCCTGCACGAACCTGTCGTAACCGGCCTGCAGCAGTTCGATCTCCCTGGCCATGCCGCGCGCGTAGGCGTCGACGTCGCCAGCGTGCAGCGGCTGCGACGCGGGATTCGCGTCTTCCTCCGATGCTGCCACGTCCGTCGCCGCGGCCCCGGCCGGTGCGGGCGCCACAGTCTCCATGCGCTCGGCTGCCGCGGCGCCGGTGGCGTCGTGCCCCGCTCCGCCGCATCCGGCCAGGCCCAGCAGCATGATCCCCAGGATCCGGTGTCCGTGCATGTCCACTCTCCATCGCGATGTTCGTCGGCGTATCGATGCGCGACCGGGCCTCGAACCACCCGCCGGCCACGCCCATACAGCGCCAGAAACGGAGACAGGGTCTTCAGGCGGCCAGCAGCGCTGGAAGCCGCGCCTGCACCATGGGCGGCGACGAACCGTGCCCACGCCACGTTCGCATCGCCGGCGCGACAATCGCGGCCTGCAAACGCCGACCCGCCGGAGGCCGCATGCGTTCCACCCTCCCCGTCCTGCTCCGCGTCCTGGCACCCGCGGCAGTACTGGCGCTCGCGGCCTGCGCCACCGCGCCCGCCACCGGCGCACCGGACGCGGAAACACCGGACATCACCCTGGTCACCCTCAACCTGTGGCACGACAAGGGCGACTGGCCCAGGCGCGAGCGGCTGATCGTCGACAGGCTGCGCGAAATCCGCCCGGACGTGGTCACGTTGCAGGAAGTCTTCCAGCACGACGGCCTGCCCAACCAGGCGAAGACGCTGGCCGACGCGCTGGGCTACGACTACGTGTTCGCTTCGGTCGATGCACCCGACGCTCCCAGGCGTTTCGGCAACGCGATCCTCAGCCGGCACCCGATCCTCGCCCACGACTGGAAGGCGCTGGAACCACTGGACGACTACCGCAACATCGTCCACGTCCGCATCGCCATCGACGGGCGCGAAATGAACGTCTACGACACCCACCTGCACTGGACGGAGCAAGGCGGCGCGATCCGCGCCGAACAGGTGGCCGACGCGCTGGCCTACATCGACGCCACGGCCGGTGGCGCACCGTCGGTGCTGGCCGGCGACCTCAACACGTCGATGGACGCGCCGGAGCTGCAGCCGCTGCTGCAGCCGTTCGCCGACGCCTACGCGGCGATGCACCCGGACATGCAGCCCGGCGACCGCGCACACGCCACGCTCGACCTCGCCCAGTACCCGCCGCGGCACATCGACCAGGTGCTGCTGCAGCGCGACGCCTTCGTCCCGCTGCGGGCGGACATTATCCTCGACCGGCCGGACGCTGGCGGCACCCTGGCATCGGACCATTACGGGGTGCGGGTGGAGTTCCGGTTCGCCGCGCCTGCGCGCCCGCCGCCGCTCAGGCCACGTTGACCCGGTCGCGGCCCCCGGCCTTGGCGCCGTACATGGCCGCGTCGGCGCGGCGGACCCAGTCGTCGGCGTTCACCAGCAGGCGATCGGCCTGGGCCAGGCCGATGCTCAGCGTGCAGTGTTCGGAGACGGCAGCCTCGCCGCGTATCTCGAGGAAGCGGGTGCGCACGCGCTCGGCCACGTCGCGCGCGCCGCGCACGTCGGCTTCGGTCAGCAGCACCACGAATTCGTCGCCGCCGTAGCGCGCCGGCGTGTCGATCTCGCGCACCGACTCGCGCAGCACCTGCGCCACGCGGCGCAGCACTTCGTCCCCGGCCGCGTGGCCGTGGGCGTCGTTGACTTCCTTGAAGTTGTCCAGGTCGATCAGCATCACCACCGCGGGGCGTCGCGAGCGCAGGTAGCGCGCCAGTTCGCTGCCGGCGACCTCGTCCCAGTGGCGCCGGTTGGGCAGGCCGGTCAGCACGTCGATGCGGTTGAGGCGTTCGAGCTGGCGGTTCTGCTGCGCCACGCGGTGCGCGAGCGCGTACATCACCGCGCTCAGCGCCAGCGGATATCCCACGAGGAAAGGCAACGATGCGACGACGACCGCCATGCTGCTTTCCAGCTGCACGGGAAACCCGAGCAGCGCGGAGACCAGCAGGCAGGCTCCGAACTGCGGCGGCAGCGTCCGCCCGAGGAAGCGCCAGCCGCCCACCCCGACCTTGTCGACCGTCAGCAGCGCCATCAGCAGCACGCTGGGCAGCAGGTTGAACTGCATTACCGCCACCCACGCACCGCCCAGCGCGGAGTCGAGGACGAGGTTGCGCAATTCAGCCTCGCGCGGCATGCGGCTGCGCCTGGCCCGCCACAGGGCCAGGTGCGGCCAGGCCGCGACATTGAGCAGCAGCAGGGCCCACGCCAGCGGCCCGGTGCCGTTCTCGTGCAGCACCGCGGCCACGGCCAGCCCCGACAACACCAGCCCGAGCATGCGCATGCGGTACATGCGACCGACGAATGCGCGATCGCGTGCCTCCGATTGCCGGGACTCGATGAAGCCCATGCGGTCGTTGCCCCCTGTCAGACAGCCGTTCCGGCTGCAGCATACCCGTGCACCGCAGGCGCGGGACGGCACCGCGTCACGGCCTGCCGTTCCGGTGGCGGGCATTCAGCGTCCGGCGTATTTCCGGTTGCGGGTCCTGCCCTCGCCAGCCATTCGATGGCGCGCGCGACCACCGCGCACGCGGCCGGCCTCACCCCTCGAGTGCCTCCCAGCGCGCATAGGCCTGTTCGAGTTCCGCCTGCGTCTCGGCCACGGTCACGTTGTGCGCGGTGATCGCGGCGCTGTCGCGCTGGTAGAAGGCGGGATCGTTCATCAGCGCGGTCAGTTCCGCGATCCGCGCCTCCAGCGCCTCGATGCGCGCCGGGAGCTGTTCCAGCTCGCGGGCTTCCTTGAAGCCGAGCTTGCGCTTTTCCTTCGCGGGGACGGCCACGGCCGGGACCTCGGCTGCGGGCGCGGGCGCCGGCGCCGGCGGCTGGCCCTGCGGCGCCGCGGCCCGCCGGCTTTGCCGGAGCCAATCGCTGTAGCCGCCCACGTATTCGCCGATGCGTCCTTCGCCGCCGTCCTGCATCACCAGGGTCGACGTCACCACGTTGTCGAGGAAGTCGCGGTCGTGGCTGACCAGCAGCAGCGTGCCCGGGTACTCGGCCAGCAGTTCCTCCAGCAGTTCCAGCGTTTCCACGTCCAGGTCGTTGGTCGGTTCGTCCATCACCAGCAGGTTGGACGGTTGCGCGAACAGCTTGGCCAGCAGCAGCCTGTTGCGCTCGCCGCCCGACAGCCGGGTGATCGGCGCGCGCGCGCGCTCGGGCGTGAACAGGAAGTCCTGCAGGTAGCCGATCACGTGCTTGCGCTTACCGCCGACCTCGACGAACTCCAGCCCCTCGGCGACGTTTTCCAGCGCGTTCCAGTCCTCGCGCAGCGTCGCGCGGTACTGGTCGAAATAGGCGACCTGCAGCTGGGTGCCGACGCGGATCTCGCCGGCCTGCGGCTGCAGGTCGCCCAGCAGCAGCTTGAGCAGGGTGGTCTTGCCACTGCCGTTGGGGCCGATCAGGCCGATGCGGTCGCCGCGCAGGATGGTGGTGGAGAAATCGCGCACCAGCGCGCGGTCGCCGAAGGAGAACGACACGTCCTTCGCCTCCACCACCTTTTTGCCCGAAGCACCTGCCTGGGCGGTGTCCATGCGCACGTTGCCAACCTGCTCGCGCCGCTGCGCACGCTCGGCGCGCATCGCCTTGAGCCGGCGCACGCGGCCTTCGTCGCGGGTGCGGCGGGCCTTGATGCCCTGGCGGATCCAGACTTCCTCCTGCGCCAGCATCTTGTCGAAGCGCGCGTTTTCCTGCGCCTCGGCGTTGAGCCGCTCTTCCTTGCGGCGCAGGTAGTTGTCCCAGTCGCCGGGCCAGCTGGTGACCTGGCCACGATCGATCTCGACAATCCGCGTCGCCAGCGCGCGCAGGAAGCGACGGTCATGGGTGATGAACACCAGCGCGCCGCTCCAGCCCTTGAGGAAGCCCTCCAGCCAGTCGATCGCCGCGATGTCCAGGTGGTTGGTGGGCTCGTCGAGCAGCAGCACGTCGGGCGCCGACACCAGCGCGCGGGCCAGCAGCACGCGCCGTTTCATGCCGCCGGACAGGCGGGCGAAGGCGGCGTCGCCGTCGAGTTCCAGCCGCTCCAGGGTTTCGACCACGCGCTGGTCCAGGCGCCAGCCGTCGGCGGCTTCGATCCGGCCCTGCACCGCGGCCAGGGCGTCCATGTCGACTTCGGCGGCATGGGCCAGGTGGTGGTACTCGGCCAGGTCCGCGCCAAGCCCGCCCAGCCCGGCCGCCACGACGTCGAACACGCTGCCTTCGGCGCCGGCGGGCACCTCCTGCTCGAGCCGCGCGATGCGCACCCCTCCCTCGCGACGGATTTCGCCGTCGTCGGGCCGGAGTTCGCCGTCCAGCAGGCGCAGCAGGGTGGACTTGCCGGCGCCATTGCGGCCGATCAGGGCGATGCGCTCGCCGGACTCGATGGCCAGGTCGACGCGCTCGAGCAGCAATGGGCCGCCGACGCTGTAGTCGACGGCGTTCAGGGAAATCAGGGGCATGCGCATAGTGTAAGCGGCGCGGCCACCAGGCCCTATGCGCCGGGCACGCGCCGGCGTACATTTGCGCAGTGCCCACCACCCAACCAGCGGAGACCACCATGGCCAAGGGCATGGACAAGAAGAAGGAAGAGAAGAAGAAACCGGAAAAGACGCTGAAGGAAAAGCGCGCTGCGAAGAAGGAAAAGAAAGCCGGCCATTGAGCCGGTTTTCTTTTGGGGCAGGGACTCGGGACTTGGGGATTGGGGATTCGTTGCGGGACCCCGCGGCCTGATACCAGCCCTTCTCCCGCTTGCGGGAAAAGGTGCCGAAGGCGGATGAGGGGGCGAGCGTAGCGAGCTGCGGTTGCCCTTGCCCGGGAGTGGCCGGCGGGTCGGTGGACTAAGAGCTGTCCACGGCACGAAGAGCTCGCGGCTGAAGCCGCTCCTGCGAAAGCCTGGCGCCGGCTACGAGCTGCACGACAGCATCGAACATCCCGCGCGATCGCGTGCCCAGTCCGGGCGCTTCTGCGCGAACGCCTCGCGGCCGGGCTGTTCGTCGCAGGGGTGGCGCATCACGTCGAGCAGTTCGGCCACGCCGCTGTCGTCGCCCTGCTCCGCGCGGTCGATGGCCTGCTGGGCGAGGTAGTTGCGCAGGACATAGCGCGGATTGGCGGCGTGCATGCGCGCGCGGCGCGCCTGCGGCGAAAGCGGATCGTCGCGCAGGCGCGCGGCATAGCGGGCCAGCCAGGCAAGCAGCGCCGCCTCGGCGGCCTGCCGCTTGCCGGGGTCGTAGAACGCGTCCTCCATCGGCGCCACCGTGGGCGTCTCGACATCGACGTCCGCCAGCGCGCGGAACCAGAGCGTCATGTCGATCTCCGCGTCCTGCATCAGCACGTGCAGGTCACGGACGAGTTCGACATCGGCATCCCGGCACTCGGCCAGGCCCAATTTGCGGGCTGTATTTTCTCGCTCATGGCGCGCGTGGGCGGCCGCAAACAGGTCCAGCCCGTCCTGCAGCGGCTGCACGTCGTCGAACAGCGGCGACAGCGCCTGCGCCAGCCGCGCCAGGTTCCAGTGCGCGACCTTGGGCTGCCAGCCGAAGCGGTAGCGGCGGCCGTGTGCGTCGGTGGTGTTGGGCGTCCAGTCCGGGTCGTAGTCGTCGATCCAGCCGTAGGGGCCGTAGTCGATGGTCAGGCCCAGGATCGACATGTTGTCGGTGTTGAGCACGCCGTGGACGAAGCCGACCCGCATCCACGCGGCGACGGTGGCCGCCGTGCGTTCGCAGACCTGCGCGAACCAGTCGCCGAACAGCGCCCGGGTAAAGGCACCCTGCGCGCGCAGCTTTTCGAGCGAAACGGCGCGCGGCTGTTGCAGCAGTTCGGGAAAATCCCGCCACACGCAGAACTCCGCCAGCTGCCGCAGCACGTCCACCTCGCCGCGCGAGGCCGGCAGTTCGAAGCTGCCGAAGCGCAGGAACGACGGCGCCACCCGGCACACGACCGCGCCCGGCTCCGGCCGCGGATGGCCGTCGTAGAACATGTCGCGCACCACGTCATCGCCCGTGGCCACCAGCGACAGCGCGCGCGTGGTCGGCACGCCGAGGTGGTGCATCGCCTCGCTGCACAGGAACTCTCGGATCGACGAGCGCAGCACCGCGCGGCCGTCGGCGTGGCGCGAATACGGCGTCGGACCGGCGCCCTTGAGCTGCAGTTCGTGGCGGCTGCCGTCGGCCGCGACGACTTCCCCCAAGGTGATCGCGCGGCCGTCGCCCAGCTGCCCGGCCCAGTGCCCGAACTGGTGCCCGCCGTAGTTCGCCGCGAACGGCGCCATGCCCGGCAGCAGGGCATTGCCGCCGAACACCGCCGCGAATTCCGGCGAGGCCACGTCTGCGGCGCTGAACCCCAGCCGCTGCGCGATCCCGCGCGAATGCGCCAGCAGCTGCGGCGCGGCGACCGGCGCCGGCTCCACCCGCGACCATAGCGCCCCGTGCACCTGGCGTACCCCCGGCCCGGCCTCCGGGTCGCCGGGAAGCTCGCGCAGGAAGGCATTGTCGAAGTGAATGGCAGGCAGCGTCATGCCGCCAGCTTATTAGGTCACGCGCCCTTGCCCGGTTAAACTGCACACTCGCGCCCGTGCCGCAGGCACCGTCGACCGCGAACGCCCCGCGTCCTCCTTCGACCGCAACCGTCCGCCTGCTCCCCGAGCCTGGCGCGCAAGCGCGTTTCCACGCACCCGACACCCGAGATCCCCATGACCAGCGCTGACGCCACGCCCGCCCCGGGCCCGAAATTCACCGACCTGGGCCTGCCCGACACCCTGCTGCAGGCGCTGGCGGCGGTCGGCTACGAGTCGCCATCGCCGATCCAGGCCGCGACCATCCCGCCGCTGCTGGCCGGCCGCGACGTGCTCGGCCAGGCCCAGACCGGCACCGGCAAGACCGCCGCCTTCGCGCTGCCGATCCTTGCGCAGGCCAAGCCGCAGCCGGGCAAGCCGCAGGCGCTGGTGCTGGCACCGACCCGCGAGCTGGCGATCCAGGTCGCCGAGGCGTTCCAGAAGTACGCCGCACACATCCCCGGCTTCGCGGTGCTGCCGATCTACGGTGGCCAGGGCTACGGCCCGCAGCTGCACGCGCTGCGCCGCGGCGTGCACGTGGTCGTCGGCACCCCGGGGCGGGTGATCGACCATCTCACCCGCGGATCGCTGGACCTGTCGGAACTGCGCTGCCTAGTGCTGGACGAGGCCGACGAGATGCTGCGCATGGGCTTCATCGACGACGTCGAGACCGTGCTCAAGAAGACCCCCGACACGCGCCAGGTGGCGCTGTTCTCGGCGACGATGCCGGTGCAGATCCGGCGCATCGCCCAGACCTACCTGAAGGACCCGGTGGAGATCGCGATCAAGTCGGCGACCTCCACCGCGCGCAACATCCGCCAGCGCTACTGGATGGTCAGCGGGGTCAACAAGCTCGACGCGCTCACGCGCATCCTGGAGGCCGAACCGTTCGACGCGATGATCGTGTTCGCGCGCACCAAGCTCGGCACCGAGGAACTGGCCGAAAAGCTCGCCGCGCGCGGGCTGTCGGCGGCGGCGATCAACGGCGACGTCGAGCAGAAGATGCGCGAACGCACCATCCAGCGGCTCAAGGACGGCCAGCTCGACATCCTCGTGGCCACGGACGTCGCCGCGCGCGGGCTGGACGTGGACCGCGTCAGCCACGTGCTCAACTACGACATTCCCTACGACACCGAGAGCTACGTCCACCGCATCGGCCGCACCGGCCGCGCCGGGCGCAGCGGCGAGGCGATCCTGTTCGTCGCCCCGCGCGAGCGCGGCATGCTGCGCGCGATCGAACGCGCCACGCGGCAGCCGATCGAGCAGATGGCATTGCCCAGCGTCGAAGCGGTCAACGAGCAGCGGGTCGCGAAGTTCCTCGACCGGATCGACACGGCGCTGGAGAGCAGCGAGCTGCCGCTGTTCCGCGAGCTGGTCGAACGCTACGAACGCGAGCACAACGTGCCGGTCGTGGAAATCGCTGCCGCGCTCGCACAGCTGGTGCAGGGCAAGACGCCGCTGTTGCTGAAGGCGCCGCCGGAGCGGGTGCGGCCGGCGGGCTTCGAACGACGCGAACACGGACACGACCGCCCCGATGAGCGGGGACAACCGTTCCAGGATCGTCATTCCCGCGCAGCCGGGCATCCTGCGGCTTCGCGACCGGCTGCAACCAGGCCGCAGGATCCCCGCTTCCGCGGGGATGACGATCAAAGCCGGGACCAGGGACCTGCGCCCGAAGCAGGCCAGGAGCGGCACGATTCCGGGCGCCCTGCCCCCCGCCCGCGCGCCAACGCAGCCGAAGCCATGTTCTTCGACGAAGACGCCCCGCCGCGCAACGAGCGCGAGCCGCGCCCGCCGCGCGGCGGCGAGGAATTCCCGATGGAGACCTTCCGCATCGAGGTCGGCCACGTGCACGGCGTCAAGCCGGGCAACATCGTCGGCGCGATCGCCAACGAGGCGGACCTGGAAAGCCGCTACATCGGCCGCATCGACATCCGCGACGACTACAGCCTGGTCGACCTGCCCGAAGGCATGCCGCGGGAACTGCTCGAACACCTCAAGCGCGTCTACGTCGCCGGCCAGTCGCTGAAGATGCGCCGCGCCGACGAAGCCGACACCGGTGCGCCGCTGCCGCGCGGCAAGCGCCCGTTCGCCGGCAAGCCGCGTGCACGCCCGCAGGCGGCGCGCCGCCCCGGGCCGAAGCATCCGCGGCGCTGAAGCCGCGCGCCGGCGTCAGGCGGCCTGCGCCGGGATCGAATCGTTGGTGTGGGTCAGCGCGTTCTGGCGGTCGACGTAGACCAGGGTCGGCTTGAACTGCGCCGCTTCGGCCTCGTCGCAGGCGCCGTAGGCGCAGATGATCACCAGGTCCCCCGGCTGCGCACGGTGCGCGGCGGCGCCGTTGACCGAGATGATGCCGCTGCCTTCTTCGGCGCGGATCGCATAGGTTGCGAAGCGCTGGCCGTTGTTGACGTTGTAGATCTCGATGCGCTCGTACTCGCGGATGCCGGAGATGTCGAGCAGGCGTCCGTCGATCGCGCACGAGCCTTCGTAGTGCAGTTCGGCGTGGGTGATCGTGGCGCGGTGGATCTTGGCTTTGAGCAGGGTCAGTTGCATGTTCGGGCCGTGGGGAGGCGGGCAAGGAGCTGATTTTACAGGATGGGGGCAAACCGCCCGCAGCCAAGGCCGGCGCCTGCGCCATCCCGCACGGCCATGTTTGCGACAATGGCGCCCCGCCCTGCACCCCGCGCCGCCCGGCGCCCGCCCGTGACCGATTCCCCTTTTCCGCTCGAACCCACCGCAACCGCCGCGCAGCAGGCCATCAAGGAGGAGTTCGGCTTCTTCGGCGACTGGTCCGAGCGCTACCAGTACCTGATCGACTTGGGCCGCAAGCTGCCTGCCTTCCCCGAAGAGTGGAAGACCGAGGAGCATCGCCTGCATGGCTGCCAGTCGATGGTGTGGATCGTGCCGTCGGGTGACGCGGCGCGGCTGGACTTCGCCGCGGTCAGCGATTCGGCCATCGTCTCGGGCCTGGTCTATCTCGCCCTGCGCGTGTACTCGGGCCGCAGCGCGCACGAGATCCTCGACACCCGGGCCGACTACATCGCCGACATCGGCCTGGCCAGGCACCTGTCGCCGACCCGCAGCAACGGCCTGGCCGCGCTGCTCGCCTTCATCCGCGATACCGCCCAGCGCGCTGTGTGAACGCATCCTGGTCGCCGTCCGCGGAGGAGTCGCCTTCCTCGCCGATGCGCAATCCCGGTTTCCGGGCACTGATGGCGTTCAGGATCTGCACGATCCTGTCCTACCAGATCGTCGCGGTCACCGTCGGCTGGCACGTCTACGAGATCACCCGCAGCCCGTTCGCGCTGGGCCTGATCGGCCTGGCCGAGGTGCTGCCCTATTTCTGCATCGCCCCGTTCGCCGGCTATCTGGTCGACCACCTGCCGCGGCGCAAGCTGGGCGTGGCCGCATGCTGCGGGCTGCTGGTGACCGCGCTGGCGCTGGTGGCGGTCACGCGCGGATGGCTGCCGACCACGCACGTGTGGCCGATCTACGCGGCAATCGCATTGACGGGCATTGCACGCAGCTTCCTCGGCCCGGTCTACAACGCACTGTTCGCACGGGTGCTGCCGCGCACTCAGTTCGTCAACGGCGCCAGCCTGGGCAGCGTGATCTTCCAGAGCGGCATGGTCATCGGCCCGGCGCTGGGCGGCGTGCTGGTCGGCTGGGGCGGCAAGGACATCGCCTACGCCACCGCCGGCGGCATCGTGCTGCTGGCGGCGACGGCGATCGGCACGCTGCGCGTGACCGAGCCGCCGCAGCTGCTGCAGCGCGCGCCGGTGTTTTCCAGCGTCCGCGAGGGGCTTCAGTTCGTGTTCGGCAACCAGATCATGCTCGGCGCGATGGCGCTGGACATGTTCTGCGTGCTGCTGGGCGGCGCGGTGTCGATGTTGCCGGCCTTCATCAAGGACATCCTGCACTACGGGCCGGAAGGCCTCGGGATCCTGCGCGGCGCGCCAGCGCTGGGGTCGATCTGCGTGGCGCTGTGGCTGGCGCGGCGTCCACTGCAGAAGCACGCCGGGCGGGTGCTGCTGTTCGCGGTGGCGTGCTTCGGGCTGTGCACGATCGCGTTCGCGCTGTCGCGGCATTTCTGGCTGTCGGCTGCGATCCTGGTCGCCTACGGCATGTGCGACGGCGTGTCGGTGGTGATGCGCTCGACGATCATGCAGCTGGTCACGCCCGACGAGATGCGCGGACGCGTGTCGTCGATCAACGGCATCTTCATCGGCTCGTCGAACGAGCTTGGCGCGTTCTACGACGGCGTGATGGCGCGCCTGCTCGGGCTGGTGCCGGCGGTGGTCGTCGGCGGCTGCGTGACCCTGGGCGTGGTCAGCATCACCAGCTGGCGCGCGCCGAAGCTGCGGCGGCTGGACCTGCGCGAACTGCAATAGCCGCGGGCGGGGCACCGGGCCGCTGTTCAATCCGCCTGGCTGCGCCGGGTCCAGCGTGCCACCAGTACGGCCGCCGCCATCAGCGGCAGCGACAGGACCGCGAACACGATCAGCCCCAGCGGCAACAGGCTGAAGTCGAGCGCGGTCACGGCCAGGGTCATCGCCTGCGCCAGCATGATCGCCAGCCCCCAGCGCCAGGCCCTGCGCGGGAACTCGTAGCCCAGCCAGCCGGCCAGCACGATCGCGAGCGGATAGGCCGCCACCCAGTACACGCCGGCATCCCAGGCCTCGCGCCTGCCGCCGACCGCCATCGCCGCCAGCCACAGCAGCACGCCGCCGCCGATCGCGAAGGCGTAGCCGCGCCTGTCCGGATCCTGCTTCATGGCACCCTCGTGCTCCCCACGCGCAGGCAGGGAGCATGCACCCGGCGCACCGCGGCTGTCATCCGTGGCCGCGGCGCCGCGATGCCGGCAACGCCCTGCCCGTTCCGCCGGCGCCACGAAAAAGCCCGGCCGGAGCCGGGCTTTTTCTGGTTGCGACTGCGCGGACCGGTCAGTCGCCGATCTGCTTCTGCAGGTGTTCCCAGCGCTCCTGCTCGTCGATGGTGCGCTCGGCGGTCAGGCGGGCCTCCAGGCGTTCGAGGCCGATCTCCTCGCCCGAGTCGACGCTGAAGCCGTACTCGCCCGAATCCACGCGCTTGAGCGTGCTGTCGATTTTGCCGATCAGCTTGCGGTAGCGGTCGCGGGTGCGCAGCTCCAGCGAGTTCTCGGTTTCGCGGGTGGCGCGCTCGGCCTCGTCGCCGACGTCGCGCACTTCGTCCTTGAGGTTCTCGATGGTCTGCTTGGATTCCTCGACCAGGTCGGCGCGCCACTGCAGCAGGCGCTGGCGGAAGTATTCGAGCTGCAGCGGGCTCATGTACTCCTCGTCCGCACCCGGGCGGTAATCCTTCGGCAGGATCGGGCGGCCCGTGGCCTCGTCGGTCTTGTACGGCACGACCTTGTACTTGGTCTTCGGCGCAGGCGCTGGCGTACGCGACACCACGGCCACGGCGACCTTGCCCACCGGACGCGGCGCGAACGGCGAACGGGTCGCCGGACGGGTGGCTTCGGGCTTCGCGGGCGCGGGCTTCTTCTTCGCCGCGGGCGCCTTGGCGACCTTCTTCGCGACCGGCGCGGCCTTGGCGACCGGCTTGGCGGCCTTCTTTGCCGGCGCCTTCGCGGCCGGGGCCTTCTTTGCGGCGACCTTCGCCGGCGCGGCCTTCTTTGCCGGGGCCTTCGTGGCGGCCTTCTTCGTGGCGGCCTTCTTCGTGGCGGCCTTCGCCGGCGCCGCCTTCTTCGGCGCGGCCTTCTTCACGGGCTTTGCGGCGGTCTTCTTCTTCACCGGGGCCTTGGTGGCGGCCTTCTTCACTGCCGGCTTCTTCTTCGCGGGCGCGGCCTTCTTCGGCGCAGACTTCTTCGCGACGGCTTTCCTGGCGGCGGGCTTCGCAGCGGACTTCTTCGCGGCGGCAGGCCTTGCGGCCTTCTTGGCGGCCTTGGCGGCCTTCTTCACGGTTTTCTTGACAGCCACTTGTTGCAATCCTTCTGATCCCCCTGCGTGGGGGATGTGGTTCCCTTGGATGGGAAAGCGCGCTGTTATACCCTGCCCTGACTACAGCGGCAACCGCACGGGACCTTTTCCCGGGCCGCCGTGCAACCCCACGTGATCGATCGCCTCCTCATCGCCCTCCTGCGCGGCTACAAGCGCTGGCTGAGCCCGCTGCTCGGCCCGCGATGCCGGTTCGTGCCGACCTGTTCGGAATACGCCATGCAGGCCATCGCGCGCCACGGTGCGCTGCGCGGCGGCTGGCTGGCGATCCGCCGCATCGGCCGCTGCCACCCCCTGCACCCGGGCGGCCACGATCCGGTCCCGCCCACTTCCCATTAGGAACCATTCATGTCCGACACGCTGATCGTCAATGCCCGCCTGGTCAACGAAGGACGCGAATTCGACGCCGACCTGCGCATTTCCGGCGGCCGCATCGACGCCATCGGCAGCGGCCTGGCCGCGCGCGAAGGCGAAAAGGTCGTCGACGCCAACGGCCGCAGGTTGCTGCCGGGCATGATCGACGACCAGGTGCACCTGCGCGAACCGGGCATGGAATACAAGGCCGACATGGCCACCGAGTCCACCGCGGCGGTCGCCGGCGGCACCACCAGCTTCATGGACATGCCCAATACCAGCCCGCCGACGCTGTCCGCCGGGGCGCTGGAGAACAAGTACCAGCGCGCCGCCGGCCGCGCCCGCGCCAACTACGGCTTCTACATGGGCGCCAGCAACGACAACCTGGAGGCGATCCGCACCCTCGACCCGCTGGCCGCGCCCGGCATCAAGGTGTTCATGGGCGCCTCCACCGGCAACATGCTGGTCGACGACCCGGACACGCTGGCCGGCATCTTCCGCGAGGCGCCGACGCCGATCATCACCCACTGCGAAGACACGCCGATGATCGAGGCGATGCAGGCGAAGTATCGCGCCGAGTACGGCGACGACATCCCGGCCGCCTGCCATCCGGACATCCGCTCGCGCGAGGCCTGCATCAAGTCGACGAAGCTGGCGCTGGAACTGGCGAACACGCACGGCACTCGCCTGCACGTGCTGCACATTTCCACCGCCGACGAGCTGGCGCTGTTCACGCCCGGCCCGCTGATCGACGGAAACGGCGTGCGCAAGCGTATCACCGCCGAGACCTGCATCCACTTCCTGCGCTTCGACCGCGACGACTACGCGCGCCTGGGGCACCTGATCAAGTGCAACCCGGCGATCAAGGACGCCAGCGACCGCGAGGCGCTGATCAACGCGCTGGCCTCCGACGTGATCGACGTACTCGCCACCGACCACGCGCCGCACACCTGGGAGGAGAAGCACAATCCCTACGTGCGCGCGCCCAGCGGCCTGCCGCTGGTGCAGTACGCGCTGGTCGCGGCGCTGGAACTGGTGCGCGAAGGCCGGCTGAGCAACGCGCAGGTGGTGCAGAAACTGGCGCACGCACCGGCGCAGCTGTTCGACGTCAAGCAGCGCGGCTTCCTGCGCGAGGGCTACTGGGCGGACCTGGCGCTCATCGACGACACCCCTTTCACCGTGCGCCGCGAGGACGTGCTGTCCAAGTGCGCGTGGTCGCCGTTCGAGGGCACCACCTTCCACTCGCGCATCGCCGCGACCTGGGTCAACGGCGAGCTGGCGTGGGACGGCGAACGCATCGTCGGCGAGCCGCAGGGCCGGCGGCTGGAGTTCGACCGCTGATGCGCCGGCTGCTCGCATTCGCGTGCCTGCTGGGATTGTTCGTGGCCAGTGGCGCGCCTGCACAGGATGACGGCGACAACCGCATCACGTTCCCGGCCAGTGTGTCGCAGGGCGCGCTGGTGTTCGGCCGGGTGCCGGCCGGCAGCGTGGTCGAGTACGCGGGCCACACGCTGCGGCCGACGCCGTACGGCACGGTGGTGTTCGGCGTCGACCGCCGCGAACAGGGGCCGCTGCATCCGGTGGTGGTGCATGCCGACGGCACGCGCGTGAGCGAGAACATCGCGGTCACCCCGCGCGACTGGCCGCTGGAGCACGTCAACGGCGTCCCGCCGAAGACCGTCAACCCGCCGCCGGCGATCGCCGAACGCATCCGCCGCGAGCAGGCACGGGTCACCGCCGCGCGCTCCCGCGACGACGCCCGCGCCGATTTCGCCGCGCCGTTCACCTGGCCGGTCAAGGGCCGCATCAGCGGCCGCTTCGGCAGCGGCCGCGTGTACAACGGCCAGCCGGGCTCGGGGCATTCGGGCATGGACATCGCCGTGCCCAGCGGCACGCCGGTGAAGGCGCCGGCCGCGGGCGTGGTGACGTTCGCCGATCCGGACCTCTACCTCACCGGCGGCACGATCCTGCTCGACCACGGCCACGGGGTGAGCTCGAATTTCCTGCACCTGTCGCGGCTGGACGTGAAGGTGGGCGACCGGGTGGCGCAAGGCCAGGTGATTGGCGCGGTCGGTGCGACCGGCCGGGCGACGGGGCCGCATCTGCATTGGGGAATGAGCTGGTTCGACGTGCGCGTGGATCCACTACTCGTCCTTGAGCGCACGCAGTAAACAAAGCGCGGCAATTCATTGTCGGAACGCGCGGCGGCGCGGTTCGCATCGCCAGAGTCGAAAGGCCACACGCAACACGCCTCCCGCAGGAACGGCGGAAGCCGCGACACGCGGGGAATCGCGGCTTCCGCCGCTCCTGCAGGAACCTCGTTCCCGTTACGGGCCGCTCACCCGCGCCACCGCGTCATGCGCGTGCAGGCTCTCGAAATGCGACACGGTGGCGTCGAAGCGTTCGATGCGTGCGTCCGCCGACAGCGCGGCGGCGACGCGGCGGGCGGCGTCCTCGCAGAACATCAGGTTTTCGGCGTTCAGGCGCGCGAAGGCCTGTTCGTCCTCGCGCTTGACCGCGGTCTGCACCGGCGTGCCGAGCGCGGACTCGATCGCGTCGACCAGGCCCTCGATCGTCAGTTGCCCGAACGAGGGCTGCAGGCGGATGCGCACGTCGGCGCGGCTGCGCTGGGCGTGCGGGGTCGCTGCCAGGCCGCGTTCGGAGGCCAGCCAGTCGCGCACCACGGCGGTGGACAGCGGCCGCGCGGCGGCGAAGTCGTCGGCGAAGCGCTCGGCGTTGAGCTGGCGCGACAGCGCGGCCGATGCCGGACAGGTGCTCGAATACTCGACCGAGAACGCCAGCACCAGCGCGAGGTGGCCGTCGGCCAGCGTCGCGTCGATTTCGACCGGATAGCGCTTCCAGCCGGCATTGTCGCTGGCCAGCGCGGGACGCAGCAGGAGCTGGTCGTAGCGCAGCACCAGCCGCGCGGCCGTCGACAGCCCGGCCTGCGAGTCGATGCAGTCCTGCAGCACGCGGCGCAGGCCGGCGGGCGTGATCGCCTCGGTCACCAGCGCGTCCTGCAGGCGCAGGTACAGCCGCGACATGTGGATGCCGCGCGCCTCGGGTTCGACGAGGTTGACGAAGACGTCCGCGGACGCGGCCACCTGCAGCGGCACACCGTTCGCGCCGGGGATCGCCAGCGGCAGGTCGATGTGCTCCATGCCCACCCAGTCGAGCGGGCGCGCGGCGATGGCCAGGTCGCCGGCGACGTCCGGCAGGGGGTTGGGGCTGGAAGGATTCACGGCATGCGGGGGTTGAAGACAGGCGCACAGTTTAACGGCTGGCGTCCAAACGGCCGCGCAACGCTGCGTTTCTGCGGATGCGGCGCCCGCGGAGCGCCTGCATGACCCCGCGGGCTCAACGCGTACCGCGTGCCGCGCGCCAGGCCAGCCACAGGCTGCGCAGCGGCGGCGCGGCGAGGTCCTGCCCCGCCGATGCGCGACGCAGACGCTCGCGGATGAAGGCCGACTGCAGCCGGCGCGGACGGGTTCCCGTGCCCGGCGCGGGGACGACTCCGGGCAGACGGCCCGCTTCGCCGGCATCGCTCCACGTCAGCCGGCGTTCGGCAAGGAGATCGAAGGCGATCGCATCCGCGTTCGCTCCTGCATCGGCCCCCGTCCCGAACAATGCTTCCTCGCAGCCGGCGACGGCCAGCGCGATGGCGTCCAGCCCCGCCTGCGCCGGATCTGCCGACGGCGGCAGTTCGCGGCTGGCCTGCAGCGGCAGCAGGGCCGCGGCGAGCGCGTCCCAGGGCGCGGGTCGTGCCTGCAGCACTTCGCCCAGCGGATGCCGGCGGCCGCCTTTCGCCCAGCCGCGCAGTTCCTCGTTCCACCAGGCCAGCTTGGCCAGGCCGGGCGTCGGATCGGCACCGCCCCAGGCGGCATCGGTCAGTTCCTGCAGCAGCGCGAACCAGGCGAACGCGGTGTCGCGCTGCGCCGCCGGCACGAACGCCGTGGCGATGCCCCACTCCGGCCAGCGCGCCTGCCACTTGGCGATGAATTCGTCGGCGTTGCCGCTCATGGCGAAGCCGCTGCCCGCGCCGGCACCGGCCACACCGAGGGATCGAGCAGGTCGCGCGGCGCCCCGGCCATCACATCACCCTGCCACGCGACCGGGTCGTCGTCGCGCAGGCGGTATCCCCACAGCGCGACCACCGACGGCATCCCGGCCGCGCGCGCGGCAACGATGTCGCGTTCGTCGTCGCCCACGTACGCGCACCGCGACGGCTCGAACCCCAACACCTGCGCCGAGTGCAGCAGCGGCAGCGGATGCGGCTTGCGCTCGGCAAGCGTGTCGCCGCCAACGAGGATCGCGCTGCGCGACTCCCAGCCGAGGGCCGGCAGCACTTGCCGCGCGAGGTACTCGGGCTTGTTGGTGACGATGCCCCAGCGCGCGCCGTCGGCCTCGAGCGTGGCGAGCATGTCTTCGACGCCGTCGAACGGCCGGCCATGCAGGCCGATCTCGCGCTCGTAGGCGTCGAGGAACGGCTGCACCAGCGCCTCGCGGCCGGCGTCGTCGAGCGCCGGGAAGCTGGCCGCGAGCATCGCGCGCGCGCCACGCGATACATGCGGGCGCAGTTGCGCGAGCGTCACCGCATCTTCGCCGCGGCCGCTGCGCAGCGCGTTGACGGCAGCCAGCATGTCGGGTGCGCTGTCGAGCAGGGTGCCGTCCAGGTCGAACAGCACCAGCCGGGGAAAGCGTGCGCCCGCGGCCGACCGCGCCGGCTCGCTACCGGCCATCGTCGCCTTCCGGCTTCAGCGCGCAGGCGAGGTAGTTCACTTCGGTGCGCCGGGACAGCCGGGCGGCAGCGCGCCACGGCTCGTAGACCAGCCCGCTGACGTCCTCCAGCTGCAGGCCGGATTCGCGCAGCCAGGCGCCCAGCTCGGACGGCCGGATGAAGTCGCGGTACTGGTGCGTGCCCCTGGGCAGCAGCCGCGCGACGTATTCGGCGCCCACGATCGCCAGCGCGAACGCCGCCGGCGTGCGGTTGAGGGTGGACACGAACAGCTGCCCGCCGGGCCTGAGCAGCGTGGCGCAGGCCGACAGGATCGCGCCGGGATCGGGCACGTGCTCGAGCATCTCCATGCAGGTGATGGCATCGAACGCGCCCGGCTGGTCGGCCGCGAGGTCTTCCACCGACTGCACCCGGTAATCGACTTCCACCCCGGATTCGCGCCCGTGCAGGCGCGCGACCCTGACCAGGTCGTCGGCCAGGTCGATCGCGGTCACGTCCGCGCCCGCGCGCGCCAATGCCTCGCTGAGCAGGCCCCCGCCGCAGCCCACGTCCAGCACCTTCGCGCCGCGCAGCCCGACACGATCGGCAACGTAAGCCAGTCGCACCGGGTTGAGCGCATGCAGCGCCTTCTGCGGGCCCTTCGGGTCCCACCAGCGGTTGGCGAGCGCGGAGAACTTGTCGAGCTCGGACTGGCGGAAGTTGGGCGTCTGCGGTGCCGCGGATGGCGCGTTCATGGCGTGTTCCTGCATTGGTTCGCGCAGGAGCGGTTTTCAGCCGCTCCTGCAGGGGCCGTGACGGTTACAGCGCGGCGCGGTCGATGGCCGCGATGCGGGTGCGCCACTGCTTCGCGTTGGCGATGATCGCGTCGACGTCCATGCCGACCAGTTCGCGTTCGCGCAGCTTCGGCTTGCCGGCGATCCACACGTCGCTGACCTGGTGGCGGCCGGTGGCGTACACCAGCTGCGATACCACGTGGTACAGCGGCTGCGCCTCGAGCACGGACAGGTCGAGCAGCACCAGGTCGGCCTGCTTGCCCGGCTCGATCGAGCCGACCAGGTGGTCGAAGCCCATCGCCTTCGCGCCGCCGAGCGTGGCCGCACGCAGCGCGCTGAAGGCGTCGAACGCCGCTGCGTCCTGCGCCACGGCCTTGGCCATGATCGCGGCGGTGCGGGTCTCGCCGACCATGTCCAGGTCGTTGTTGCTGGCGCAGCCGTCGGTGCCGATGGCCAGGTTCACCCCCGCGCGCTCCAGCGCGCAGGCCGGGCAGAAGCCGGAGGCCAGCTTGAGGTTGGATTCGGGGCAGTGCACCACGCTGACCCCGCGCTCCACGCACAGGTGGATCTCGGCTTCGGTCAGCTGGGTCATGTGCACGGCGATCAGGCGATCATTGACCAGGCCGAGCCGGTCGAGACGCGCGATCGGCCGCTGACCGTGCTCGGCCTGCGACTGCTCCACTTCCTGCGCGGTCTCGTGCAGGTGCAGGTGCACCGGCACGTCGAGCTGGTCGGCCAGCATGCGGATGCGCTCGAAATTGGCGTCGTTGACGGTGTACGGCGCATGCGGCGCGAAGGCCGTGGCGATCAGCGGATCGTCGCGCCACTGGTCGTGGACCTCGCCGGCCTTGTCGAAGTACTCGTCGTCGGATTTCGCCCACGCGGTGGGGAAGTCGATCACCGGCAGGCCGACGCGCGCGCGAAAGCCGTGGCGCTTGTAGACCGAGGCCTGCACGTCGGGAAAGAAATAATTCTCGTTGATGCAGGTGGTGCCGCCGCGGAGCATCTCGGCGATCGCCAGGGTGATGCCGTCGGCGACGAAGTCCGGGCCGATCACCGCGCCCTCGATCGGCCAGATGTGCTGCTGCAGCCAGACCTTGAGCGGCAGGTCGTCGGCGACGCCGCGCAGCAGCGTCATCGGGTTGTGGGTGTGGGCGTTGACGAAGCCCGGGACCAGCGCGCCCTCGGGCCGGCTGACCGTCTCCGCCGCCGCGAACCGCGTCCGCGCCTCGGCCACGGGCAGCACGGCAACGATCGCGCCGTCGCGCACGGCCACCGCGTGGTTTTCCAGCACCACGCCGTGCGGCTCGACCGGGACGACGAAGCCGGCTTCGATCAGCAGGTCGCAGGGTTCGGGGGCGTTTGAACTCATTGGACATCTCTCCATTCGGGCGAGCCCGGCGGGCCGAGCCAGAACACATCGTCGTCGCCGACCGGCCGGTACCGGCGGCCGTCGTAGCGCAGCAGCCGGTGCTCGCTGCGCGTGCGTTCCGTGCCATCACGATCGGGTTCGTTCGTGTAGCGGGTGATTTTCGCTGTCAGGCGCATGTCCCGGTAGCCGGCATGGGACTCGCCGGCCATCGCCAGGAAGACGTTGGCGTTATCCGTGACCACTTTGCCCATCGACATGCTGCAAGGCTCGCCTTCCACCCGCATCCACGCAAACAGGTCCTGGCGCAACACGGGTCGCAGGTTCGTCCCGTCAACGACGAGGAGGGTCAACTCCCGGTCGTAACTGTAGTCGGGGCAGCCGTTGTGGGCTTCGTTGTCGACCACCACGCCGAATGCGCGAACGCCGGGGGCGAGGTCATACCGGGCCGTATCCAGTGCGAGGCCTTCTTTCGACAACTCGAAGCCCGCGTCCTCCTCTTTGTCCATCACGTAGCCGGCGAGCAAGCGTTGGTCCCGAGCATCGAGCATCGCCACGCGGACCTGCACGCTTCTGTTCCCGAAGCTTTCGTCATTCGAGTAAGCCACTGCCACAAGCAATCGGTCTGTATCGTAGGGCCAGACCTTGCAAGTCTCCGCCACGACATTCATCGGATAGTCGGGCGGCGGGATTTCACCGAATGCGTCGGACACCCGCAGCGATTCGACCACGCCATCCGGGCAGTCGCCCGCGGCGGCCGATGCGGGCAAGGTGGCCGCCACGAACGCGGCAGCCAGAGTCCAGGCGACACAACTCCGGGCACGCTTCGTCGGACGAAGCCGGGCAATCACGGCCCTACTTCACCCTCGAGACATACTCGCCCGAACGGGTATCGACCTTGATCACCTCGTCCTGGCCGACGAACAGCGGCACGCGCACCACCGCGCCGGTTTCCAGCGTGGCCGGCTTGCCGCCGGTGCCGGCGGTGTCGCCCTTCACGCCGGGGTCGGTCTCGACGATCTTGAGTTCGACGAAGTTCGGCGGCTGCACGGCGATCGGGGTGCCGTTCCACAGCGTGACCACGCACTCTTCCTCGCCCTTGAGCCACTTCTCGGCGCCACCCATGCCGGTCTTGTCGGCCTGCACCTGCTCGAAGCTTTCCGGGTTCATGAAGTGCCAGTACTCGCCGTCGGCATACAGGTACTGCATGTCGGTGTCGACCACGTCCGCGGCGTCGAGCGAGTCGGTGCTCTTCATGGTGACTTCCTGCACCCGGCCGGACTTGATCAGGCGGTACTTGACGCGGGTGAAGGCCTGGCCCTTGCCCGGCTTGACGTACTCGGTGTCGGTGATGATCGCGGGTTCCGCGTTGACGAGGATCTTCATCCCGTTCTTGACGTCGTTCATGCCGTAGCTGGCCATCGGTACTCCTGTGATCGCTGTGGATCGCGTTGGGCGGGTCGAGCCGCGGCAGCGGCTAGAATGGAAGGGATTGGGCTCCGGCGCGGCCGGGACGGCCCCGGAACAGAGCCCGGGAACAGATCCGGAATGATACCTGCTGCCTCCCCTGCCCTGCAGCCTGCCCCGGCCGGCGCGGGCCTCCGCGACGCCGCCGGCTGGAAGCGCCTGTGGCGCGAGGCCGTGCGCGATCCGCGCGAGCTGCTGGCCCTGCTCGGCCTCGAAGGCCGGGTGCCGGGGCTGTCCGTCGCCGCAGCGGCGCAGTTCCCGCTGCGGGTGCCGCGCGGGTTCGTCGCCCGCATGCGCCATGGCGACCCGCACGACCCACTGCTGCGCCAGGTGCTGCCGCTGGACGAGGAGCTGCAGCCGGTGCCGGGCTTCTCGCTGGACGCGGTGGGCGACGGCGCCGCACGCGCCGGGCACGGGGTGATCCACAAGTACGCAGGCCGGGCGCTGCTGGTCGCCACCGGCAGCTGCGCGGTGAACTGCCGCTACTGCTTCCGCCGCCACTTCCCCTATGCCGAGGAGACCGCGGCGGCCGGCGGCTGGCGCGAGGCGGTGGCGACGATCCGCGCCGATGCCTCGATCCACGAGGTGATCCTGTCCGGCGGCGACCCGCTGTCGCTGGCTACCCCGAAGCTGGCCGAGCTCACCGGCCTGCTGGGCGGCCTGCCGCAGCTGCGCCGCCTGCGCATCCACACCCGCCTGCCGGTGGTGCTGCCCGAGCGCGTGGACGACGAGTTCACCGGCTGGCTGCGTTCGCTGCCGTGGCCGGTCGCGGTGGTGGTGCATGCCAACCACGCGCGCGAGTTCGACGATGCCATCGACGCAGCCATGGCGCGCCTGCGCGACGCCGGCGCCACGGTGCTCAACCAGGCCGTGCTGCTGCGCGGGGTCAACGATTCGGTCGACGCCCTTGCCGCGCTGTCCGAGCGCAGCTTCGCCGCCGGCGTGCTGCCCTACTACCTGCACCAACTCGACCGCGTGGCCGGCGCCGCGCACTTCGAGGTGTCCGATGCGCGCGCGCTGGAACTGCACGCGGCGCTGGTCGCGCGGCTGTCGGGCTACCTCGTGCCGAAGCTGGTGCGCGAGGTCGCCGGGGATGCTTCCAAGCGTGCGCTGTGACCGCGTCGACGTAGACTAGCCCCTCGCCCCGTGGCATAAACGCCCGCATGTCGAAGAACCCGGAACAAGCCCTGCGCCTGATGATCGTCGACGACAGCGTCGAGGATGCCGAGGCCATCGTCAGCGCCCTGCGCAACTCCGGGGTGGCCGTGCGACCGCTGCGCCCGGCCTCCGCCCAGGAGCTGGCGGGCATGCTCGGCGAGCAGAAGATCGACCTGGTCCTCGCCGCGCAGCAGGCCCGGGACATCCCCTTCGCCGACGCGATGCAGGCGGTCGCCGCCAGCGGCAAGGACATCCCGGTGGTGGCGGTCAGCAATGGCATCGACGATGCCGGCCTGCACGAAGTCCAGAGCGCCGGCGCACGCAATATCGCCCTGCGCCACAAGCCGCAGCAACTGCTGGCGACGGTGAAACGCGAATGGGAGGACCTCGAGGGCCGCCGCGCCCTGCGCCGGCTGGAGGCCCGCGTGCGCGAGACCGAGCGCCGCTGCGACACGCTGATCGAATCCTCGCGCGACCCGATCGCCTACGTGCACCAGGGCATGCATATCCGCGCCAACAGCGCGTACCTTGAAATGTTCGGCTACGAGTCGTTCGAGGACCTGGAGGGCATGTCGCTGCTCGACCTGGTCGCGCCGCAGCACGTCAACGGTTTCCGCGAGCTGCTCAAGGACCTGGCGAAGGGCGAACCGCCGCCCGCCCGCTACGACCTCGAAGCGCGCGATGCCGACGGCACCGGCTTCCCTGCGTCGATGGAATTCGCGCCGGCGATGTACGAGGGCGAGGCCTGCCAGCAGGTGATCTTCCGCCGCCAGGAGCACGAAATCGACGCCGACCTGGCGCAGGAGCTGGAGGAACTGCGCCAGCGCGACCAGGTCACCGGGCTGCTCAACCGCCCCACCTTCCTGCACATGCTGGAGGACACGGTCGCCGACGCGGCGCAGAACAAGGCCCAGCACGGCCTGCTGCTGCTCGAACCGGACCATTACCAGCGCCTGCTGCACGAAATCGGCCTGGACGCGGCCGACGCCATGCTGGCCGCGATGGCCGAACGCCTGCAGGCGGCGATCGGCGAGGACGCGGTGGCCGCGCGCTTCGCCGAGCACAGCCTCGCCGTGCTGATGCGCGGCAGCGACTATGCCCGGACCACCGCGCTGGCCGAGCGCATCCGCGAGGCCTTCGCCTCGCACGTGTTCCAGATCGGCAACCGTTCCAGCGTGATCACCGCCAGCATCGGTGGCGTGCAGATCGGCGAGAAGATCGCCAGCGTCACCCAGGTGCTGGCCAAGGCCAACCAGGGCGTGCAGTCGTCCATCGGCGTCGGCGGCAACCGCTTCGAGATCTTCGACCCCAGCGCGGTCGACCGCGCCGAGGAAGAGCACGTCCAGGCCTGGGTCACCCGGCTGCGCGACGCGCTCGACCAGGAGGGCTTCGTGCTGCACTACCAGCCGGTGATCAGCCTGCAGGGCGACACCGGCGCGGTCTACGAGACCTTCCTGCGCCTGGACGCCGGCGACGGCGAACTGGTCAAGCCCCTGAGCTTCCTGCAGATCGCCGAGGAGCACGGCCTGCTGTGGGAGATCGACCGCTACGTGGTCGGCCACACCATCGCCGCGATTGGCCAGCGCATCAGCGCCGGCAAGCCGACCGCGCTGCTGGTCAAGGTCAGCCAGGCCTCGCTCGACGACGACAGCCTGGTGCGCTACATCGGCGAGCAGCTCAACGCGCACGGCGTGCCGGGCGAGTACCTGGTGCTGCAGTTGCCCGAGGCCAAGGTGTTCACCCACCTCAAGGCCGCGCAGGACTTCGCCGCGGCGATCGGCAAGCTCGATTGCCGGATCGCGCTGGAGCAGTTCGGCGCCGGCCTGGACTCGTTCCAGCTGCTGACCCACCTGAAGCCGAACCTGCTCAAGATCGACCGCAGCTTCATGGAAGACCTGCCGAAGAATGCTGCCAACCAGGATCGCATCCGCGAAATCGCCACCAAGGCGCGCGAACTGGGCATCCGCACGATCGCCGAATTCGTCAGCGACGCGGCCAGCATGTCGATCCTGTTCTCGGCGGGCGTGGACTATGTCGAGGGCGAGTTCCTGGCAGGGTCCGGGCCGGAGATGAACTACGACTTCGAGTGACGGGGTTGGGGATTCTGGATTCGGGAAAGCGTGTGCGCCAGACCTTGAATTGTCATCCCGAGCGCAGCGAGGGATCTGCTTTGCTTGGCAGATCCCATGAAGCAGATCCCCCGCTACGCTCGGGATGACAATCCCACCATGCTTCCTTCGCCCTACCGCGGCCGCTTCGCTCCTTCGCCCACCGGGCCGCTGCACTTCGGCTCGCTGCTGGCGGCGTTCGGCAGCTGGCTGATGGCGCGCCACGCCGGCGGCGAATGGCGGGTGCGGATCGAGGACATCGACCCGCCGCGCGAAGTACCCGGCGCGGCCGACACGCAACTGCGCACGCTGGAGCGGTACGGCCTCATGCCCGACGGCCCGGTGCTGCGCCAGAGCGAACGCGACGCCGCGTACCGCGCGGCGCTCGACCGCCTGCTCGCCAGCGGCGACGCCTTCGAATGTCACTGCAGCCGCGCCGACCTGGCCGGCAGCGGCGGCGTGCACCGCGCCTGCGTGGCGGGCGCGCGGCGGCCCGATCCCGCGATCCGGCTGCGCGTACCCGACGGCACCGTCGTCGCCTTCGACGACCGCGTGCAGGGCGCGGTCGAACAGGACGTCGCACGCGAGGTCGGCGACTTCGTCCTCCGGCGCGCGGATGGCCCGTGGGCCTACCAGCTGGCGGTGGTCGTCGACGACGCCGCGCAGGGCATCACCGAAGTCGTGCGCGGCGCCGACCTGCTCGACTCCACCGCGCGCCAGGTGTTCCTGCAGCGCCGGCTCGGCCTGCCGACGCCCGGCCATGCGCACCTGCCGCTGGTGGTCGATGGCGACGGCCGCAAGCTGTCGAAGTCATTGGCGGCGCTGCCCGTGGACGACGGCGACCCGCTGCCGGCGCTGCGCGCGGCGTGGCTTGCGCTGGGCCAGGCACCCGAAGGCTGGCTGGATTCGGGCGCGCTGCACCGCCGGCTGGCTGCCGCCGCAGCCGCCTTCGAACCGTCGCGCATCCCGCGCACCCTGCCGCCCCTCGCCGCGCTGCACAACGCTCCCGTCATCGACGGTGCCTAGAATCACCGTGATGGGGAAATGGCTCCCCGTCGGAGTTCGACAGGAGACTTGGACATGGGCGCACGCGTGGCGTTGGTAACGGGCGGGACGGGCGGGATCGGCACGGCAATCTGCAAGCGGCTGGCCGCGGGCGGCCACCGGGTCGCCACCAACTACCGGAACGAGGACAAGGCGCGCGCGTGGCAGGATCGGATGCAGGCCGACGGCTTCGACGTGGCGCTCGCGAAGGGCGACGTCTCCACCCCCGAGGACGCCGAGTCGATGGTGCGCGAGGTCGAACGGCAGCTCGGTCCGGTCGACATCCTGGTCAACAACGCCGGCATCACCCGCGACGGCACCTTCCACAAGATGCACGCGCAGCAGTGGCAGGAGGTCATCAACACCAACCTCAACTCGGTATTCAACGTCACCCGCCCGGTGATCGAGGGCATGCGCGCGCGCAAGTGGGGGCGGATCATCCAGATCAGCTCGATCAACGGCCAGAAAGGCCAGTACGGCCAGGCCAACTACGCCGCGGCCAAGGCCGGCATGCACGGCTTCACGATCTCGCTGGCGCAGGAGAACGCGAAGTTCGGCATCACCGTCAACACCGTTTCGCCGGGCTACATCGGCACCGACATGGTGATGGCCGTACCCGAAGAGGTGCGCAACAAGATCGTCGCCCAGATTCCCACGGGCCGCCTGGGCACGCCGGATGAAATCGCCTACGCGGTGTCGTTCTTCCTGCCCGACGAGGCGAGCTGGATCACCGGGGCGAACCTGGCGGCGAATGGCGGACAGTACATGGGGTGGTAGGGCTGGGGCCGGGGACCCGGGACCCGGGTCTCGGGACTCGGGACTCGGGAAAGCGTGCACGCCGGTCTCTTGAGCTGTCATCCCGAGCGCAGCGAGGGATCTGCTTTTCCGGCAGGCGCATGAAGCAGATCCCTCGCTGCGCTCGGAATGACAATGCGGTTGGCTGGTGCTTCGCCAGCCCAGCCCCCAGTCACCAGCCGCAGTCTCAGCCGGTCCCGCCCCACCGCAGTCCCAGCCACACCCGGCCTTCTTGCAACCCGTGCTGCACTGCGCCATGCTGCAGGGACGCATTGTTAGAGCCTTTGCTCCATGACCAAGACGCGCGTCATCAAGAAGTATCCGAACCGTCGCCTCTACGACACCGACATTTCGAGCTACATCACCATCGAGGACGTCCGCCAGCTGATCGTCGATGGCGAGGATTTCGAGGTCCGCGACGCCAAGAGCGGCGAGGACCTGACCCGGCAGGTACTGCTGCAGATCATCGCCGAACACGAGCAGAACGGGCAGCCGATGCTCTCGACGAAGATGCTGAGCCAGATCATCCGCCTTTACGGCGATTCGCTGCAGGGTTTCATGGGCAGCTACCTGGACCGCTCCATGCAGACCTTCATGGATCAGCAGGCGCAGTTCCGCAAGCAGATGGGCGACGTGCTCGGGCAGACCACGCCCTGGTCGATGATGAACCAGCTCACCGAGCGCAACATGGAAATTTGGAAGGACTTCCAGGAAAACCTGGTCGCCGGCATGGGCCGCACGCAGCAGGCCGATCCCGACAAGGCCGCCGCGAAGGACAAGGACACCGCCAGGCGCGGCAAGTAGCAGGGGGATCATCTTGGACAAGCGCATCGCTGCCGTCACCGGCGGCATTGGCGGGCTCGGCACCGCGATCTGCAAATCACTGGCCGCGCAGGGCCGCACCGTGGTCGCGATCGACCTGGGCGACCGCGCCGAACGCATCGAGGCGTTCGCGCGCGAGACCGACGGCCTGGACATCCATTTCGCCGCTGGCGACGTCTCCGATTTCGACGCCTGCGGCCGGCTGGTCGACGACATCGTCGCCGCGCACGGCAGCCTCGACGTGCTGGTCAACGCCGCCGGCATCACCCGCGACACCACCCTGCGCAAGATGCAGCGCGAACAGTGGGACGCGGTGCTGCGGATCAACCTGGACGGCGTGTTCAACCTGTGCCGGCACGTGGTCGATGGCATGGCCACGCGCGGCTTCGGGCGGATCGTCAACATCAGCTCGGTGAACGGCCAGACCGGGCAGTTCGGGCAGACCAACTACGCCGCGGCCAAGGCCGGCATGCACGGCTTCACCATGGCGCTGGCGCGCGAGGTCGCGCGCAAGGGCGTCACCGTCAACTCAATATCGCCCGGCTACTGCGAAACCGCGCTGGTGATGGCGATGTCGCAGGAGATCCGCGACCGCATCGTCGCCGACGTGCCGGTCGGCCGGCTCGGCCAACCCGGGGAGATCGCACGCACCGTGGCGTTCCTCACCGCGGACGACGCCGGCTTCATCACCGGCGCCAACATCCCGGTCAACGGCGGGATGTTCATGTCGTTCTGAGGCGGCCCGGCATACCCGGCCCTGGTA